>JAODBI010000402.1 GCA_025463875.1 Actinomycetes bacterium
TCGCCGAGCTCGCCGGCATCCAGTGGCCGGCGACAGATCTCGAAGAGGGCATCCATGCGCCGGGCGGGGGCGCGGCGAGCATCGTGCTTCTGTCGATCGCATGCCATGCGCGCGTCGAGCGCCGCCACGATCACCTCGCCCGTCAGCCGGTCGCAGGTGCCCCTGATGTCCCACCTTCCGTCGAGCGTGCTCGACACGTAGAGCGCGTTTGCGTCGTACGCCTCGTCGTCGGCTGCCGCGCCACCATCACCGTCGATCGCGTCGGTGAGCGATCGGAGACCCCCGAGAGCTCCCTGGGTGCGTGTTGCCGGGCGATGTCGACAAGCTTGTCCTCGACCTGAGAGATCGCGGCGGCCCGCTTGGTGGTTGTCGCCTTCGCGATCACCTGCGCGTGGCGAAGAGAGATGTCGCCCGCGGCGAACGCGGCCGCCACCAACGGCAAGGCGTCCAACTTGCGAGCCAGGTTGACGTAACCCTGGGCGACGCCCTGATCGATCCGCGCCGTGTGCCGCAGCGCGGATGCGACGTTGAAGTATCCAGCCGTCTGCCAGTCGCCCGAGCGCGCGTATTCGGCGAGGTCCTGCAGCCAGTCGGCCTCCAGCGCGTCGATCACCTTGCGCTTCGCTGCGATCGACTCCGCCGTAACGAACATATGTTCGACTATAGTCGAATATCCCTTATAAACAAAGGGAAATTCGCCACTTCTTGGATCGGTTGAAGGTCTATGCCGATCGAGCCTGATCCATCCGAGCAGACACTGATAGAAGTCGGCGAGCCCGCGGGGATCGTCCGCGCTGATGACGGTCGCCGCCAGGCGCATGGGTGGTTGGGTCACCGTCAGTCCTCCCGTCGGGATCAGAGGGCGTCTTGCGGAACGACCAGCCCTAGACCCTGTTGCGGCGCGCCACGTAGCGAAGTGTGACAAGCGTCTCTCTCACGCGCCCGCCGAGCGCGTGACGCGATCCGCCGGCGTGATCCGTTTGCCGGATGCGCCCGATTCGCCGCCTCCGCATCGACCCCACGGCCAACTTCTGTTCACCGACGGTGACATCAGGCTTAGGGAGGGGCCGGTCCGAGCCGACAACCCAATCCGTGGGCCGTTTCCGGACGAACCCACGCACAGCCATATGAGAGCGCGGGGCGAAGGATCGCTGGTGAAACGCAAGCTGACGATCAGGACGAAGTTGGCAGCGACCTTGGCGGTGCCGCTCGCGGCATTGGCCAGTTTTGCCGCACTCCAAGCACGCGCGGCGTACACCACCTCCGCCCAGGTGAAGCTGCAGGCCGGTCTGGCAACCTCGGCCACGGGTCCGGCCGGCTTGCTGAACGCCCTGGAGAACGAGCGCGACTTCGAGTCGCTGCGGGCCATCGGCGCGCAGAACCTCGTGGCGCCCAAGGACGCCAAGAACTCCGCGCAGGTCACCGCGCGCTCCGACCTCGCGCTTTCGACTTTCCGCTCGCTGCTACGCAACATCGGTGGTGCCGCGGCCGGCAACTATCCCCTCTCGCAGGTGAGCGCCGCACTTGTCGGGCTGCGCCAACAGGCCGAGGACAACGCGACGCGGGCTTCCACGCCGGAGAACGCCAAGCACGCGACGATCATCTTCGACCGGTACACGGCGTTGATCGGACGGCTGCTCGACGCCGACCAACGTTCCGGCGCCACGATCGACGACTCGCAACTGCGCAGTGGCGCCGAGCTCCTGAACGCGATCGCACGCCAGAGTGACACCGAATCGGGCGTCGGCATCAAGGTCGGCCTCGCGGCGATGACGCGTGATCCCGCGGCGCTGCTCGAGGTGCAGCGTTTGGCAGATCGTCAGGCGCAGGGCGACGCCGATCTCCAGGTCCGCGCCGATGGTCCCTACGACCGCGCCATCTCGGCGGCACTCGACGCTCCGGCGCGCAAGAAGGCGGTCGCTCAGCTCCAGAACGCCGCCCGCCACCCGCTGAGCGCGAATCTCCTGAACCTGTTGAAGGTCCGGCCGGACTCGATCGAGCTGCTCCACATCGCGCAGAGCAACACGGCCGGGATCGTCTCGGAGCAGTCGATCAGCTTGACGTCGGCGGCGCAGGACGAAGAGCGCAACTGGATCGCTATCACCGCGGCCTCGGTGCTGCTCGCGATCGCGCTGCTCTACCTGACCAACCGCTGGATCACGCGCCCGCTGCGCGCGCTCGCCGACCAGGCGACCTCGATGGCCGGCAAACGCCTTCCCGCCGCGGTCCAGGAGATCCTCGAGACGCCCGTGAACGAGACGGTCGTCCAACCCGAGGTCGCTCCGGTGCGGGTGTACGCGGGGGGCGAGGTGCACGACGTCGAGGTCGCCCTCAACAAGGTGCAGGACAGCGCCGTCTCGCTCGCCGTCCAGCAGGCGACACTCCGGCGCAGCATCGCCGACGCGTACGTCAACCTCGGCCGTCGCAACCAGAACCTGCTCTCCCGCCAGCTCGAATTCATCAGCCAGCTCGAGAACGACGAGTCGGATCCGGAAACGCTCGAGCACCTCTTCCGCCTCGATCACCTCGCGACGCGCATGCGGCGCAACGCGGAGTCGCTGCTCGTGCTCGCAGGCCTGGCTCCGCCCCGCACGTGGAGTGCGCCGGTCGCGATGGGCGACGTGGTGCGCGGCGCGCTCGGCGAGGTCGAGGGTTACCGGCGGGTTCGTCTCCGTCACGTCGACGACGCGCGTGTCGACGGCGCGGCGGCCGCCGACGTGAGCCACGTGATCGCCGAGCTCGTCGAGAATGCATTGTCGTTCTCGCCGCCCGATGCCGACGTCGAGGTCTACGGACGCCGGGACGACCACGGCTATGTCATCACGATCGTCGATTCCGGCATCGGTATGCACGAGGAGGAGCTCGAGCGGGCGAACAGCCTGATCTCGTCGGCGAATGCATTGACCCTCGCGCCGTCCCGGTTCCTCGGTCACTACGTGGTCGCGCAACTCGCGGCCCGTCACGGTCTCACGGTGCATCTCGCGGCCTCGCCCGCCGGCGGCCTGACGGCGATGGTCGCGTTGCCGGGAGTGCTGCTCGGCCTCGCGCCCGCGCCCGCGGTCGACGAGCTGGTGGTCGAGACACCGCCCGCGGCGAGCGAAGAAATCGACCGTCCCGCGCCGGCGCTGCCCCGCCGCGGGCCCGTCGCCGAACCTGCAAGTCCGGCCCCGTCAGACGCTCCGCCTGCACCGGCGGTGGTCACCCCGCCGGCGCCGGCGCCCAGGCCCGAGCCCGAGCCGGCGAGGGAGCCCGCGGCCCCGATCGCGTTCCGGGCTTCGGTGCCCGCCCCGCCGGTCGCCCCCGAGGCCCCGACGGATGCAGACGTCGCGCCCGTGGCCGCGGTCACACCCGCCGACGTCCCCGTCGAGATCGACGTGACGGCTCCGCCGGAGCGCGACGTACCGGTCGCGGACTGGACGGCTCATTCGACGCCGACCGTGCCCGAAGTCGCTCCCGAACCGGCCCCGCCCGCGCGCCCTCGCCTGGGGATCGGCTCGTTCGCCGACCTGCGTGGCGCGACGCCGATGTCGACGCCCGCCCCGGCGGACGCATCGGTCGCACGCGCCGCGTCCTCCGCCGACACCGCGCCCTCGCCCGACCCCGATCGTCCGACGACGGTCGCGCCCGACCGGCGCGCATCGTTCGCCGAAGTGGCTCAGGCCGTCGACGTTGCCGCAGGTCGTCCCGCCGAACCAGGGACCGGCTCGCCGTTCTCGGAAGACCTGATCCCCCAGCGTCTGCCCAAGCGGGGTCGGCGCAACTCGCGGCTCGAGACGCCCTGGGCGCGCGAACGACCCGCGCCCGCACCGCTCCCGGTCGCCCCGCCCGCTGCGTCGCCGACCCAGGTGGCTGCGCCCGCCGCGCCCTTGCCGTCGCGCAACGGCTCGACGGAGCAGCCCAACGGGCCCGCGGCGCCGACGGTGTCCAACGGCGCCCATGTCCCGGAAGGTGGATCCGGCGCGCCTGCGCCGAACACCGGAGCCGGTGACGGCTCGGCCGGAAGTGGTGAACGGTTCGCATTCTTCGCAGCCTTCCGCGCGGCGGCCGAACAGGCTCGTGAAGAAGCTGGTATCGATGATCGGAGAGGGCATTGACGGTGCAATCTGACGGAGCGAGCGCCGTGAGCGCCAGTGCCGACGTTCGAAACTTCAATTGGTTGCTCTCGAGCTTCGTGGACTCGACCCCGGGTGTGACTGACGCGGTCGCGGTGTCGTCGGACGGGCTCTTGATGGCGATGTCGAGCTCGCTCGAACGCGCCGGCGCGGAACAGCTCTCGGCGATCATCGCCGGCATGACGAGCCTCGCCGAGAGCACGGCGCGTTGCTTCGCATTGGGTGAGCTCGAACAAGTCATCATCGCGATGGAAGAGGGCTATCTGTTCGTGTCGTCGGTCTCCGACGGCAGCTCGCTCGGTGTCGTCGCGGATCGCCGCTGCGATGTCGGTGCGGTCGGGTATCAGATGACGCTGCTCGTCGAGCGCGTGGGCGCCGCGTTGAGTCCTTCGCTCGTCGCGGAGTTGAAGGAGAGCGTGCTCCAGTGAAAGTCGCACGATGACCGAGGAGCTTCCGCCCCGCGCGACGGCTCACGACTTCGTCCGTCCGTTCGTCATCACGGGCGGCCGGACGCGCGCGACCGATTCGTCGCTCCGCATGGAGACGATGGTGCAGACCGTGGGCAGGCCGCGCGACGACCTCGACTTCGAGCGTGCGCGCATCGTCGACTATTGCTACGAGCCGATCTCGATCGCGGAGATCGCGGCCGAGCTCGGTATCCCGCTCGGCGTCGCGATGGTCATCGTCAGCGACCTCGTCGACGATCGCTGCCTCGAGACCACGTACAGCGACCCGGTCGAGATCGAGCTCTCGGCCCTCACGAGGATGATCGAACGTGTCCGGGCACTTTGAGTCGAGCGCCGGTGGCGCGGTATCGGCGCCGCGGGCGCGCAAGGTCACGTCGGTCAAGCTCGTCGTCGCGGGTGGCTTCGGCGTCGGCAAGACCACGTTCGTGTCGGCAGTCTCGGAGATCCCACCCCTGACGACCGAAGCGGCGATGACGACCGAGTCGAAGGGCGTCGACGACGCGTCGCTCGTCAACGCCAAGGTCACCACGACCGTTGCGATGGATTTCGGTCGCATCACGGTCGACGAGCAACTGGTCATGTACCTGTTCGGCACGCCCGGCCAGGAGCGCTTCGCGTTCATGTGGGACGACCTCTGCGACGGCGCGCTCGGCGCGGTCGTGCTCGCCGACACCCGGCGGCTGGCCGACAGCTTCGTGGCCCTCGACTACTTCGAGGCGCGCAACACGCCTTTCGTGGTCGGGGTCAACCACTTCGTCGATTCGTATCACTACCCGATCCCGGAAGTGCGGGAGGCGCTCGGCGTCGGCGACGGCATTCCCGTGGTCGACTGCGACGCGAGGAATCGTGAGTCGGTGAAGACGGCGCTCATCACGCTGCTCCAACACGTCTACGAGATCCGCAGCGCCGCGCTCACGCGCTAGCTGTAGTCCGGCCGCGGCTCAGCGTTCGACGCGCTCGATGTGTTGCAGCTCGACCATCAACGGCAGGACGAAGCCGATGTACGCGCTCGTCAGCGTGTAGGCATGCGTGGCGCCGTGGGTCGTACGCGAGTGCACGTCGATGACGCGGACCCGTTCGTCGCCGGCCATATGCTCCTTCGCCCGTTCGACGATCGCATGGAGCTCGTCGAGCGTCTCGACCTGCATCCCGAAATGGTCGAGCGGCGGCGCGGTCAGCGGCGGATCGGCCGGTAGGAGATACACGAACTGGCCGAAGGCGCCCGTGTAGAGGATCAGCGGGTTCCCGGCCTCGCCCGTGTTGTCGCCCTCGGTCCAACCGAACACGTCGCCATAGAAGGCGAGCACGTCGGCGCGGCCCGGCGCGTCGAGCACCGCGGGGTCGAGGCTGATCGCCACGTGGTTGAGCGTCGGTCGCCCGGTCACGCGGATCCCTCAGTCGAACCCGTTCCGTCCGACGACGACCGGGGCGCGACCATGACCTTGCCCGGGAGCTCACCGGCCGCGAGCCGGTGCATCGTCGGCAGTACCTCGTCGAGACCGATGTCGAGCGGCTCGATCAGGAGGTCGAGCGGAAGCATCCCCGACGCGAGCAACTCGAGCGCGGGACGGAAGCCCGCGGCGTCGTAGTTGTACGCACCGATCAGCGTCTGCTCCAACACGATGACCCGGTTGTGGTTCACGCGCGGGGGAGCGTTACCGGTGCCGACGAAGACGAACGTTCCTGCGTAGTCGAGCTGGTCGAGCGCCGACTCCGCCGCCGCCGCGTGCCCGGAGCACTCGAACGCCACCGTGAACGGCGCCTCGACGGTGCGTCCCATCTGCGCGCGCGGCAGCTCCTCGGGTGCAACGACTCTGGTCGCGCCCACGGCGAGCGCGCGCTCGCGCCGCGCCGGTGCAGGCTCGGATACGACGATGTCGGTCACGCCGCGGCTGCGCAGGACCGCAACCGTCAGTAGGCCGACGGGGCCGCCGCCGGTGACGAGCACACGGTCGTCGGGTGTGACGTTCGCGAGATTTACGGTGTGGAGCGCGATCGCGGTCGGTTCGGTGAGCGCGGCGGCGCGGGTCGGAAGCGATTCCGGGATGCGAACGAGGCGCGCCGCGGGCACCAGCTTGTAACGGCAGAACGCGCCGCGCGAGAAGTCGAGTAGATCGGGCGGCTCGCGGCGGAGGCACACGGCGGGGCGACCGCGCAGGCATGCCCGGCATTCACCGCACCCGGGGGTGGGATCGAGCACCACGCGCGCGCCGATCTCCCAGCCCGACACGTCGGAGCCGACCGCGGCGATCGTGCCCGACCACTCGTGTCCGAGTACCGAGCCCGGACGCGCGTAGCGCTCGAGCACGAGGTGCAGATCGGTGCCGCAGATGCCGCAGTGCGAGACCTCGACCAACGCCTCCGCCGCGCCGAGCGCGGGAACGGGGAGCTGTTGAACTTCGATGCCGCCGTCGCCGATGTAGACGGCCGCGGGCATGAGGGCGGTGGAGACGTCGTTCAGCACCCGGGGAGCTTCGCATCCGGCCGCGAAAAGAACAAAGCCGCCGGCAGGCCGGCGGCTTCGTCTCGCAAAGCGATGTGATCGAACTTGCGGAGTTCAGACCGGGCGCACGTTCTGGGCTTCGTCGCCTTTGCGGCCAGGTGCGACATCGAACTCGACCTTCTGACCTTCTTCGAGCGTCTTGTATCCGGTGCCTTGGATGTTGGAGTAGTGGACGAACACGTCCTTGGCGCCCTCTTCGAGCGAGATGAAGCCGTAGCCCTTTTCGGCGTTGAAGAATTTCACCGTTCCAGTTGTCACCAGCCGTACCTTCTCTTGACTGCGGGACGCACCTCACGCGCACCGTCTCCGCGCCAGATTAGGACAACTTCGGCCAATGTCGAGAGGGTCAGATCCAGCGTTTGCGCCGGAAGTACCAGAACTGCAGCGCGCTCGTCAGGACGATCAATGCCCACGAAAATCCGTAGCCCTGCGACCATTGGAGCTCGGGGATGTGCCGGAAGTTCTGCCCATAGATGCCGGCGATCAACGTCGGCACGAGCAGCATCGAGGCCACGACGGTGAGCCGCTTCATGACCTCGTTCTGGTTGTTCGCGATCTCCGCCTGGTGAAAATCCCGCACGCCCGCGAGCAGGTCGCGCGCCAGGTCGAGGCCGTCGGTTGCACGCAGCAACTTGTCGTACGCGTCGGCGAAGCGGAGCTCGATGTCGCGGGGAAAGAGCGAGACGTCGCCGTCGAGCTCGGTGCGATCATCGAGCACCGCGCGGGCCGCGTCGCGGGTCGGCGCGAGCACGCGTCGAACGTGCAGGATGTCGTGGCGGATGCTCGAGATGTTCTCGCGCAATCGCGGCGCGGGCCAGTCGGTCACATGGTCTTCGAGCTCGTCGATGTTCTCGTCGAAACCGTCGACCATCGTGAGGAAGCGCTCGGCGATCTCGTCGACGACGATGTGCAGACACAGGCCGGGCGGTGAACCATTGCGCAGCGCGGCGTTGCGCGCGTCGTCGAACTCGCAGGCGGTGTGGCCGACGGGCGTCTTGCGGATGGTGACGAGAACGTCGAGGTTCGCGATGACATCGACCTCTTGGAACACGACGACTCCGGCGGCGCTCACGGCCGGGAAGGCCAGCACTCCGAAGATGTAGGTGCCGTGGCTCTCCAACCGGGGCCGGGGCTCCGGGCGGGCGGGCAACAGGATCCGATCCATGGCCGTCTCGTGAATGCCGGGTGGCAGCGCGGCGCGCAGCGTCTTCTCGTCCGGATCGCGGAGATCGATCCAGCGCGGTTGTCCCTTGACGGGTTGGTCGCCGTTCGCGGGTTGCTCGTCCTGCACGCGGCCACGCTACGCGGCGCCAACCCTCATTCCGCGGAAGTGGCGCCACCGTGCGGACGACACGTCACCCGGTCGACGGCATCGACCTTCCAGCCGGTTCCGCCGGCGATCACACGCAGCCGCACTCCGGCGGTGGCTTGCACCTCGAGCGCGTCGATCATCTCCCCTTCGTTGGTGTGGCGCCCACTGTCGTAGGTGTCGTAGTGGATGACCTGGTCGACGCCCCGGTCGCACAACAACGTCGCGTAGTCGGCGACGTCGCGGAAGTCGCGGATCGCCATGCTCTCGGGGAACATCTCGGAATCGAGATCGCCACCCGCGCGGAGCACGAGGTAGAGGCCCACCTTGCCGTCGCCGCCCCGCAGGACGCGATACGTCGCGCCGGGAACGAACGCCGGTGACCGCAGATACGCGTCGAGCGACGCGGTTTCGGTGCCGTGATGCGCGAGCGCGCTCCACTGTTGACCGACGTTCAAGGGGATCTCGAAGCTGAGATGCGCGATGAGCGCGAGGACGACCCCGAGGGGCGCAAGCGCGCGGATGCCCGTCCGCCGGACCCAGACGCAGATCACGGGCAGTCCGACGATGAGGATGCGCGGTCCGAGGGTGATGAAGAAGTTCGTCACCTGCGAGCCGGTGGTGCTCTGTTCCGCGGTCGGCGATGCGAAGACGAGCCACACCGCGGGGAGCGCTATCGCGCACGACAGCGCGTACCAACGCAGGAGCACGCGCCGGTCGGGCGCGAACGGCAGGTAGTACAGCACGAGGAGCACACCCATCGGCAGGACGATCGCCGCGTGGTTCGCCTGCCCGAGCCCGACGAGGATCGCCGCCCACGCCGGATGCCCCCGGCGCCACGCGGCCACGCCGAAGAGCAGCAGCATCGCGCCCCAGAGGAACGACTGCTGGCCGAAGAGCAGCCCTTCGAGGATGGCTGGATTGGCGAGCACCGCGGCGGCCCACCAACCGCGTCGCAGCTCCGGGAACGCCGTGAACGTCGCGAGGATGCAACCCACGGCGCCGACTGCGGTCCAGAGCGTCACCACCCAGTTGCCGAACAACGGCCACAGCAGTGCGGCCGTGGTCCAGTTCACGAACCCGTAGGGGTAGGCGTACGCGTCGCCGTGCGCGAGGACGGGCATGCGCCACGGCAGCCGTGCGTGATGCCAGAGGTCGCGTGCGATGTACCAGACGTGCACGTGGTTGTTGACGCTGTCGGCCGACAGCACGATCGAATGCGAGAGATACAACGCGAGCACGGCGACCCAGCCCGCGCCGAGGAGCGCGAGCACGATTCGCGCGCCCGGGCCGTCGTCGATGTCGTCGTCGGCGCGGTCGCCGGCGTGCACGCGCACGCGGGTCAGCTGCGGGCGCTGTCGCAGGACTGGTACGCGGGGCCGCCGACGAGCTGGTCGAGCCGCACCGGATGCAGACCGCGGGTGCGCAGACCGTCGAGAATGAGCGGCAGTGCCGCGACGACCGCGGCCCGGTGCGCGGTCGACGTTCCGTCGAGTCCGGCGTGCAGATCGATGATCGATCCGCCCTTGACCGACGCGAGCACCTTGGCTGCGATCGCGTTCGGATCGTTCTTGCCGCGGTCGCTCACCGCGACGTCCCACATCGCCATGCGCATGTCGTGATCCTTCACAACGCGCGCCATGAGCGGGGTGCGCTGGCCGTGCGGCGGCCGGAACCAGACCGGACACGTGCCGATCTCGCGGGCGAACGCCTTCTGGGTGCGCTCGAGCTCGGGGTAACGGGGGTCGAGCCAGCGCCAATCGTCGTGGTGATACGAGTGGTTGCCCACGAGCTGACCGTCGGCGACGAGACCGCGCACGACCTGCGGCGACTGGTCGAGCGTCTTGCCGACGACGAAGAACGATCCCTTCACCTTCGCGGCGTCGAGGATCTTCAGGATCGCGGGCGTGGCGCTGACGTCGGGTCCGTCGTCGAACGTGATCGCGACCTGGTCGGATGCGCGCGGGCCGTGGACGACACCGCCCCCGAACCACGTTGCACCGACGGTGCTCGCCCCGAAGTAGCCGGTGAGCCCACTGACCGCGATGACGAGGGTGCTCCCGAGGGCGAGCGTGCGTAGCCGGTGCGTGCGAGGGAAACCGAACCGGCCGAAGCGCGAGACCACGGCCGCGACGAAGACGGCGCCGACCGCGACGCCCAGCACGATCGGGCGCGACCCGGCGAGGGCGACGACGATCAGGCCGCCGAGAGCCAGAACGAGCACTGACGGGCGGGGTCGTCGAACCACGGGCGCCGCGAGCGCGGCGCCGATGCCGAACACGCCGGCGAGGATGATGCCGCTCGTGGGGTCGGGCCGTTGCGGAATGAGCCACGCCGCGACGAGGGCGACGAACGATCCGAGGAGCGCGAGCGACGGACGGGGGACCGACCGGCGCAGGAGCGCACCGAGCCCGAACGCGGCGAGGGCCGCGAAGCTGATCGTGAACATCGTGTCGGTCGACTGCTGCAGGGCGAGCGCGATCAGGACACCCAGGACGCCCGCGATGGAAAGGTGTGCGATGGCGTCGGTGCGAAATGCGTTCGTCATGGGATCGCGGCGCCAGACGCGCCCGGCCGCGACCGGGATCACCGCGAGATCGATGGCCGCGTCGCGCAGGCGGGTTCGCGACCGTGCGACGGGAACGGGGACGACGTGGTCGTTGCGCACGTTGTATCCGAGCTGGCAGAGGACGACCGCCACCTCGACCGTCTCGCTGTACTGGTACCCCGAGTAGAACTCGAGCGCGTGGGCGAGCGCGCCGAGGCGGAAGATGCGATAGCCCGACTCGACGTCGTGTAGCGGCGCACCGGCCCAGCCGCTCGCCCATTTCGAGAGCACCCAGTTGCCCGTGCGTTTGAACGGACCGTGGTACGAGAGGTCGCGGCGCGCGATGTTCGCGTCGAGCTGCTCCGTCTGCGTCATCTCGACCAGCTCGCCGAGCACCTCGAGGTCGTGCTGGCCGTCGGCGTCCACGGTGAACACCAGATCGTCGGCGTGGAGCTCGGACCGGGCGAGGCGATCGCGCAGCTCGGTCAGCGCGGTGAGGTACGCCTCCGACATGCCGCGGTTCACGTCGTGGACCAGCAGGCGACAGCGCGGCCGTCCGCGCGCCAACCACGTTTCGATCTCGGCGCGGGTGTTGTCGGTCGAGCCGTCGTCGACGACAACGAGCTCGTCGACAAGTGGGTAGAGCTCTTCGAGGACGGTCGCAACCATCGGCTCTTCGTTGTAAGCGGGAACCACCGCGATCCGACGCGGGGTGGGCGCGTTCACGAGTCGGCTTGTTGCTCTCGGTACCAGGCCAGGGTCTTGCGCATGCCCTCGGCGAAGGAGTGCTGCGGGACCCAGCCGATCTCGTCGCGCGCCCGCGCGCTCGACACGGTGCGGGCCCGGTAGTCGCCGGGACGGCTCGGACCGAAGGTGACCTCGACGTTGCCGACGAGGTCGCGCACCGTCTCGGCCAACTGGCGGATCGAGATCGCTTCCTCGGACTCGAGGTTATAGGTGCGATCTTTCGCCACCGGCTTCAGCGCGAGCACGTGGGCGGCCGCGAGGTCTTCGACGTACACGAACCGCCGTTCCTGCGAACCGTCGCCGTCGATGCGCAACGCCTCACCCCGCATCGCCCGCAAGAGGAACGCGGCGACGACGAGGTCGCTGCGCATGCGCGGACCGAACGGGATCCCGTAGCGCAACACGGTGTACGGGCGGCCGAAGAGGTTCGCGTAGTCGCGACAGAACATCTCGGCCGCGATCTTCTCCGACACGTAGAGGTGCCGGTCGGTGTCGAGATCGAAGTACGTGGTCTCGTCGACGACGTCGCCGTGGGTCGCGGCGTACACCCATACCGTGCTGGACACGATCACCCGACCCGCGTCGGCGCGGCGGGCCGCCTCGAGCACACGGGCCACGCCGAGTGTGTTGAGCGCGACGCTCCCGGCCGGGTCGGCGACGATGTCGTTCACATCGGCCATCGCCGCGAGGTGGAAGACCGCGTGGGCGTTCTTCAACGCGTCCGTCACGGAGTCCTGGTCGAGCATGTCGACGTCGGCCCATTCGACCTTGGCCTGCGACGGCGGTTTGGGGTCGATGACGCGTACGTCGTAGTCGGCGCGCAGCAGCGCGTCGACGACGTGCGAACCCACGAAACCCGACCCGCCCGTGATCGCGATCAGTTCGTTGCTCAACTTCGACTCAATTCGACCACACTCGTTTCGGTTGCTCTCATTTGAACGGGCCCATTTCGGCGAGCGCGGTGCTCAAGGATTCCACGACGTAGTCGGCGTCGGTCTCGGACAGCGACGGGTACAACGGCAGACAGACGTGCCGCGCGCCGATGAGCTCCGCGCCGGGGAGCGGTCGGCCGGCGAACTCGGCGAACACCGGCTGCATGTGCAGCGGGGTGTCGTAGACCTCGCCCGACAGGCCGATGTCGAACTGCTCGCGCATCTTCTGTTTCAGAGCGGCGCGGTCGATGCCGTCGGGGAGGTACGCGATGTACTTGTAATAGTTGCAGTGTGCGTCGGCGGGGATGTGCAGCGGGCGGAGCCCGAGGTCGTCGACCGCAGCGTCGTAGCGCTTGGCGATCGCCTGGCGGGCCGCGATGAACTCGTCGAGGCGGCCGAGCTGCGACTGCACGATCGCGGCGTGTGGCTCGCTCATCCGCCAGTTGGCGCCGAGGCGCGTGTGGAAGTTGGCGAGGAACGAACCCTTGCCCTGGTCGCGATAGGTGTGGGCGGCGTCGACGAGCGCCTCGTCGTCGGTGACGATCATGCCGCCCTCGCCGCCCGCCATGACCTTCGTGGGATAGAAGCTGAACGCGCCGGCGACGCCGAAGGTGCCGGCGCTGCGACCGCCGAGCGCGCTGCCGTGCGCGTGGGCGGCGTCCTCGACGAGGTGCACCCCGCGCGCCGCGCACAGCTTGGCGAGCGCGGGTAGGTCCGGGCTGATCAGGCCGCCGATGTGGACCGCGACCACGGCCGCGGTGGCGGGCGAAAGGTGGGCCTCGACGTCGGCGAGATCGAAGGCCATCGTCTCCGGATCGCAGTCGACGAACACGACCCGGGCTCCGGCGTGGACCGCGGCGGCCGCCGTCGCGAAGAACGTGTTGGCCGGGACGATGACCTCACGGCCGTCGACGTCGAGCGCGCGGAGGATGATCTCGAGTGCGCTCGTGCCAGAGCTGACCGCGACCGCGTGCTGCGTGGAGTGCCGCTTCGCGAACGCCGCCTCGAGCTCTCGGCCGATGGGACCCAATGTGAGCTGGCCCGTCGTCAGGGCTTCGTCGATCCGGGCAAGGATCTCGGCGCGGTCTTCGGCCGGGAACGAAACCCTCGCAGGGGGCACGCGCATGACCGGTCAATCTATCGAAACCAGGGCCCTCAGGAGCGATTATCGGGGCTCCTCGACGCTTCCGCGACCTAATTTCCACATCGTGCAAAGTCGCAGCGCGCTTCTCCGGGCATGACCTCCTCCCGAGCGGCCCGCCCGGTCGTGCTCATCGGGCTCATGGCATCCGGAAAGAGCACCGTGGGGCGATTGCTCGCGGCGCGCCTCGGGTGTCCCTTCATCGACAACGACGTCGCGCTGGAGGAGAGGACCGGTCGCTCGGCCCGTGAGATCGCGGCCCAGGACGGGGCGGACGCCTTGCACACGCTCGAAGCGGAGACGCTCGTGGACGCGCTCGGTCCACCGGAGCCGGCCGTCATCGCGGCGGCCGCCGCGGCCGCGGTCGATCCAAAGGTGGAGTCCGCGCTACGGGGCCGCGACGTCGTGTACCTGCGAGCCGCACCCGAGGTGTTGGCGGCGCGCATCGAGCACGAGACCGACGACGGTCACCGTCCGTTCGTCGTCGACGACCCGGCGCGTGTGCTCGCCGAGCAGTTCGCGGCGCGCGACGCGCGCTACCGCGAACTCGCGACCCTGATCGTCGACGCGGGCGACGATGATCCCGAACGGGTCGTCGACGCGATCATGGACGGGCTCAGGTCGGCGCCTGCACGATGATCGTCTCGAAGGAAGCTCTGACCTCGAATCCGAGCGCCTCGTACACACGTATCGCGCTGTGGTTCTCCGACAGCACGTGCAGCATCGCCGTCTCGCCCCGCGCCTCGATGCCGGCCGCGACGGCTCGCATGAGGCGGGTTGCGAGCCCGTGCTTACGGACCTCGGCGTCGGTGCACACCGCGCTCATCTCGGTGTAGCCGGCCGGGTGCACTCGTTCGCCGGCCATCGCGACGAGCCGGTTCGCGTCCGACCGCAAGCCCAGGTAGGTGCCGAGCTCGACCGTCCGTTGCGCGAATGGGCCCGGCCGCGTGCGCTCGACCAGTCCGAACATCTCGTCGACGTCGCCGGCCCCGAGCCGGGAGAAGGTCGGGTCGGGCTCGCCGAACTTCTCGGTCGCGACCATCTGCAACGTGTCCATGCGGGTCGGCACCATCCATCCGGAGGGAATGGCCAGGGGCGACGGCCGGAAGATCACGGCGGCTCCGCCCGGCCCCACGAGCGCCGCCAGCGCGTTCCATGCGTCGACACCGGGCTCGTCCGGAAGGGCCGAGAACGCGGCGACGTCCGGCTGGTAGCGGAGCGCCAGGCTGTCGCCCTCCGAGAACTGGGCGTGCGGGCCGGTCAGGGCGTGCCAAACGGGGTTGTCGAGCGGCTCCACGTCCGCGATGGTGTCACGGTGACGCAAGCCGTTCCCGCGATTTCCGATCATCTGGCCCGCATCGACGTCGAGGGCTACACGATCCTCGAAGGCGCGATCGAGCCGGACCTCGTCGACGAGCTGCGGGAGACCATCCGGCGCCTGGAGCGCGAGCT
Source organism: Actinomycetes bacterium (assembly GCA_025463875.1). Classification (GTDB taxonomy): domain Bacteria; phylum Actinomycetota; class Acidimicrobiia; order IMCC26256; family PALSA-610; genus PALSA-610. The sequence goes on from JAODBI010000402.1 coordinate 15,212, forward strand.
GCACGTCGAGCCCAAGGGGACCTCGGCCGAGGGACACGCCACGCGCCGGATGTACAACCTCCTCGCCAAGGACCCCGCGTTCCAGGCGATGCCGGTGCATCCGAACGTGCTGCCCGTGGTGGAGCGGCTGCTCGACCGCGGGTGTCTGCTCTCGGGCATGACCGCGATCGACATCGGGCCCGGCGAGACGGCGCAGCCCATGCACGGTGACGACATCGTGATGTCGCGTCACCTGCAGCGGCCCCACGCCCCGATGATGGTCACGACGATGTGGGCGCTCGACGACTTCACCGCCGAGAACGGCGGCACGCAGTTCGTGCCGGGTTCGCACGTGTTCCCCCGAACTCCCGACGAACCGGGCGCGCTCGACGGTATCGAGACGCGGCCGCTCGAGATGGCGGCCGGTTCGGTGATGGTCTTCCACGGATCGCTGTGGCACGGCGGCGGCTCGAACACGACCTCGGACGAATGGCGCTGCGGCGTGAACGTGCAGTACTGCCCGGGCTTCGTCCGTCAACAGCAGAATCCGTATCTCGGCGTCCCGCCCGAGGTCGCGGCGACCTTCTCCGACCGGCTGCTGGAGTTGCTCGGCTATCGCCTCTACAAAGGGATCATGGGCCATGTCGACGGGGCGAGTCCGGGCGAAGTGGTGTTCGGTGCGCGCATGGCGGAGACCGCGTATCGCGATAGCGAACAGCGAGGCTCCCGGCCGATGACCGGCGATCTCGGCGCCGACGCCTGACGCGCCAAGCCGCGAAGTCGCGACTTCGCGTTCGCGCTCAGTTCTTGGGCTCGAGCTCGACGGGCGCGCAGTCGGAGCCGCCCGCCGGCGCCGGGCGGTGCCGCACCGCACGTTCGGGGACGATGCGGACCGTCGAGCCCTCCACCGTCGCGCGGCCGTCGGCGATGAGCGAATAGTCGCCCGGTCGGGCCGGCGGCCAGAGCAACGACACGTTCGGACGCGAGCGCGCGTTGGCGCAGCTGCGGTTGCCGGCCTCGCAGGTGATCGCACCGTGACCGATGTCGGGTGTGACCGCCACCGCGTGCGCGCTCGCGTCGTCGGAGACCGTGAGGAGATACGCGAACGGCGCCTGATCGGCCGCGGTGGTTCGCAGCTCGTCGAGCGCGACTGGAATGCTCATCGGGTCCTCCGCGAGAATTCGCGGGGCGCGTAGTAGCCCGGCTGCGTGTCGGGCCGGCCCCGCTTCGACGTGTACCGCCACTGCGCGGAGATCCGGCCGCGCACCGCGGCGCGCGTCTTCGGGACCCCATGCAACCAGTCGGCCTGGAAGCGGCCGCCGAACACCATGAGGTCGCCGCTCGCCGGCGAGAGGTCGCGCGCGGTAGAGGTGTCGCGTGTGTTGCGCCGTTGCACGAGGAACGGCCGCTGCGCGCCGGTCGTCAGGATCGCGACGACCGTGTCGTCGAGCCAGCGCATCTCGCGGTCGCGGTGCATGGCGACGCTCTCGCGCGAGTTGCGGTAGTACGCCAGGCCGAATCCCTCGAACGGCGTGCGGTACTTCGCGGTGATCGCCTTTTGCGCTTCCGCCAACACCGGATGGCCGGGATTCGTGATGGAGCCTCCCGCGCCCAGACGGGGCTCGTCGATCCAACGCTCGTAGCGCCACACGCGTCCCTGGCGCCACGAGACGTTCGCCGCGAGGTGGGCGAACACGTCGTCGGCGCCGCGCAGCCAACCCCGCGCGATATCGATCCAGGAGGAATCGTCGAGCTGCAACCGCTCGAACGACACACCGGAACCGATCGCGGGCGCGTCGGTCGCGGTCTCCGTCCGAGGGTGCCCGATCGAGGCCTCGACGTCGTCCGGATGCTCCAGATCCGGCTGCAGTTCCATCAACTCCGAGCGTAGCGACGCCCGGCGCCGGTCTCAGCGTGCGGCATCGAAGCAGGCGTTCATCAACTCGTAGCTGCGCAGGTCGCCCGCGAGGCCCATGTCCATCCGGTTCATGACGTAACCGAACGCGAGCTCGGCGTCGGGATCGGCCCAGCCGACCGAGCCGCCGGCACCGAAGTGCCCGAAGGAGCGGGGACCACCCAGCTCGATCAGCGTCGAGCGCAGCATGAATCCCAGACCGAACTGGATGTCCATGTCGAGCAGGATCGTGTTCGGACCCGTCGTCAGCTGCGTGGTCGCGCGCCGGAGCTGTTCGTCGTCGATGAGGCGCACGCCGTCGACGGTTCCGATGCAGGCCGAGTACATACGCGCGAGCGAACGGGCGTCGCCGACTCCGCCGGCGGCGGGGATCTCGGCCGCGTGCAGTGCGCGCGAGTTCCAGACGTCGGGTTCGGAGAACGCGCCACCGGGAGCGAACAACGCCTTGCCGAGCTTCGTGTCCGGTCCCATGAACTCGTTCACCAGGGCGCGTACCTCGGGGTCCTCCATGAGGAGCGGATCGGCCAGGCCGCCGACGAGCGGCGCGACGCGTGACTCCTCCGATTCGGGCAGCCCGATCCAGAAGTCGAGCCCGAGCGGCGTCGCGATCTCGTCGCGGAAGTAGGTGCCCACGCTCTTGCCCGTGACCCGACGGATCACCTCTCCGACCAGCCATCCGTAGGTGGTGGCGTGGTATCCGTGCTGCGAGCCCGGTTCGTAGTGGGGAACCTGGCGCGCCAGCGCGTCGACGACGGGATCCCACGACAGCGCTTCCTCGAGGGTCATCTCGGCGTCGACCCACGCGAGCCCCGCCTGATGCGACAGCAGGAACTTCACCGGGATGTCGGCTTTACCACCCGCGGCGAACTCGGGCCAGTACCGCGCGACCGGTGCCTCGACGTCGAGCTTGCCTTCTTGCGCGAGCTTGTTCGCACAGATCGCGGTCGCACCCTTGGTCGTCGAGAAGACGACGGCCAACGCGTGTTCGTCCCACGGCCGATTCGTCGCGACGTCGGCGATTCCGCCCCAGAGATCGACGACCTTCTCACCGCGGTGATACGCGCTGAACGACGCGCCGATCTCGAGGCCCTTCGCGAAGTTCGCCGCGAACGCGTCGCGTACCCGCTCGAATCCCGGGGCCGTCGTGCCGTTGATCTCCGTCATGTGCAGGGTCTAGCAAACCTGTGGTGTCGATGCGCGCCGTGCTCGATATACGCCCGCGCCGCCGGTTCGAGCATCGGCGCCGCCGCGGTTTCCAGCCGCTCGAGATTCACGGTGCGCATGCTCGCGCGCTCCGCACGACGGCTTCGCGTTCCGCTCACAATCGTGGGCGATCGTCATGGGACGGATCCCCGGTGAACCGGCGGGGACGAGATCCAGGAGGACCCATGAACCTGAAGAAGATTGCAATGAGCGGCGCGTTGTCCGCCGCGTTGGTGGCGTCGAGTGGCGTCGGTGCGGTGGTGGCCGGCGCGGCGACCAACCCGGGCGCCGCGCCGGCTACGTGTCTGCCCGCCGACCACGACGGCAGCTGGCCCGGGGCCGCGGCGGGTCGTCCGGCCCGCGATCCGGGCGTCCGGGTTTGGCACGACGCGACCGGCTGGCACGTGCGTGTGACCCACAACACACTGCACGACCGCGTGTTCTCCGGCGTGATCCGCACGACCGGCGAGTTCATCGACGTGCACGCGGTGCGACTCGAGAAGAACGACTACCTCGTCGTGGGCGCCGACCACCACTCGCTGGCGTTCCGTTTCAACAACTACGGAGGCACCGACGGGTTCGACTTCTACGCGAAGTGCGCGCCGTACCTGGGCTTCCTCTTCGCCTCGGACGGCCACGTCATGCCGACCGCGCGCATCTCGATCGGCGAAGACGCACACCACCCGTTGAGCGATCCGTTCCGGATCACTCGCACGGCGTAGGACCGGGGGGAGCAAGGCGGGTCCCGGAACCGGGATCTGCCCCCTCCCCCCTACACTGGAGGCTCCCCCCGAACGGAGTTCTCATGACCGCGCGCGACGATCTGCGCAACGTGGCGATCATCGCCCACGTCGACCACGGCAAGACCACACTGGTCGACGCACTTCTGTGGCAGTCCGGCGCGTTCCGAGCGAACCAGGACGTCAACGAGCGGGTCATGGACTCGAACGACCTGGAGCGCGAGAAGGGCATCACGATTCTCGCCAAGAACACCGCGGTGCGCTACGGCGACGTGACGCTCAACATCGTCGACACGCCCGGCCACGCCGACTTCGGGGGCGAGGTCGAGCGGGCGCTCGCGATGGTCGACGGTGTGCTTCTCCTCGTCGACGCGAGTGAAGGTCCGTTGCCGCAGACGCGGTTCGTGTTGCGCAAGACGCTCGAGGCACACCTGCCCGTCATCCTCGTGGTGAACAAGGTCGACCGGCCCGACGCCCGCATCGCGGAGGTCGTCGACGAGGTCTACGAGCTCTTCATCGATCTCGGTGCCGACGAGCACCAGATCGAATTCCCGATCGTCTATTCGAACGCGCGTGCGGGTTGGGCATCGCTCGATCCCGACGTCGAGGGCAGCGATCTCAAGCCGCTGTGCGAGCTCATCCTCGAGCGGATTCCCGCGCCCGAGTACGACGAAGGCGTGCCGTTCCAGGCGATCGTCACCAACCTCGACGCGTCGCCGTACCTCGGTCGGCTCGCGCTGTGTCGCGTTCGCAACGGCCGCGTGAGCAAGGGACAACAGGTCGCGTGGTGCCGGATCGACGGCACGATCGAACGCGTGAAGATCGTCGAGCTCTTCCTCACCGACGCGCTCGACCGCGTACCCGCAGAAGAGGCCGGACCGGGCGACATCATCGCGGTCGCCGGCATCCCCGAGATCACGATCGGCGAGACGCTCGCCGACGTCGACGATCCCCGCCCGTTACCGCCGCTCATCATCGACGAGCCGAGCCTGTCGATGACCGTCGGGATCAACACGTCGGTGCTCGCGGGCCAGGATGGCAAGAAGCTCACGGCGCGCCAGGTCGAGAACCGGTTGCAGCAAGAGCTCGTCGGCAACGTGTCGTTGCGCGTACTCGCGACCGAGCGCCCCGACGCATGGGAAGTGCAGGGCCGCGGTGAGCTCCAGCTCGCGGTGCTCGTCGAGACGATGCGACGCGAAGGTTTCGAGCTCACCGTCGGCAAGCCGCAGGTCGTGGTGCGCGAGATCAACGGCAAGCGTCACGAGCCGGTCGAGCTCCTCACCGTCGACGTCCCCGAGGACTACCTCGGCGTCGTCACGCAGCTGCTCGCGCTGCGTAAGGGCCGCATGGAGCAGATGGTCAACCACGGCACCGGCTGGGTGCGCATCGACTTCCGGGTTCCCGCGCGCGGCCTGATCGGGTTCCGTACCGAGTTCATGACCGAGACGCGCGGCACCGGCATGTTGCACCACGTGTTCGACGGTTGGGCGCCGTGGTTCGGCGAGTTGCGGACGCGTCCGACCGGGAGCCTGGTCTCGGACCGCCGGGGCATGACGACCGCATACGCACTGATGAACCTGCAGGAGCGGGGCGCGATGCTCATCGGTCCGGGTGTCGAGGTCTACGAGGGGATGATCGTCGGCGAGAACGCGCGTGCCGACGAGATGGACGTGAATCCCACCAAGGAGAAGCAACTCACCAACCACCGGGCGTCGGGTTCCGACGATCTCGTCCGACTGGTGCCCCCGCGCGCGATGTCGCTCGAGCAGGCGCTCGAGTTCATCACCGACGACGAGTGCGTCGAGGTGACGCCCAAGAACGTCCGACTGCGCAAGGTGCTGTTGTCGTCGAACGATCGCGGTCGTCAGCGCAACTCACTGAAGCCGCCCCGCGTCTACCCCGCCCGCGCCTGACCCGGGCGCTTCAGTGCCCGCCGAGCGCGGCGAGTGTGATCACGGTGACGATGACGTTGTAGGTCGCGTGCGCGACCATGCCCGCGCCGAGCCGACCGGTGCGGACGCGTAGCCAGCCGTTGAAGAGGCCGAGCACCATCACGGTTCCGCAGCGGACTGCGGCCTCGTCGAAGGTCATGCCGAGCTCGAAATGGGCGAGCCCGAACAGCATCGCCTGCACGATGATCGCGGGAGTCGTCCCGAGGTTGCGGATGAGCACTGTCTGCACGAGGCCGCGGAAGTAGAGCTCTTCGACGATCGGCGCCCCGACGCACGCGAGAAATCCGACGGTGATGACCACCGAGTAGCTCGGCGCACTCGACACGAAGAGGTGTGAGCCGCCGTTGTCGGGGAAGAGGTGGCGCAGTTCGATCGCGACGCGCGACGCCGTGATGATGCCGACGATGCCGATGCCGATGCCGATCCCGATCTCGTTGCCGGTCGGGGCGCGCAGCCCGAGGTCGGCGATGCTTCCGCCCGGCCGCCGGTGTGTCACGGCGTAGGCGGCGAGGCAGAGTCCCGTCCACAGCCCGGCGACACTGATCACGAGGTTCGGTACGGTCAACGGCGCGGCGCCGAACGCGGCGGCCAGCTGCGCGCAGATCAGCGACAGCGCGAGGGCGGCGAAGAAGCCGAGGACGGCGACGCCCCCGCCGCGGACGTCGTCGCGTGCCGTCGGGAGCGCGGTCTCGACCGGGCCGCCGGGATGCGAGTCATACGAATACGAAGAGGTGAGCGGCGCGCTCGGGGCCGTCGTGAATCCTGTCCACGCGATGCCGTCCCACCAGCGCGTCGGCGCGAGCCGCCACGGATCCGGGTACCAGCCCGGTGGCGGCGCGTTCGGACTCGCCGAAGGCTCGGTCGACTGCACGTTCGTTTGTCGGCCTCCGAGGAGGCCCACTTGTGGCCAAATCCCCGCGTTCACATCCCGGCCAATTCCCGGGGCCGGCTTCGCCGGTGTCCCGGCCTCGCAGGTCGCTAGCTCTTGGTGCCGAGCAGCCGGCGGGCGGTACCGCCGAGGAACAGCGCCATCGCCTCGTCGTCGAGGGGGAGGGCCTGCGCTTCGCGGAGCGACCGGCGCATCGGGAACCACGGTTCGTCGCTTCCCCAGAGCACCCGCCCGCGGTACGTCTTCGTGTTCATGAAGGCGACGAGGTTCGGATCCATGTAACGGGGTGCGTACGCGGTGCACGAGACATAGAGGTTCGACCACTTGCGCATGTAGTTCATCAACAGCTCTTCGTAGGGGTGACCCATGTGCGCGACGATCACGGGGAGATCGGGAAAGTCGATGAGTACGTCTTCGAGCAACTCCGGATGTTGCACGCGCGAGCGCACGCGCGGCCCGGGGATACCCGCGTTGATGCCGACCGGGATCTCGAGCTCTTCGCACACTTGGTAGATGGGGTAGTGGCGCGCATCGTTGGTCGGGACCTGCGACGCGAGCGGCATCACGCGCACCATGCAGAACGCGGGGTGCTGGGCGAGCTCGCGCAGGCGCTTGACCTGGCGTCCGGGCCGGGACGGATCCCCGACCCCGCCCGCGACGAGGAATCGCCCGGGGTGCTCGTCGCAGATCGCGAGCAGCTTGTCGGTGTTGCGATCGAGGCCGCCGGTGAAGATGCCGGTCGCGACGCCGAGCTCGTCCATGATCCCGAGCAGCTTGTCGACGCCGGTGGGCCCCTGATTGCTGCCGAGGTAACCGGGGATGTTCTCGTAACCCTCCTGCGTCACGAACTCCTGCGCGGATCGTTCGGTGACGAGGTTGACCCAGATATCGAAGATGTCCATGAGGGTCGCGAAGCTAGTGGAAGAGAATCTTCGTCGGCCGCTCCTCGGGGTACGTTTGGCGCATGCGTGGTGCGCTGCTCGAAGCGTCGGAGAAGCCGCTGGTGATCGTCGACGACATCGACATCGAAGATCCCCGAGCCGGCGAGGTGCGGGTCAGCGTCTCCCACTGCGGTGTATGTCATTCCGATCTCTCACTCGTGAACGGCACGTTCCCGTTCGTCGCGCCGACAGTGCTCGGTCACGAGGCTGCGGGTGTGGTCGACGCGATCGGCGCGGGCGTGACATCGGTCGTGCCCGGCGACAAGGTCGTGCTCACGCCGATCCCCGTGTGCAACGCGTGTTACTGGTGCGCGCGTGGGGAGTACGGCTGTTGCGTGAACGCGGTATCGATCAGTACCGGCACCTTCGTCGACGGGCGCACGCCCTTGTCGCGTCAGGGGCTGCCCGTGCTCCGCGGCGTCGGGCTCGGCGGCTTCGCCGAGTACGTCATCACGACCGAGACGGGCGCGATCAAGGTGGCGCCGGACACGCCGCTCGACGTGGCGTGTGTGATCGGCTGCGCGGTGCAGACCGGAGTCGGCGCGGTGTTGAACACGGCGCACGTACCCGAAGGGGCGACCGTCCTGGTCGCCGGTGCCGGTGGCATCGGCATCTCGATCGTGCAGGGCGCGCGCGTCGCGGGCGCCACGACGATCATCGTCTCCGATCCGGTTGCCGAACGCCGGGAGATGGCCCGACGTTTCGGCGCGACCGATGTGATCGATCCCACTTCCGACGACGTGCCGGGCGTCGTGCAGCAGCTCACGGGCGGCATCGGCGTCGACTTCGCGTTCGACGCCGTGGGCGCGGGTCCGGTCATCGAGTCGTGCATCTGGTCGACGCGCAACGGCGGCACCACGGTCATGGTGGGCGCGGGGGGCATCGACCAGACGGTCACGCTCGCGCCGCCGGTCCTGTTCACACTGACCGAGCGGAAGTTGATGGGCTGCCTGCTCGGCAGCTCGAACGGGCGGCGTGACATTCCCCGGCTGTTGGCCCTGTGGCGGGGGGGTCGGATCGATCTGGAGAGCATGATCACGGCCCGGCGCCCGCTCGCCGAGATCAACGAGGCGTTCGCAGACATGACCGCGGGTATCGGTCTGCGTACCGTCCTCACCGTCTAGCGACCTCACGGTCGAGGAGTTGCCATGGAAGTCTCGTTGCCCTCGCAACTCGACGACTTCGTGCGGGCCCAGGTGCGCAGCGGTCGCTACACCGACGAGCAGGAGGTCGTCCGCGACGCGGTACGGCAGATGCGCGCGCTGGTGAAGGCGTCGGAGGACCCGACCGTCTCGGGTCTCGTGCGCGACGCGATGGGAATCGCCAACCAGGCCCAGCGCGACGTCACCCAGGTGTTGCAGCTGGCCGACCGCGAGACCGGCGCGTTCGGCGAGGTCGTCGGCCACGCCGCGACGCTGGCGAGCACGGCGGTCGACATCGTGCGCAAGGTCCCGGGCGCGCGCGAGCTCGATCGCGTGCTGCGCGGGCCGATCGACATGTTGACCGCGACCGCCGAGCGCGGCGAGGTGCAGGCCAAGGCGATGCGCCAGAACCTCGAAGCGACGGCCAAGGCACTCGGTCTGCTCACGGCGGTGCTCGAACGGGTCAACAGCGCGAGCCGGAGTGTGAACAGCGTGATCTCCCCGGACGCATGACGGCGCGGGCGCGCTCGCGACGATGACCGGCCGCGAGATGAGCGCGGCGGACGCGGCTGCCCTCGTACGTCCGTCGGACACGCTCGCGATACCGCTCGGTCCCGGCGCACCGGGCGGGTTCCTGCACGCGCTCGGGACGCGCGACGACTGGCAGGCGCTCGAGGTGTTCGGCGCGCTGCTGCTCGATCTCTATTCCGTGTTCACGAAGCCGGGTGTCCACCTGCGGAGCGGGTTCTTCGGACCGGCAGAACGCGTGCTGCGCGACTCGGGCGCGAACGTCGAGTTCATACCGGCCGACTTCCGGCGATTCGTGACGATCGCCGAGCAGTTCGCGCCGCGGGTGATGACGACGGCCGCCGCGCCGCCCGACGAACACGGATTCATGAGTCTCTCGTTGCACGCGGGCGCGACGGTGGGGGAGTTGCACCGCGCCGCTCGCGACCCCGACCGGCTCGTGATCGTCGAGACCAACGAGCAGTTGCCGCACACACTCGGGATCCCACCGGAGTTCCTCCACGCCCTCCACGTCGACGAGGTCGACGTGATCGTCTGCGACGGTGTCGCGCCGTACGCGCTCCCGGAGGAGGTGCCCTCCGACGTCGACCGCACGATTGCCGGCTTCGCGCAGGAGTTCGTCGTCGACGGATGCACGCTGCAGACGGGAATCGGCGGGATACCGTCGACCATCGTCGAGGTCCTGGCTGGTGGGTCCGGCGGCAACTACGGAATCCACTCCGAGATGTTCACCACGGGTCTGATGCACCTGCATCAGGCGGGCAAGGTGACGAATGCCCGTAAGGGCGAGTACGTCGGGCTGTCGATCTGCACCTTCGCCCTCGGCACGGCCGAGCTGTACGCGTGGCTCGACCACAACGCCGACGTGCGATTCCTTCCCGTCGAAGTCGTCAACGCGCCCGATGCGATCGCGCGCAACCATCACGTGGTGTCGATCAACGGTGCGCTGGTGGTCGACCTCTTCGGTCAGGTCGTGGCGGATCGGCTCGGCAACAAGCAGTTCTCCGGGATCGGCGGGCACGAGGATTTCCTCGCGCAGTCAGGGCTCGATCTGACCGACCGGTCGCTCGTGTGCATGCCGTCGACGGCAGTCTCCGGCGGCGAGACCGTCTCGCGCATCGTGTCGAGCTTGACGCCGGGTTCGACCGTCACCTCGCCCCGGCATCAGATCGACGTCGTCATCACGGAGTACGGCCCGGCGGAGCTGCGCGGCCGCACGGTGCGCGAGCGCGCGCTGGCGCTCGCCGAGATCGCGCATCCCGACTTCCGCGACGAGCTCCGCCATGCCGCGGCCACGGCCGGGTGACGGTGGAGATGAGCGCGCCCGCCGAGCTCTGGATCATCCGCCACGGTCAGACCGAGTGGAGCGCGACGGGCCGGCACACGAGCCGTACCGATGTTGCCCTCACGGAGACGGGTCTCGCGGCCGCCCGCGCCCTGACGCCGACACTGGCGCGCCATCGTTTCGCGCGGGCGTTGACCAGCCCGATGCAGCGCGCCCGCGCGACCGCGGCCGCCGCCGGCCTTCCCGACGCCGCGGTCGACGACGACCTGCGGGAGTGGGACTACGGCGAGCTCGAAGGACTCACGACCGCGGAGATCCGCGCCCGCGGCGGGGAGTTCGCGCAGTGGACGATCTGGCGGGGGCCCGTTCCCGGCGGTGAGACCATCGATGAGGTCGCCGCCCGCGCCCGGCACGTGCTCGAACGGGTCGCGCGTGCAGGCGGTGACGTCGTCTGCTTCGGCCACGGGCACACGTCGCGGGTTCTCGTCGCGGTCGCGTTGGAGCTCGCGCCCGTGGAGGGCTCGCGCTTCGTGCTTGACCCCGCGACGGTCAGCGTCGTCGGCTCCGAGCACGACGAGCGCGCGCTGCGCGTCTGGAACGCGCCTCCGTCCTGAGGTTCGTTCTCCGAACCTCGCTTCGCCCCGGTGCGGCCCGGGGCGCGAGTCTGCACCGTGGTCTCGATACACCCCGTCACCGATCTGCCGTCCCTGCTCGCGTTGGAGAAGGTGAAGCCCGACGCGTTCCTCGGCGGCGGCCCCGCGCTCGGATGGGGCCGGTTGTACGGAGGGCAGGTGGTCGCCCAGGCGTTGCGGGCCGCGTGCCTCACGGTCGAACCTCCGCACCGCCCGCAATCGCTGCATGCCTACTTCGTGCGCGCGGGCGACGAGTACCAGCCGGTGCTCTACGAGGTAGAGCGCGTCCGCGACAGCCGGTCGTTCGCGACCCGCCAGGTTGTGGCGTACCAGGCCGGCGGCGCGATCTTGAATCTGATCGCGAGCTTCCACGCGCCCGAGCGCGGCACCGAGATCGAGGCCGTCGCCGCGCCCATGGAGGCGCCGGCGCCCGAAACCCTTCCCGAGGAACCCACGCCCCTGTTGTTCGATCGCCACAGCGTGGCGCGCCGCGTGGATCCCGAGCCGTACGAGCTGGCGTGGATGCGGGCCCGCGGCGATCTCGGTGACGACCCTTATCTGCACGCGTGCGCGTTCGCGTATCTCTCTGACGAGTTCCCGCTCGGCGCCGCGCTCGGTGCCCATCCGCAGGTGCCCGTGTGGGAGTACGTGTTCACCGCGAGCCTCGATCACGCGATCTGGTTCCACCGCGACTTCCGCGCCGACGAGTGGCTCCTCTTCGAATTGCGCGGCGGCGGGGTCGCGGACGCGCGCGGCCTCGGAACGGCCCGGATCTTCGACCGCGCCGGGCGCCACGTCGCGTCCATCGCGCAAGAAGCCCTCGCGCGCGAGCGCCGTCCGGACTGAGGAGCGGCAGCGGAGCCGACCGAATGGGTTGGGGTGCGGCTCCTGATCCGGTGAACGAGGGACGCGCAGCGCGAGCGATGGAGAAACATCTCCGAACAGCAGGCTCATAACTGCGACTCGTCCACTCCACGAACACCGGCCACAGAGCGCGCGAAAAATCTGCCGGTGTCCTCAAGAAAACGCGCGGGTTTGGTCGAAGACACTCTCGGCATGCGTGGGTCAGGTGTTCACTGGCCGGCGGACTTCGCGGACGACGCGTCGCGCCGCACGGGGGGATCGCGACTGCTCTTGGACGAGCTACTCGCGGAGCGGGAGCGCGCCCAGTTGCCGCCGACCCCGCCGCCCGCCCTCACCGTCGACCCGGTGGCGGTGCCCGCGACGGTCGACACCAGTCGCCGGGCGGTTCGCCAGCGCCTCGCCGAGCTCGAGAATGCCGCGCGCCGCAACTACCGGTCGGCCGAAGAAGCGCGCCGGGTACTCGCCGACGAGCACCAACGGCTCGAGCAGGAGCTCAGCGCGCGCACCCACGCCCAACAGGAGGCGGCGGCGCTGCGGCGCGAGCTCGAGCGCCTGACCACCGAGGAGACGCGGCGTCAGGCTCAGGAGCGCGCCAGTGCCCAGCGCGCGGCGCGCGCCGAGATCGCCGACGAGCTGAAGCATTTCCAGGACGAGCACGAACGCGCCCTGCACGAGGTCGCGATCCTGCGGAGCTCACTGGCGGAACACGATGGGCTCCTCGACGAGTACGTCACGCGGCTGCGCGACGAGCAAGGTGCCCGCGCGGATCTGCGCGTCGAGCTCGACCGGGCCGAGGCCGCGAGATCGCTCGCGGAGCGAAGCCTGCAACGCGCCACCGAGAATGCCCGGCACGGCGCCGAGGACGAGATGATCCGACTCGCGACCGCCGAGCAGGAACTCGCCGACACCCGCTCCGACCGGGATCGGCTCGCGGCGAAGCTCGCCGAGCTCACGGCCGGTGACGGTGCGATCGGGCGCCTGACCGCCGAGCTCGACGCCAAGATCTCCGAGACCGCACAGCTCGGCGCGCGGATCGCGGATCTGAGCGCACGCATCGACGCCTCCGAAGACGCGGCGCACGAAGCGCGAGCCGAACGCGACGCGGCGGTCGCAGAGCGCCGCGAGCTGGACTCAATTCTGCGGGAATCCGACCGCGCCCGGCTGCACGCCGAACAGGCCGTCGCCGATGCTGTCGCCAAGATCGCATCGCTCGAAGTCGCGCTCGCGGAGCACATCGAGACCGGCGACGCGCGAACGCGCGAGCTCGATCTCACCCTCGGCAAGTTGCGGCGCGAGGCGCGGGAGGCGGGGAACGCGTGCAGTGCGACCGAAGAGGCCCTGGCCGATGCGGTCGGCGAGCGCGACGATCTGCGCGCCCGGATCGGCGACGCCGAGGCCGAGAGCGTGCGGGCGCGTGCCGACGGCGACCGGTTGCGCGCTCACGCCGCCGCGCTCGGAGACGAGCTGGCGGCGGTGCGGGCGACGGTCGCAGTGCTGCAGACGGCCGCGCCTGCACCCGTCGACGCCGCGCCTGCACCCGTCGACCTCGCG
>JAODBI010000403.1 GCA_025463875.1 Actinomycetes bacterium
CCACCGGATTGGCTTGGCCGAAGCCTTCCGCATTTCCCACGTCATCGTCGCGGTGATGTGGATGGGTCTGCTGTGGTTCTTCAACTTCGTGCAGACGCCCGCCTACGCCGAGATGGACGCGAGCTCACGCAACGACGCGTTCGACAAGCTGACCTGGCGGGCGCTCTGGTGGTTCCGCTGGTCGGCCGCCGCGACTGTCGCGTTCGGGTTGCTGATCATCGCGATCGCCCCGACGGGTTCGTACAACGGCGACTTCTGGATCCACAGCAGCGCCGGGCCGACCCTGTTGGTCGGCATCCTGTTCGGCATCGTCATGTTCTTGAACGTGTGGCTCGTGATCTGGCCGAACCAGCAGATCGTGATCGCCAACGCCCGCGCCCTGAAGGCCGGTGGCGAGGCGAACCCCAATGCCGCGGCCGCGGCCCGCGCCGGCGCGATGGCATCTCGCCAGAACACGATCTTCTCGCTGCCGCTCTTGGTCTTCATGGTCGGCGCGGCGCACTTCTACAACCTCGGCCCCAGCTTCGGCACAGGCCTCGGCGCGGGTAAGTGCTGGCTCTACATCCTCATCGGCGTCGTCGTGCTCGCGGTGCTCGAGGCGAACGCGCTCGGCAAGATCAGCGGCCGGGGCAACACCGGCCTCAACATGATCTACGAGACGCACAAGAACGCGATGTACACCGGCTTCGCGTTGATCGTCGTCTTCTACATCCTCGCCGAGATCATCCTGCGGGTGTGACGATCGCCTGACGAGGCGCTACACGCCGAGCAGGTCGGCGATGTGGGCGCGGTGCGTGGTGCTCGAACCGAACAGCGGTTCCAGCGACTTGGCGCGCTTCACGTAGAGGTGCATGTCGTGCTCCCACGTGTAGCCGATGCCCCCGTGGATCTGGATGCCTTCCTTGCCGAGGAGTGCCTGGCAGTCGCCGGCCGCGACCTTGGCGACCGACGTGGCGCTCGTGCGCCGCGGATCGTCCTCGGCGATGGTGAGGGCGGCGAAGTAGCCGGTGGCGCGGGCCCGTTCGAGCGAGACGATCATGTCGGCGAACTTGTGCTTGATGGCCTGGAACGAGCCGATCGGAACGCCGAACTGCTCACGTTGTTTGGCGTACTCGAGCGTGACGTCGAACATCGTCTGCGCCACGCCGACCATCTCGAGCGCGGCGGCGACGGTTGCCTCCTCGATCGCGCGCCGCAGCGCGGTCGCACTCGTCACGCGACCGTCGCCGAGCAGCCGGTCGCGGTCGACCCGCACACCGTCGAGGTCGACGTGCACGAGCCGGCGACTTCCGTCGAGTGCGTGCACCGGACGCGTACGGACGCTCCCGACCGGAACCACGATCGCGTGCACGCCTTCGTCTCCCGACGTTCCCGGCTCACGCGCGACGACGAGCAACTCGTCGACCGCGTCGCCCTCGACGACGAAGCGTTTCTCACCGGCCAACACCGCGTGCGTGTCGTCGAGCAGCGCCGTTGCCGTCACCGCCGCGGGATCGAACGACCCCCGCCGCTCCGCGATCGCGAGTGATCCCGAGATCTCGCCGGCCGCGACCGCGCCGAGGAAGCGGGCGCGTTGCTCAGTCGTGCCGATCTCGCGCACGGCCGGCACGAACTGCGTGACCGTCGCCAGGAGCGGGCCCGGCGCGATGACCCGACCGATCTCCTCGGCGAGGATTCCGGCTTCGATCATCCCGAGCCCGATGCCGCCCTCGGCTTCGGGCACGGTCAGGCCCGCCCAGCCGAGTTCGGTGAGGGTCGCCGAGAGGGCATCGGGGCGCACCCCGTCGTCGACGACCCGGCGCGCCAACGCGACCGGGCTCTCGCGGGTCAACACGGCGCGGATCGAGTCGCGCAGCTCTTCTTGATCGGCGGTGAGTTCGAGCTCCATGGCCTCCGGCCCCGGTTGCAGGTCCGGTCAGGTTACGAGCTTCTCGATCTCGTCCACCAAAGCGCGCCGGTCGACTTTCTCGCCGACGGTCAACGGCAGTGCCTCGACCACGTGCATCGCTTCCGGCAGCTTGTACGCGGCGATGTGCGGCGAGGCGAAGGCGCGCAGATCGGCGAGCGACGGCGGTCGATCACGATCGCGCGGGACGACGGCCGCGACGCCGATCTCGCCCATGACGTCGTCGGAGCGGGGCACGACCGCGATGGCGGCGACGTCGGGGTGCGTCGACAGCACGCTCTCGACCTCGACGGGATACACGTTGTAACCACCGCGGACGTACATCTCCTTGCTACGCCCGACCAGCCGGAGCCGGCCGCGGTCGTCGACCCAACCGAGATCGCCCGTCCGCACGAAACCGTCGGCGGTGAACGCGGTCCGGGTCTGCTCGTCGTCGCGCCAGTAGCGCGACATCATCGCCGGCGAGCGCAGGCAGACCTCACCGATGTCCCGGACCGTCCCTGCGCCCGAGATCGGCGCACCGCCTTCGTCGCGTAGCGAGAGCTCGACGCTCGCGTGCGGTCGTCCCACACTGATGATCGCGTCCTCGTCGGGATCGTCGAACGCGGTGCCGAGGCCGATCCCGGCTTCCGTGCACGAGTACCGCGTCGCGAGTCGCGCGCCGAATCGCCGCCTCGCCTCATCCGCGAGCCCCGGTGTCACCGGACCGCCGCCCGCGATGATGTACTGCACCGAGGAGAGGTCGAAGTCGTCGAACCCGGGATCGCGCAGCATGAGCGCGAGCTGCGTCGGTACGCCTGCAACCGTCGTCATCTGCTCGCGGGCGAGCAGCTCGAGCGCGGGGCGCGCCCGCCAGCGCTCCATGATGAACGTCGTACCGCCGCGCCGGAGATTGCCCGCGAGCTTCGTCATGAAACCGAGATGGGCGAACGACGTGCCGCTGAACGAACGACCGCCGCCGTCCCAGGTGTCGCCGACATCGGTCTGCGTGATGAACGCGAGTTGGCGGTTGCAGTAGAGCGCGCCCTTCGGCAAACCCGTCGTTCCCGACGTGAAGATGATCGCGACCGGGCGGTCGGGATCATCGTCGAGCGCGGGCGGCGCCTCGCCCGGGACTCTGAGTCCCGCGAGTACGGCTTCCACCGAATCAGCGGGTGGCGCGTCGTTGCCGGAGACGACGAGTCGCGGGCCCGCGACATCGAGAATGGCTTCTCGTTCCCGTTCCGACAGACGGTCGTTCACCCCGGCCGTGATCGCACCGAGCTTGGCCGTGGCCGCGTACGTGAGGAGGTACTCCGGTCCGGCGGGGAGCACGACTCCGACGACATCTCCGCCCCGCACGCCGCGGGCCGCGAGGCCGACCGCGACCTCGTCGGAGATGCGGTCGACGTCGTCGTAGGTCATCGACCAGCCGAGCGGAGTCACATAGGCGGTACGATCCGCGAAGCGGCGGGCAGCTTCCGCGATCGTCCAGGGCAGGCCCGGGAGAGACATGGCCGAAGCGTACAAGTCGCCTCGACGAGCGTCCGGCAGACGCGAGGTCGCGGCTGCGGCCGGCACACCGGCCGCCGCGCGCGAGTTGCGGGCGCAGGGTCGCAAGACGATGCGCAAGTTGCTCGACGCCGGCATGCGCGTGTTCGCGGAGCGGGGCTACCACGCGGCCCGGGTCGACGACATCGTGCGCGCCGCGCGCACCTCGCACGGCACGTTCTACCTCTACTTCGCGAACAAGGAAGAGCTGCTCCGGGCGCTCGCGATCCAATGCGCGCAAGAGATGGGCGCGTTGGCGGGTCATCTCGGTGAGGTCACCGACGATGCCGCGGGTGCGGCCGAGCTCCGCCGGTTCCTCGAGACGTTCTTCTCGACCTACGCCCGGTTCGGACCGGTGCTGCGGGCCTGGATGGAAGGCAACGTCGAAGATCGCGAGACGAGCCAACTCGGTGTCGTCGCGTTCACCGACATCGCCACCGCGCTCGGGCTCCGCATGCGCGACGCGGGCGAACGCGGGGATCCGGCGACGGTCGCCGCGCTGATGGCGTTGCTCGAGCGTTACGCGTACTTCCTCGTATCCCGCCAGCTCGAGTTCGACGCCGACACGATGTTCGACACCGTCACCCTCATCGTGCACCGCGGCTTCTTCGGCGCCGAGCTCGCCGCGTAGAAGAGGCGGTATCTCAGGCCGCGGGTTTCAGGCCGCGTGAGGTGCGGAAGCCTTCTCATCCTCGGTCGGGGAACGGGTCGAGAGGTAGATCGCCTTCGTCGCGCCCAGCAGCGGGATCGCGAAGAGGCCGCCCACGAGACCGCCCGCCGCGACGCCGACCAGCGCCGCGACCATCGTCGCCGGCGGCGACAGCCGCACCGCGCGTCCGATGATCAGCGGTTGCAGCACGTGATTCTCGAGTTGTTGGTACACGAGGAAGATCGCCAGCGCGATGACGCCCACCACCGCGCCCTGGGTCAGCGCGAGCAGCACGAACACGACACCGCCGAGGAAACCGCCGATCTGCGGGATCGGGTTGGTGATCGCCACCCACACCGCGATCAACGGTGCGAGCGGGACGTTGAGCACGAGCGAGCCGGTCAGCATCACCACGCCCGCCAGCGCGGCAACCAGCAGTGTTCCCGCGATGTAGCGGCCGACGACCTGATACACGAGACGACCCATACGGTCGGCCTCGGCTCGCCGTCGCGCCGGGACGAGGCGGCGGACGCCGCCGACGATGAACTCGCCGTCGATCAGGATCGTGATCGCGAGTAGCAGGGTGAACATGGCGGCCACGACGCCGTCGGCGATCGCGCCGGCGACGTGCTCGATCGGTTTCGAGTTGGCGTCGAGGTGCTTCGGTGCGTCATTGAGCCACTGCTGCACCTTCTGCGAGGCGTTGGCCTCGCGCAACCGGGGTCCGATGATGGGCAGCTGGCCGAGGTCTTTGACGGTCTTCGGGATCTGCTTGTTGAAGTCGCGGACCTCGTGGATGGTCGGAACGGTGATCAGGGCGGCGATGACCGTCGCGATCAGTGCGGTCGAGAGCAGGACGACGCCGGCGGCGGTGCGGCGGTGCCATCCCGTCCGACGCTTCAGCGCCTCGACCAACGGGTTCAGCGCGAAGGCGAGCAGCGACGCGATCGCGAGAGCCGACAGAGTGCGGGGGATCGACCGGATGAACCAGACGGTGATCGCGAGGAGCGCGACCGCGATGGCCAGCGGGATCGCGCTCCGGGGATCGAGATCGATGCCGTCGGATCTCGTCGCGGGCGCGGGGGTCTCGCTCGTGGCCGAGGGTCCGAGAGAGGGCGTCGCCACGTCGGTATCGTACGAGCCGATGGTCGATATGGCGCGCACGCTCCGGGTGCGGCTGTCGGTTCGGTCGGCGCTTGCGCTGGTGTTCGGCCTCGGGCTCACGTTCTTGTTCCTCGAGATCGCGCGCGATGCCGAACGCGTGATCGCGTGGGCGTTGTCCGCGATGGCGATCGCCGCGCTCGTGTACCCGGCTGTCGACTGGCTCGCGCATTTCCGGTTCGTGCCCCGGGCCGTTGCCGTGCTTCTGACCGCGCTGCTGTTGCTGGGCACGCTCGGGTTCGTCGGCTACAAGATCGTGAACGACGTGTCCGACGCGATGAGCAGCCTGCAGCAGGCCGCGCCGCAGCGGGCGGGGGAGCTCGAGCAGAACTCCGAGTTCTTCCGCGAGTTGAAGCTGAAGGAGCGCGTCACCAACCTGGTGAACGCCATCCCCGAACGCCTCGCGGGAGGAGGTGCGTCCGAGGCGATCAAATCGGCGGCGACGCAGGGCGTGGCGTTCCTGGCGGGGCTCATCCTCACGATCTTCTTCGTGCTCTACGGGACGCGTCTCATCGACGGGGGCCTGAGTCTGATCGACGACGACGAGACGCGTCTCCGAACCGCGTTCGTGATCCGGGACGGGTCGCGGCGCGCACTGTTCTTCGCACGCGTGAAGCTCTGGGAGGCCGTCGTCGAAGCGCTCCTCGCGTTCGCCATCGCGCGCGCCGCCGGAGTCCCGGGTGCGGCCGCGCTCGCCGTTTGGGTCGGCCTCTGGAGCTTCCTGCCCATCGCGGGTGTGCTCATCGGTGCACTTCCGATCGTCGTGTTCGCGGGCGCGCACACTTTCGAGCGGGCGGTGGTCGTGGGCGGATGCTTCGTCCTCATCCTCATCGGCGACTGGTGGCTCAACCGCTGGCTCGAACGCCGCAGCGTCCACGTGGGATCGTTCGCGATCGTGCTCGCGGCGTTCGCCGGCCTCGAGCTCTACGGCCTCAACGGCGCGCTGTTGTTCGTGCTCGGCGCGGTGCTCGCCGTCTCGATCATCAGCGAGATCGGTCCGGAGGAGGTCGCCGAGGTGCTCGCGGCGAGCCCGTCGGATCCCGAGATGGCGGCGCCGGCGGTGCCGGGACCGGAGTAGCTACTCCGCGTCAGGCGCCGAGGATGACGGTGCTCGCGGACGAGAACCATCCGCCCGTGCCGTTCACGCACGCGAGCTGCGCGTTCTCGACCTGACGGCCGTGCGCCTCTCCGCGCAGCTGGCGCGTCGCCTCGACGAGCAGGAACATGCCGCGCATCCCGGGGTGGCAGTGCGAGAGTCCACCGCCGTCGGTGTTCGTCGGGAGCGCGCCCCCGAGGCGGAGCTTGCCGTCCTCGACGAACGGGCCGCCTTCGCCCGGCTTGCAGAAGCCGAGCGCCTCGATGCTGGCGAGCACCATGTGGGTGAACGCGTCATAGATCTGGCAGGTGTCGATGTCGGTGGGCTTCACGCCCGCGCGTTCGAACGCGAGCTTGCCGCTCGCGTACGCGGGGGACCGCGTGAAGTCGTCCCATTCACTCATCGTGGTGTGACTCGTCGCCTCACCTGTACCGAGCACCCACACCGGCTTCTGGGCGAGGTCGCGCGCCCGCTCCTCGGAGGTGAGCACGATCGCGCCGCCGCCGTCGCTGCGAATGCAGCAGTGCAGCTTGGTGAGCGGATCGGCCATCATGCGGCTGCTGTTGACCTCGTCGATGGTGATCGGATCGCGGTAGAAGGCTTCCGGGTTGAAGCCCGCGTTGTAGCGCGTGCTGACCGCGATCTCGGCGAGCTGCTCGATGGTGGTGCCGTACTCGATCATGTGCCGCCGCGTCGCCATCGCGTACTTGGAGATCAGCGAGTGGCCGAAGGGCACGTCGAACTGGATCGGGCCGCGACCACCGAAGCCGATGTTCGCGGTACGGCGGCGCGCTTTGAGATCGGCGCGTGTGGTCGATCCGTACGCGAGCACCACGACTTCCACGTGCCCGGCCAGGATCGCCGCAGTGGCGTGCTCGACCATGAACTCCCACGTGGAGCCGCCGACGCCCGTGCCGTCGATCCAGGTGGGGCGTAGACCGATGTACTCGCAGATCTCGATAGGGGCGAGCATGCCCATGCCACTCGAGCCGAAGCCGTCGACGTCGTCCTTGGTGAGCCCGGCGTCGACGAGGGCACGCGATGCGGCCTGGAAGTGCAGCTCGAACGGTGTTTTCACGTCGACGCGGCCGATGTCCGACAACGCGGCGCCGACGATTGCAACCCTCTTCGTGCCCGCCATCAGCGCAGTTTCCACTCCACGCGCTTGCCCGACGAGAACAGCTTCTGTCCTTCGGCGATCGAGTCCTGGCTCGTGCCCATCGCGACGTACGCGTAGCCGAGGCGAACCGCTTCGCGTTGCGGCATGGAACGCGTCGACCAGATCGCGCGCACGGTGCCTTCGATCGCGAGCTTCGGCTGCGACGCGATGATCGCGGCAAGCTCGCGGGCGCGAGGCACGAGCTGAGCGTCGGGAACGACCTCGCTCACCATGCCGATCTGGAAGGCCCGCGCCGCCGACATGCGCTCGTAGTTGCCGAGCAGCGACAGGCGCATGATCTCCGGGAACGGTGTGATGCCGGCCATGTGGATCGGCTCGAAGGCGGCCGTCATGCCGTAGGTGACGTGCGGGTCGAAGAAGGTCGCCCGCTCGGCCGCGACGATGAACTCGACTTCGCCGAGCATGTAGAACGCCCCGCCGCACGCCATGCCGTTCACCGCCGCGATGACGGGCTTCCAGAGATCGCACGACTTCGGGCCGATGTTGTCGCCCGGGTCGTTGAACATGAACGGCGTGCTGCCGCTGCCGACGACGTCGGGGTCGGTGGTGTCGTCCCCACCGCCGCCCATCTGCTCCATGCGGTCGATGCCGGTGCAGAACGCCTTGTCGCCCGCCCCCGTGAGCACGACGCACCGCACCGCGTCGTTGCGGCGCAGGGAACGCCACAAGCTGTGCAGCTCGCGCTGCATCAACGAGTTGAACGCGTTGTGCACCTCGGGCCGGTTGAGGGTGACGACGGCGACCCCGTCGTCACCTTCGTCGTACGTGATCGTCTCGTAATCGCTCATGCGGACTGCGCCTGGCTGTCGGGGGTGTTCATGCCCGCCGTTGCGCGTCGATTCCCGGGTTCTCGCTCTGGAAGACATAGCGGTTCACGATGCGGCCGATGTCGGCGGGGTCCCATTGCTTCGGGTTGCCCTCTTTGTCCTTGGCCAGGA
>JAODBI010000049.1 GCA_025463875.1 Actinomycetes bacterium
GACGCGATCCGGTCGCCCCGCGCGCGATTGCCGACGTGATCGTGGTTCTGGTCGAAGACCACGAAGCGCTTGCCCGGCAGGCCCGCGGCGCTACGTCCGTGGTGGAGATCGCGGAACACCGAATAGCGGTGCGCGTACACGAACGCCTCGCGGTAGCTGACGGCAAGATCGGACACGGTTCCGAAGTCGGCGTAATAGGTGTCGTGCTCGCCCGTGAGCACCGCGTGGAGCGCGTGGTGGAAGTCGTCGTTCCACTGGGCGTCGAAACCTATGCCCCCTTCCGCCTTTCCGGTGATGAGCCGGGAGTCGTTCGCGGCGCTCTCCGCGATGACGAAGGCCGGCCGCGCGCCGGTCTGGGCGAAGTCGTGCACCGAGTCGGTCAGCTGCTCGACGAAGGGATACGCGCTCGGATCCGCGATCGCATGGACCGCGTCCAGGCGCAACGCGTCGATGTGGAAATCGTCGCACCATTGGATCGCGTTGTCGACGAAGTACCGGCGGACGGCATCGCTCCCCGGACCGTCGAAGTTCAGCGCGGCACCCCAGGGCGTGCGGTAGCGCTCGGTGAAGTAGGGGCCGTAGTCCGGAAGCACGTTGCCTTCCGGGCCGAGATGGTTGTAGACGACGTCGAGGACGACCGCGAGCCCGCGGCCGTGCGCGGCGTCGACGAGTCGCCGGAGCCCGTCCGCGCCGCCGTAGCTCGACTGGGCGGCGTACGGGAACACGCCGTCGTAGCCCCAGTTGCGCGTACCCGGGAACTCGGCGACGGGCATGAGCTCGATGGCGGTGACGCCCAGGTCGGCGAGCGCATCGAGGCGACCGATGGCGGCGTCGAATGTGCCTTCGTCGGTGAACGTGCCGATGTGCAGCTCATAGATCACGTATTCCTGTAGGCGCAGACCGCGCCACCCGTTGTCGGACCAGCCGAAGTCGGGATCGATCACCTCGGAGTCGCCGTGCACGCCCTCGGGTTGGGCACGCGACGCCGGATCGGGGCGCTCGCGATCGGAGTCGAGCGCGAATCGGTAGCGCGCACCGGGCCCGAGCCCGTCGACGAACACGGAGTGGTATCCCGACACACCGCGCACCATCTCGATGCGTTGCGCACGCGGTGCGGTGACGACGACGTCGACCCGTTGTCGAGCCGGCGCCCAGACAGTGAACTCGACGCCACCGTCGCGCGGCCAGGCGCCGAGGCGAGTCATCCCGGATCCGTTTCGGGCGCGAGCAGTACGACGCCGAGGGGTGGGAGCGTCAAGGTGAGTGACCACCAGTAGTCGTGCACGGGGGCGGGCTGCGCTTCGACACCGCCGAGGTTGCCCACTCCCGAACCGTCGTAGATCTCGGCGTCGCTGTTCAACACCTCGCGCCAGAACCCACCGCGCGGAACCGGTATGCGCGCGTCGCGCCGGATCACCGGGGTGAAGTTGGCGACGAACAACAACGGTGAGCCGTCGCGCGCGTAGCGCAGGAACGCGAGCGTGCTGTTGGCGCTGTCGTCGGCGACCGACCAGCCGAATCCGGCGGGATCGGAATCGAGCTCGTACAGCGCCGGGTGCTCGCGCAGGACGCGGTTGAGGTCGGTGACCCAGCGCCGCACGCCGCGGTGCGCGGGAAGGTCTTCGAGATGCCAGTCGACCTGTCCGTCGTGGTTCCATTCACCCCACTGCGCGAGCTCGCCGCCCATGAACAGGAGGTTCTTGCCGGGTAACGCCCACTGGTACCCGTACAGCAGCCGCAGGTTCGCGAGTTGCTGCCACGCGTCGCCGGGCATCTTCGCCGCCAGCGAACCCTTTCCGTGTACGACCTCGTCGTGCGACAGCGGCAATACGTAATTTTCAGTCCACGCGTACACGGCCCGAAACGTCAGCTCGTCGTGATGGAAGCTCCGATGGATGGGGTCGAGCTTGAAGTACTCGAGCGTGTCGTGCATCCAACCCATGTCCCATTTGCCACCGAATCCCAGGCCGTCCGCGTAGGTCGGCCGCGACACGCCGGGCCACGCGGTCGACTCCTCGGCATACGTTTGCACGTCGGGGAAAGAGCGGTACACCTCCTCGTTCATCTCGCGCAGGAACGACACCGCCGCAAGATTCTCCCGTCCGCCGAACTCGTTCGGGATCCACTCGCCGGCCTTGCGTGAGTAGTCGAGATAGAGCATCGACGCGACCGCGTCGACTCGCAGCGCGTCGGCGTGGTACCGGTCGAGCCAGAAGCACGCGCTGCTGATGAGGAAGGAGCGCACCTCGTGGCGGTTGTAGTTGAAGACGAGGGTGTCCCAATCGGGATGCAGCCCCTGACGTGGATCGGCGTGCTCGTAGAGATGGGTGCCGTCGAAGCGCGCCAGTGCGAACTCGTCGGAGGGGAAATGCGAGGGCACCCAGTCGAGCACCACGCCGATGTCGTGCTGGTGCAACACGTCGACGAACTCCATGAAGTCGGTCGGCGGCCCGAACCGCGCGGTCGGAGCGAAGTACGACGTGGTCTGGTACCCCCACGAGCCGAAGAACGGGTGCTCCATGATGGGCAACAGCTCGACGTGGGTGAACCGGTTCTCCTGCGCGTACCGCGCCAGGCGATGCGCGGCCTCGCGGTACGGGAGTGTGAAGCCGTCGTCGCCGCGCCGCCACGAACCAAGATGGACCTCGTAGATGGACACGGGCGAATCGATCCCCTGCTTCGCACCTCGACCTTGCATCCACGCCGCGTCGTGCCATTCGTGGGTGAGATCGGCGACGACCGAGGCGGTACCGCCCGATTGCTCGGTGGCGAACGCGAACGGGTCGGCTTTCTGGATGCCGTAGCCCGGCGCGGTAACGATGTGGAACTTGTAGCGGTCGCCCGGTTGCCACGGCCCGAACGCGCCCGACCACACGCCACTCGAGCTGACCGGCGTAAGGGACTGCGCGCCCGGCTGCCAGCCGTTCCGGTCGCCGACGACGGACACGGAGCGCGCGTTGGGCGCCCACACCGCGAACTCGAACCGGTCGCCCGAGAGCCGGTGGGCGCCCAGTCGTTCGTAGAGCCGGTAGTGGCGGCCCTCGTTGAACAGATGCAGATCGTCGGCCGTCAGCAGCGTCATACCCCTTTCCTTCGCGCCCGCTTGAGTGTCCTCCGCGCCCGGTCGAGCGCATCGAGCGTGTTCTTCACCGAGGCGACGTCGTCGAGCTCTTCGAGCCCGTAGGCGGCCCGACGGCGGAACGTCGCATTCGGGTCGGGCGTGCCGGGGATGTTCTGCGGTTCGGGCTCGAGCCAGAGGTCTTCGAGTGACACCAGGACTATCGGCGCCCGGCTCGCGCCGAGCCAGGCCATCGTGGCCGCGAGCACCGCCTCGGGTTCGGGCTCCTTCCCGGCACCGAGCCCATCGGTACCCAGGTGGCCGGACTCGCGGAGCGCCGCGAGGAGTGCGCGCCGCGGGATCGGATCGAGGTCGCGCCACCAGGTTGCGAACGTCGCGAGGTCGTGCGTGTCGAGACACGCGAGCGCTCCCCGGCCGGGCGGCTTGACGACCCGGTCGGGTTCGTCGGGCAGCTCGAACTCGACGACCCACATCCCGAGCGCCCGGTGGCGGCGAATCGCCCGGTCGGTCGCGGGCGGGACAGTTCCGAGATTCTCGCCGACGATCGAAGCGCGATGACGATGCGCGGCGAGGCACACGGTCGCCCAATGCTCGTCGGCCCTGTAGTGCACGTACGCGCCGTCGGACGCCGACGCACCGGGCGGGATCATCCACAAGCGGTCCAGACCCATGACGTGATCGATCCGCAACCGGCGGGCGTACTGCAACTGCTCGTCGAGGCACGCGGCGAGGTACGCGTAGCCGTCGGCGCGTTCGGCGACGGGATCGATCGGGGGAAAGCCCCAGTCCTGACCGGCGGCCTGGAAGTCGTCGGGCGGTGCACCCACCGACGCGCCCGTCACGAACAGGTCCGGATGGGCGGCCACGTCGTAGCCGTCGCGATGGGCTCCCACCGGCAGATCGACGTAGAGCGTCTGGCCGCGTTCGCCGAGCGTGCGCGCCAGGTCCGCGAGCTGGTTCGCCATCATCCACTGCGCGTACTCGTGCACGGCGACGCCGCTCGGACCGCTGCCCTCGAGCGCGGCCCGGAACTCGGCGTAGGCACGCGCGTCGGGATGCGCGTCGAGCCACACCGCCAGCTCCCCGCGGCGCGCCGGAACATCACCGACGCGCGCGGCCGCCGCTTCGAGCACCGGACGGCGCGCCGCGGCGAGCTCGGGTAGGTCGACGCACGGGCCGGGCGCGGGTTCGACGAATCGCGGGCCGCCGTCGACGCGAACCTCGGGCACCGCGCCGAGATCGAGGTACAGCTCGTTCCAGTATCTGCGGCTCACCGGCGCATACGGGCTCGGGTCGCACGGCTCGTCGCCGTGGCCGAGGAAGGTGGCGAGGATCGGCAACGTCCCGACGACCTCGCCGCCGCGATCGGCGACCCAACGCGCGAGGCGACCGAGCGTCCCGAGATCGCCGGTCTCCGAGCGGCCCCGGGCGTGCAGGGCGTACACAGGCGCGAACACGCCCCACGCGTGGGCACCACCCACGGGCGCGAGGCGCGTCGGTGCCGCGATGAGCGTCGCCGCCGCGCGCGCGGTGCCGGCCTCGAAGCGAATCCGGTGCCGGCCGGGTTCGACCGGTGCCCCCAAGGTGATCTCGACGGCGACGACGTCGTCGCCGCCCTCGGTGGCCCGCACGTGTAATTCGCGTCGGGTCCAGCGCGATTCGTAGCCCGATTGGTGTTCGACGACCAAGGTGAACGGCGCGTCGGCCGCCGCAACCGGAAGGCGCGCCCGGAGCCGCGGCCGCGCGTCGTCCCACGCGACCACCACCGGGTCGAGCATCGACGCCCGTTCCACCCGTCGCTGCTCGGCTCGCGCGGCAGCCGCGTCCTCGGGCCGCAGGATGTCGACGCCGAGCATCTGCAGCACCGCCATCAAGGTTTCGTCGGAGCACGTCTGCGTCTCGCCGTCCTGGTCGCGCCACCGGACCTCGATGCCCTTGGCCCGAGCCAGGGCGTGCAGCTGACGGCGCGAGCGGGAGGCGGACCGCGCCGGCGTCGCGCTCACACCGATTCCTCCACGCGCGAGCTCTGCAGCAGCCGCCGCAGCCCGGCGATCGGGATGCCGACCCAGTCGGGCCGGTGGTCGAGCTCGTAGCGGATCTCGTACAACGCCTTCTCGATGAGGTGGGCGTCGAGCTGGATCCGCCGGGCGTGGAGACCCGTCGGTACGAGATCGGTATCGCCGATCACCTCGAAGTACCCGCGCAGGAACGAGACGGTGACCCAGGTGACCCATTCCTCGCTCCGGTCCGCGAGTAGCTCCTGCGCGCGTTCCTCGCTCCGGACCTGTCCGCGGGCGACGGCGTCGGGGATCGACGTACGCGCCGCGTAGTCGAACGACCGCAGCATCCCCGCGACGTCGCGCAACGGCGAACGTTTGATCCGCCGCTGGCTGATCGGCAGCGCGGGCTCGCCCTCGAAGTCGATGAAGACGAAGTCGCGTCCCGTCGAGAGCACCTGGCCGAGGTGGAGGTCGCCGTGCACCCGGATGCGCGACCCTCCCAGCGCGCCGAGCATCGCCCGCAGCCGATCGAGGAGCGCGTCGGTGTGGTCGAGGACGAACCTCGCCTCGTCCCCGCACGCGTCCGGAAGCCGGCGCTGTGCGCGCTCGAGGGTGCGCAACGTTCGCACCGCCGTGTTCCGCATCGACTGGTACGTGGAGCGTTGCACCAAGAGGTTGAGCGGTTCGGGAGTGAAGGCGCCGTCGGGAACCGACGCCAACGCGACGTGCAGATCACCGGTGCGACGGCCGAGGAGCTCCACCGACGGCAGGATGTCGCCCGCGAGGAGCTCGAAGTCGACGGGCGGCTCGGAGTCGAGCAGCTCGAGCGGATGACGGTTCGGTGTGTTCTCCTTGACGATACCCGCGTCGAGATGGCTGAGGACGCCGTCGAAGTAGCGGCCGAGAGCGTCGCGGTACCAGGAGTACGCGTCGCTCTCGTTCTTGACGTACTCGTGGAGGACCGCGACCGTCGCGGTCGTGCCGTCGACCATGCGGTACTCCATCGAGCCGAGCAACGGCGGAGCATGCTCGAATTGCAAACGGGTGAGCGCGCGCCCGAGCTCGACTTCGGGACTGATTCCCGACTCGAGCCGCCGGACGGTCTTGAGGATCAGGCGGTCGTCGAACTGCAGCGACGTGTTCGACTGCTCGCCGCCGAGCACCGAGACGGGCATCTCGTCGAGGCCGGCAACCCGGGTGAGCTCGGGCCCGAACGACACGCCGACGAGAGTGCCGAGCTCGCCGCGCGCCCGGCGCCGCCGCTGCATGAAGCGCGCGAGGCCGCGCCCGTAGCCGGGCAGCCAGTGCGCGTCCATCACCACGCCGAGCGGACCCGATGCCGAGTCGACCCTGAACAACACGCCTGCTTGGTTCTCGTCGTATATGCGGATCCCGGCGCTACCGGGCACGAACGCGAGTGGCAGCGCGTACGTCTCGGGTTCGCCGTCGGCGTACTCGACCCGGACGAACGCGACGCGCGCCGGCTCGGCCGGAGGCATGTCCTCGTCATCCGACCAGTAGTGCGGCATTGGCACGGCGATCGAGTCGACGACACGCGCACTGGTGATCTTGCGGCCCTTCGACCCGAACCAGCGCTTGGTCGACAGGAGCTGCGGCAGCTTGCGGTCGAGCGGTGAACGCTTGGCGAGCGAGAGCAGCTCCGTCCAGGCGCTCGTGACCGTCACGGGCGGGACCGCGGGCGCGGCCGCGTCCGCGACCTCAGCCGGTTCGAGCGCGAGCCAGTAGAACGCGTGCGGTCCGAGCGTCAGGAGATACGGCAGATCCCCGATCGCGGGGAACGAGGTCTGGCCGAACAGCTCGACCGGGTGTGCGCCGCGGAACTCGTGCAGGTCGAGCTCGACGTACTGCGCGTACCGAGACAGGTTGGCGACCACCAGGACCTGACGGCCCTCGTGCCGGCGCAGGAACGCGAGCACGCGGTGGTTGTCCGGACTCAGGAGCTCGATCGTGCCGTGCGCGAACACGGGATTGCGCCGGCGTAGGGCGATGAGCCGCCGAACCCACCACAGCAACGAATCGGGGTTGTCGAGCTGCGCGGCGACGTTCACGCTCTCGTAGCTGTACTCCGGATCGATGATCGTGGGGAGATAGAGGCGCTGCGGGTTCGCCTCGGAGAATCCCGCGTTGCGATCGGCACTCCACTGCATCGGAGTGCGCACCGAATCGCGATCGCCGAGGTAGACGTTGTCGCCCATCCCGATCTCGTCGCCGTAGTAGAGGACCGGCGTCCCCGGCAGCGAGCACAGCAGCGCGTACATCAGCTCGATCTTGTGCCGATGGTTCTGCAGCAGCGGTGCGAGCCGCCTCCGGATGCCCAGGTTGATGCGCGCGACCGGATTGTGCGCGTAGCGCTGTACATGTAGTCGCGCTCTTCGTCGGTGACCATCTCGAGCGTGAGCTCGTCGTGGTTGCGCAAGAACACGGCCCACTGGCAGCCGTCGGGCGGCGTCGGCGTCTGGCGGAGGATGTCGACGATCGGGAACCGGTCCTCCATCCGCAGCCCCATGAACAGCCGCGGCATCAACGGGAAATGGAACGCCATCTGGCACTCGTCGCCGTCGCCGAAGTACTCGGCCGCGTCCTCGGGCCACTGGTTCGCCTCGGCGAGGAGCATGCGGTCGGGGAAGCGGGCGTCGATCGAACGCCGCACCTGCTTCAAGAAATCGTGCGTCTCGGGAAGGTTTTCGCAGCTCGTTCCCTCGCGCTCGAACAAGTAGGGCACGGCGTCGAGGCGTAGCCCGTCGACTCCCATCTCGAGCCAGTACTCGACCGTGCGCAACATCTCGCGGCGAACCTCGGGATTGTCGAAGTTCAGGTCGGGTTGATGCGAGTAGAACCGATGCCAGTAGTACTGGCCCGCGACGTCGTCCCACGCCCAGTTGGAACGCTCGAAGTCGCGGAAGATGATGCGCGCGTCGCGGTAGCGCGACGGTTCGTCGCCCCACACGTACCAGTTGCGCCACCTGCTGCCGCGCGGCGCGCTCCGCGCCCGCTGGAACCACGGGTGCTGGTCGGATGTGTGGTTGAGGACCAGCTCCGTGATCACGCGCAGATCGCGGCGGTGAGCCTCGACGAGGAACTGGCGGAACTGCCGGAGGTTTCCGTACGCCGGGTTGATCCCCCGGTAGTCGGAGATGTCGTAACCCTCGTCGCGCAGGGGCGACGGGTAGAACGGCAGCAGCCAGATCGCCGTGACGCCGAGGTCCTGTAGGTAGTCGAGCTTGCGGGTCAGGCCGCGCAGGTCGCCGATGCCGTCGCCGTCACTGTCGGCGAAGGCGCGGACATGCAGCTCGTACACGACGGCGTCGCGATACCACGTCGGATCGGGCGTGAGCACATGGCTCGGTCGCCGGGAACCATTGGGCGAACCGTTCGGCGAACCGTTGCCGCTGTCACTCCTGGTGTCGGCGTTTCCGTCCTTCGTCACCCCGACCCCGCGTTCACGCGCTCGACCGCAAAGACATGCGCAGGAACGGAAGCGGGATCGAGGCGTACGAAGTTGTGCGGACCACGCCAGTCGTACGACGCGCCGGTCAACAGATCACGAACGACGTAGTCGTCGTCCCAACCGACGCCCAGCCGGGAGAGGTCGAGCGACGTCCACCCCGACTGCACCGACTCCGGATCGAGATTCACGACGACCAGGACGTGATCGCTGCCCCAGCTCTTGCTCCAGCAGAGCAGTTGCCCGTTGTCGATGTCGTGGAACCTCAAGGAGTCGTTGCGCTGCAGGGCGGGATGCGCGCGCCGGATCTCGTTGAGCCGGGCGAGGAAGTGACGGAGGCTGTCGGGCCGGTCGTTGTCCCAGTGCCGGATCTGGTACTTCTCGGAGTCGAGGTACTCCTCGGAACCGGGCTCGCGCGCCGCGCGTTCCTGCAGCTCGAACACCGGACCGTAGATCCCGTAGTGCGCCGACAACCCGGCTGCGAGTACCGCCCGCGCGATGAAGGTGCCCCGTGAACCGTGTTGCAAGGTCTCGTGCAGGATGTCGGGCGTGTTGGGCCACACGTTCGGACGGAAGTAGTCGGACAACGGCGGCGTCGTCAGCTCGGTGAAGTACTCGATGAGCTCGTGCTTCGTGTTGCGCCACGTGAAGTACGTGTACGACTCGGTGAAGCCGATCTTCGCGAGCTGCTCCATGACGCGCGGCCGGGTGAAGGCCTCGGCGAGGAACACGACGTCGGGTTGCTTGGCGCGCACCTGCGCGATCAACCACTCCCAGAAGAGGAACGGCTTCGTGTGCGGATTGTCGACGCGAAACACCCGGACGCCGTGGTCGATCCAGAACCGCACGACGTCGAGCAGCGCCGACCACAGTCCGGCGCGGTCTTCGGAGTCGAAGTCGAACGGAACGATGTCCTCGTACTTCTTGGGCGGGTTCTCCGCGAAGGCGAGCGAGCCGTCGGGCCGGTGCCGGAACCAACGGGGATGCTCACGGATCCACGGATGGTCGGGCGACGCCTGAAACGCGAGATCCAGCGCAATCTCCACGCCGTAGCCGTTCGCGGCCGCGACCAGGCGGTCGAAATCGGCGAGCGTTCCGAGCCCAGGGTGGATCGCCGTATGTCCCCCGTCGGCGCCACCGATCGCCCACGGACTTCCCGGATCACCGGGTTGAGCCTGCGTCCGGTTGTTCGCACCCTTGCGGTGGGTGACACCGATCGGATGGATCGGAGGGAGGTACACGACGTCGAAGCCCATCGCCGCGATCGTCTCGATGCGGTCGGCGACGTCGGCGAGCGTGCCGGACCGGCGCGCGTCGGGCGACGCGGAGCGGGGAAAGAGCTCGTACCAGGCCGAGCAACCGGCCAGCGGTCGATCGACCCAGATCGTGGAGGTCTGCTCGAAGACGTTGCCGTCGTCCGGGTCGAGCAGCGAACGGTCGTACGCGACGAGTTGTTCGAGGTCGGCGCGCGTCGCCTCGTCGAACTTCGTACGCAAGCGGTTCGCCCAGGTCAGCAGGAGCTTCCCGTCGTCGGGGCCGACGCGCTTGGCCGCGCCCTCCGCGAGCTGCGCCCCTTCCTCTCGCTCCAGGTCGACGTCCTGGCCGGCATCGAGCTTGGCGACGATGTCGCGTCGCCAGGTCGCGATCGGGTCACGCCACGCAACGACCCGGAAGCGGAACTCCCCGACGCGATCAACGGTGAACTCACCGCGCCACCGGTCGTTCCCGAGCGGCTCCATCCACACCGATTGCCAGCGGGTCTTCCCGCGTCCGTGCCGCCGGTAGTCGAGCCGCACCGCGATCTCGTCGTGCCCGTACGTGAAGGCATCGGCTTCGACGACGACCGGATCGCCGACGACGCGCTTGACCGCGTAGCGACCACCATCGACGTCGGGGCTGACGCGATTGATCTCGACCTGTTCGGGACGATTGGGCACCCGCAACACGAACTCCTCGATGACGCGAAACACATTCCGGCCGAGCGAGACGAGACCGGAACACCGGCACTGTCCTGCAGCGCCGACCCGCAAAGGCATCGCGGGGAATACCCACTCGTGTCCGGCACTACTCGGACGGCGTGACCCCACCAGTGTGCTACGGGATCATTGCGACGGAGTTACCACCAGGCGGCTCCGAGGTTGCGATCCGACCTCACACGCTCTTATCGGACGCCTGGGCGCCTGCTCCAGAAGGTCGGCGCTCCGGGTTGCAGTCGGTTCGGTGAGCCGGGGAACGGGTAGACCTGTGCTCATGCGCTCTGCCGGATCCTCCTTTCGCGCCGTGACGCGCGAAAGTGCCCGGAGCCGGTCACCCCGCAGGCGAACAACGGAGGGCGCAGGGCGTGTTGCAGGTCTGGCCGGGTAATCCCTTTCCGCTCGGCCCCGTGTATGACGGCCGCGGCACGAACTTCTCGCTCTTCTCCGAGAACGCCGAAAGTGTCGAGCTGTGTCTGTTCGACGCCGACGACGTCGAGACGCGCGTCGAGGTAGTGGAGCGCACCGCATTCGTGTGGCACTGCTACCTGCCCGGCATCGGGCCGGGTCAGCGCTACGGATACCGCGTACGCGGTCCGTACGATCCGAGTCGGGGCCTGCGGTTCAACGCGGCCAAGCTCCTGCTCGATCCGTACGCGAAGGCAATCGACGGTCCGGTTCGCTACAAGGTCGCGAACGTTCTGCCGTACGTGCCGGGCGGGAACGAAGATCTCGAACCCGACGACGAGGACGACGTCGACGCGATGCCGAAGGGCGTGGTCATCGACGAGACCTTCGACTGGGAGGGTGACCAACAGCTGAGGCGTCCGTGGTCGGAGACGGTGATCTACGAGACCCACGTCAAGGGATTCACGCGACTGAACGAGAAGGTACGTGACGACCTGCGCGGCACCTACGCCGGACTCGCCTCCGAGGAAGCGATCGACTACCTCCGCGACCTCGGTGTCACCGCGGTCGAGTTGCAGCCCGTGCACCACATCGCCGACGAGGCGTATCTCGTCGACAAGGGACTTTCGAACTACTGGGGTTACAGCTCGATCGGGTATCTCGCACCGCACGCGCTGTATTCGGCCACCGGTGTGCGCGGTGAGCAGCTGCGCGAGTTCAAGGGCATGGTGAAGGCGCTGCACCGCGCCGGCCTCGAGGTGATCCTCGACGTCGTCTACAACCACACCGCGGAGGGCAACCACATGGGCCCGATGCTGTCGTTCCGCGGCATCGACAACCCGTCGTACTACCGGTTGTCGGCGGAGGATCCGCGGTTCTACGTCGACTACACCGGAACCGGGAACAGCCTCAACCCGGTGCACCCCAGCGTGCTCCGGCTCATCATGGACTCGCTGCGGTACTTCGTCGCGGAATGTCACGTCGACGGGTTCCGGTTCGACCTCGCAGCCGCGCTGGCGCGCGAGTTCCACGAGGTCGACCGCCTGTCTGCGTTCTTCGACATCATCTACCAGGATCCGATCCTGTCGCAGGTGAAGTTGATCGCCGAGCCCTGGGACCTCGGCGAGGGGGGCTACCAGGTCGGCAACTTCCCCGTGCTCTGGACCGAGTGGAACGGCCTCTACCGCGACGTCGTGCGCGACTTCTGGCGGGGCGCGGCGCGCATCGGCGATTTCACCGACCGCTTCGCCGGCTCCGCCGACCTCTACCAGCGAGACGGACGCCGGCCGTTCGCGTCGATCAACTTCGTCACCGCGCACGACGGCTTCACCCTCCGCGATCTCGTTTCGTACAACGAGAAGCACAACGAGGCCAATCTCGAGGACAACCGCGACGGCACCGACGACAATCGCAGCTGGAACTGCGGCGTCGAGGGACCGACCGACGACCCCGAGGTGAACAAGCTCCGGGCGCGCCAGCAACGCAACTTCATCGCGACGCTGCTCTTGTCACAGGGCGTGCCGATGCTCCTCGGTGGCGACGAGATCTGCCGCACTCAGAACGGCAACAACAACGCCTACTGCCAGGACAACGAGATCTCCTGGTACCACTGGGATCTCGGACCGCAACACGTTGCGCTGCACGAATTCACGCAACGGATGATCCAGCTCCGCGATTGTCATCCCGTGTTCCGGCGTACGACGTTCTTCGCGGGAGAGCCCGACGAGAACGGGCTCGCCGACGTGTTCTGGTTCCGCCCCGACGGCCGGCGCATGGCGCGTCGTGAATGGGACGCGCGCGGCGACGGGCGCCTCGGCGTGTTCGTCAACGGCAACGCGTTGCGAACGGTGACACCGGAAGGCGAACCGGTGCGCGACGACTCGTTCGTGGTCATCTTCAACGCGCACCACGAGTCGACGACGTTCGTCCTGCCGACGCGCCGGTTCGGTCGACGTTGGCAGGTCGAGGTCTCGACCGCCGAGGGTGAGGAGGCTTCGTCCACCGGCCCGCGAGCGACGAGGGAGGGCGAGCAGATTGCCGCCCGCGGCGAGGTCGTCGCCGAGGCCCGATCGCTCCTGGTCCTGAAGCGGGTGCAGTAGCCCTTCCCCGATCTCCCGGACCGATCTGCGAGTCCCCTGTCGGCTCCGTACCGGGAGCGCGTCCCAACCCGCGGGCCGGGGATCGGTTCGGCGACGGATCTTTACCTAGGCTAATTAGTTGGGTAAACTAATAGCGATGCCCCCCACCGCCGTACCTCCGAACATCGAGCTCCCCGGAACCACCGAGATCGCCGCGCGCCTTCGCCTGAGCGCGACCCGGCTCGCGCGGAGGCTGCGCCAGGAGTCCGACGCGGCGCTGACACCCAGCCAGCTCTCGGCCCTCGCGAGCATCGAGCGGCACGGTCCGCTCACCCTGGGCGCGCTCGCCGACTGCGAGCGCGTGGCGCGGCCGAGTGTGACCAAGCTCGTCGCCAAGCTGGTGGCGGCGGGGCTCGTCGTACGTCGCCTCGACGAGCACGACGGACGCGTCGCCTGGGTGTCGCTCACACCCGCGGGCAAGACGCGCCTCGCCCAGATCCGCCAACGGAAGACCGCATGGCTGGCGGCGCGACTCGCGCACTTCGACGACGAGCAGCGCCGCCGTATCGCCGACGCCCTCGACGTCCTCGACGCACTCACGGTCGACACACCATGAGTGCGCTGCGCGCCGCGACCCGCGAGACATTCCGCTCGTTCCACATCCGCAACTTCCGCCTGTTCTTCGGCGGTCAGCTGATCTCCCAGATCGGCAACTGGCTCACCCTCATCGCGCAGACGCTCCTGGTCCTGAAGCTGACCGACAGCGGGATCGCGCTCGGAGCCCTGGCCGCCGCGCAGTTCGGCCCGGTCCTGTTGCTCGGGTCATGGGCCGGACTCGTCGCCGACCGTTCCGACAAGCGCAAGCTCTTGTTGATCGTGCAGACGATCGCGATGGCGCAGTCGTTCGCCCTGGCCGCGCTTGCGTTCACCGGTCATCCTCCCGTTCTCGCGATCTATGCGGTCGCGATCGTCGGCGGCATCACGATCGCGTTCGACAATCCGGCGCGGCGGGCGTTCGTGGTCGAGATGGTCCCCGAAGACGACATGCAGAACGCGGTCAGCCTCAACAGCGCACTCATGACGGGGTCGCGCGTCGTGGGTCCGGTCATCGCGGGGCTCCTGGTCGTGAACGTCGGTTTCGGCTGGTGCTTCCTCGTCGACGCGTTCTCCTATGTTGCGGTGCTTGCCGGACTGTGGTTGATGCGCTCCGAGGAACTGCGACCGGCGCCCGTCACGCGCAAGGGCAAGGGCCAGATCCGTGATGGCCTGCGCTACGCCCGCAGTGTGCCCGAGCTCTGGGTGCCGCTCGTGATGATGGCGGCCGTCGGCACGCTCTCCTACAACTTCCAGACGGTCTTCCCGCTGTTCAACGAACGGGATCTGCACGGCTCCACGACCACGTACACGTGGCTGTTCGCGGTCGTCAGCGTCGGCGCGCTGATCGGCGCACTCCGAGTCGCGCGGCGGCACACCACGAGTATCCGGAGTGTCGCGCTGTCGTCGCTCGGCTACGGCGCCGCGATGACCGTCATGGCCGTCGCCCCGAACCGATGGATCGCATACGCCGTCGGCCTCTTTCTCGGCGTCACGAGCATCGCGTTCCTCACGTCATCGACCGCGATCGTGCAGATGCGATCCGCGCCGGAGATGCGGGGCCGGGTCCTCGCGTTGCAGGCGATGTTGTTCCTCTGAAGCACACCGATCGGCGGCCCGATCGTCGGCTGGATCGCCCAGCAGTTCGGCGCGCGCTACGCGATCGGAGTCGGCGCCGTCGCGGCATTCGGTGCGGGAGTCTGGGGCCTCGCCAAGGTTCGCCACGCCGCAGTCGAAGACGCACCGGACACGGGCATCGTCGAGGCGGACATCGCCGCCGTCGACGTCGCCGCGACTTAGTTGTCGAAACGGATGCGGCCCTCGACGACCGCGATCGCGAGGTCGCCGAGACTGCAGCGCTCGGTGTCGGCGCGCTCGATCATGAGGTCGGTCGCCTCGTCGAACGAGCAGCGCGCCTGTACGGCGACGCGCTCGGCGGCGCGGGCAAACCCTCCGAGGTAGTAAGTGGCGGTCAGGTCGTCGGTCACGATGCACCTTCCACGACGAGTCGGTCGGTCAGCCCGAGCAGGTCGAACACGAGCAGTACGTTCGGTCGGGGCCCATGCACGCCCAGTGTCGTTCCGAGGCTCTCCGCGTCTCGCTGCGCTGCCAAAAGGCATTGCACGCCCGACGAGTCGATGAACGTCACGTCGGCAAAGTCGGCGACAACCGACGAGCCCGAACCGCCGGCCGCGTCGCGGAGCGTCGCGTACAGCACGGGCGCGGTGGCAATGTCGACCTCGCCTTCCACACTCACGACGACCCGGTCGGTCTCTCTGCGAATCGCGCAGGAGAAGTCGGGCGCCGGCGGGATCGGCTCATCGGATTCGATACCAGGCGCCACGTCACCTCCCTGTCCACACGGGCAGAGGTGACGGCTGCTGGTTGAACCGTCTCGCTTCGGAAATTGCTCACCCGAAGGCTATGAGTCCGAGGGGCGTCACTACAAGGGGCGCGTCTCGTTCGGAAACCGGTTCGAGCCTCGAAACCGGTACAGTGCGCGCAGTCCGGAGTCGGCCCACCTTGAAACACCAGGGACTCGACCTGCCTCCGAGGAGAGGCAGTCGTGGATCATTATCCCGATGGTTTCGCAGCGCTCGTCGTCGCGCTCAACACGTCGATGGTCGATGAAGAAGATCTCGACCAGACGCTACGCAGAGTGGCCTTCATCGCGTGCCAGAGCCCGATCGGGGCGGACAACGCCGGAGTGACGCTCCAACGGGGGAATGCCGCCGCGACCGCGGCATTCCACGGCGACGCCGCGCTCCCCCTCGACCAGGCGCAGTACGAAGCCGAGGACGGACCGTGCCTCAGCGCGTTTCGCACCGGCGAGATCGTGCGGGTCGAACACATCGCCGACGTCGCGGCGCGTTGGCCGAAGTTCGTCGCGGCCGCGGCCGAAGCGGGGATCGTCAGCTCGCTCTCGCTCCCCCTCGTGCTGAAGAAGGAGGTGGTCGGCGCATTGAACCTCTACGCATCACGAGACTTGAGCTTCACCGACGCAAGTGTGCACCTGGCCCGGCTGTTTGCCGAACAGGCGGCGCTCGCGGTCACGAACGCCGAGGTCTACTGGAAGACCTACACGCTCACCCAGAACCTCACGCTCGCACTCGAGAACCGTGAGCGGATCGGGCAGGCCAAAGGGATCCTCGCCACTCGCCTCGGCATCACGATGGACGACGCCTTCGACCGACTCCGGCGCACATCGCAGAACCTGAACATCAAGCTGCGCGACATCGCCGACCACGTCGTCCGCACCGGAGACCTTCCCACTCCCCCGGTTCCGCCGGGCTGAAGTTGCCCGGTCGCGATTCATGTTTGGGGGAAGTTCGCGAGCACAACATCGCGCAGACGCTTGAGCGACGCGTCGTTCCGTACTGCGATTCCGGGATCCACGACGGGTGTGAGGGCCCGCAACACCGGACTCGTCGGTATCTCCTCCATCGAGAGCTCGGTGCGGTCCGTCTCCCCAGTAGGCAAGGAGACGGGCTGCAAAGTGAAGCGCACGCCCGCTCGCCCGAAGGGCCGGGCCCGTGCATTGAGCTCCAGACAATTGGGGGGCGACAAGCTCGAGACCCGTGTGGAGTCGGCGAGCTTGATCGGCCCGAACCCGACGACGTGATGGAACGCCGAGCCCGGCTCCGGCCACGAGTCGTCGACCGATCGGATGCGCCGCGCGCCGACCAGCCAGTCGGGATAGGTGTACGGATCGAGCAGCAGCGAAAAGATGCTCTTCCCCGTCGCTTCGATCACGATCCGCTGTACCGACACGGCTGTCCCGTCCTCGCTCGAGAGTCTCGACCCTCCTACCCGCCCGCGCCGAGCTGTCCCACCTAAGCCGCGCGGGACGCTTCACGCTGCGTCAGAATCGCGATGCATGACAGACGAGGATCCCGGTAGTGGCGGTGCGAGCGAGCCCGACAACGCCGACGACGCTTTCGGCGCGGTGCCGGCCGACGATCTCGGCGGCCTGCTGAGGAACCTGCAGCGACTGGTCGACCCCCGCACCGCGGTACGCGCCGCGCAGGGATCGGTCGGCGCGGCCTGGCGCAGCGTGACGAACGAAGAGCCGCGGGTGCAGGTAACGGTCGCGGTGCTGGTCGCGATCGGTCTGACGATCCTGTTGCCGGCGCGGGTCGCGACCCATCCACTGTGGGTCCTGCCCGGGCTGGCAGTCGTGCTGCTCATCGGGGTGTTCGTCGCCAAGGCGGCGCGTTCGGCGCGCCGCACGAGCGAGTTGCGGATCGTGAGCCTCCTCCTCATCGCGGTGATGACCGTGTCGAACGCGACGTCGGCGGGCCGCCTCATCGTCGACCTCGTGCGCCGCGAGGGAATCCGAGAGCCGACGCAACTCCTCCTGACCGGCGCTTCGATCTGGTTCACGAACGTGATCGTGTTCGGCATCTGGTACTGGGAATTCGACCGCGGCGGTCCGGTCGAGCGGGCCGCCGCGACCCGGCCGTACCCCGACTTCCTGTTCCCCCAGATGACCAGCCCCGAGCTCGCGCCGCCCGACTGGGAGCCGGGCTTCATCGACTACCTCTACGTTTCCTTCACGAACGCGACCGCGTTCAGCCCGACCGACGTGCTGCCCATGACCCGCTGGACGAAGCTCACCATGCTGGCGCAGTCCGCGATCTCGGTGGTTACCGTCGCACTCGTCATCGCGCGAGCCGTCAACATCCTGCAGCCGTGAAGTCGGACATCACCGCACCCCCGCGCGTTGTCTCCGTCAACGTCGGAAAGCCCCGGACCGTGACGTGGGCCGGGCGACGGGTCACGAGCGCGATCTGGAAGACGCCGGTCACCGGTCGCACACGCGTCGAGGGCGTCAACCTCGCGGGCGACGATCAAGCCGATCGGCGAGTCCACGGCGGTCGCGACAAGGCCGTGTACGCGTATGCGACCGAGGACTACATGTGGTGGTCGAGCAAGCTCGACACCGACCTCGGACCCGGAGCCTTCGGCGACAACCTCACCACCGAGCGCATCGACCTCCAGGCCGAAGTGGTCGGCCGGAGGTGGCACGTCGGTTCCGCCGTCCTCGAGGTCGCGCAGCCGAGACAGCCCTGTTACAAGCTCGGCATGCGGATGGGTGATGCCGCCTTCGTCGACCGCTTCGACGAAAGCCGACGGTTCGGTGCATACCTGCGCATCGTCGACGCGGGCGAGATCGGTGCGGGCGACGAGGTCGTCACCGGCGTTCCGCCCGCGCACGGCCTGACACTTGCCGAGCTCGCTGGTCTGCAACGCAATGCTCCCCGCGCGTTGCTCGAACGCATCGCGTCGATCGACGACGTGCCGCAGGGTTGGCGCGAGTGGGCTCGCCGCCAACTCGGCCGACGCGCCCACCCCTGAACTACTACGGCGCTATACGCCGGCCGCGGTCACGACCGCGTCCGTGGCGAACCCGGCGATGATGCCGATGAGGATGCCGTACGCGAGGAGGTCCATCCGTTTGCTGCGCGCGCCGAGACCGATCAGCTGGACAACGACGTAGAGGATCGAGCCGGCCGCCAGCGTGAGGAACACGACCGAAAGCGCCTCCGACGTGAACGCGTGACCGACGGCGGTTCCGATGAAGGTGGGCCCGCCGCCGATTGCACCGAGCGCCAGCAGGAATCCCCAACTCGGCAGGACTCGCTCACCGTTGGAGTCGGTCTCACCGGTGAGCGGCGCGACGATGCCGAAACCTTCGGTCGCGTTGTGGAGGGCGAAGCCGATCACGAGCAGCGTCGCGAGCGCGATCTCGTCCGACGCGGCGGCCTGACCGATCGCGAGACCTTCGGCGAAGTTGTGCAAGCCGATACCGACCGCGATGAGCAGCGCAAGCTGGCGGCCGGGCGACCAGGCCGCGAGCCCGCGGGGAGGCGATGCCGGTCGGGGGGCGACCGGGGCGTCGTCGGGCGCACCCGTCACCCGCGCCATCCAGCGCTCGTACGCCACCAGCGAAAGCAGGCCGACGGCCAGCCCGCCGATGAACAGCGCGCCATATCCGGTCGCACTCGCCAGGCCGCCGTTGCCGGTATGGAACTCGGAGAGGGCGGTGTCGATCGGTTCCCACGCCGCGGACAGCACGTCCCAGACGAGGAACACGAGGATGCCGACCGCGATCGCGTTCAGGAGTACACGCATCGACGCAGCCGGGTGCCTGAGCCGGCCGAGCGGCAGGCCCAGCAGGATCGTCACCCCGGCGATGAAGCCCAGCAACAGCGTCTTTCCCAGACC
This sequence comes from Actinomycetes bacterium, assembly GCA_025463875.1. Lineage (GTDB taxonomy): Bacteria > Actinomycetota > Acidimicrobiia > IMCC26256 > PALSA-610 > PALSA-610. Next base: position 19,326 of record JAODBI010000049.1, read on the forward strand.
CACGTCCGCTCCCCTCGACTAAGGACAGCCTTACCTTAGTTACTAGGAGAAGGGTGGGCCAGCCGCGCGCCGCCCGACCGACCACCGAGGTGCTGACCGCAGGGTCAGACGCCGATCAGTCAAATGCCTCGGGGCAGTGCTCGTCGCCGACACGGGCGACGCGCTCGAAGCCGTGCTCGAGCCGGACATGACGTTCGACGAAGATCGCGACGAGTCGGCTCGGCACGAGCGCGAGATCCGCGATCACGTCTCGTTCAACTACGCGATGTCATAACCGCGGGATAGTCGATGTCGACGTCGCTCGCGCGAATGGCCGCAGGTGGTGCTCGGTCAACAGCGCGACCCGCTCAGGATGCACGAACTCGGGCGGCAACCAAGCACCTCGTTCCACCGCGGGAACCTCGTCATCGAGGTCGCGTTCGGGTTCATCACCAATGACACCGGGTAGAAATCATCTTCGCCCGAAGACCGAACAAGGAGCGACGTGTGAATGGGTTCGAGGTCCTCCACGCACAACATCGCGAAGTCGAAGCGCTCTTCGGCCAGTATGCCGCCAACCCGGACGACGTGATCGCCCGCCAGGTTCGGGAGAAACTCACGCGTCACACCGAGCTCGAGGAACGGGCGCTCTACCCCGAGCTGCGGCGCCTCGTCGACAACGGCGACGACTTCGCCGACGAAGCGGAGGCCGAGCACGCGCTCGCGCAGACGATCATCGCCCGCATGTACGACTCGCCGCCGGAGGATCTGCGGCCGCTGATGCAGGAGCTGGAGCGCATCGTGACGGCGCACGTGCGCACCGAGGAGGAGCAGCTCTTTCCGGTCATGATCGAATCGGGCGTCGACGCCGAGAAGCTCGCGTCGAAGCTCGACGCCGAGGCCGGCGTCGCCCGCGAGTGACCCGCGTCCCCGAGTGCCCGTCGCTTTTGTTGCAAACAGTGAGCAACAAATCGGACGCTGAGCGGTCGCTTTTGTTGCAAACAGTTTGCAACGAATCAGACCACGGGCGGTCGCTTTTGTTGCAAACAGTTTGCAACGTTTAGATGGTGAGCTCGCTCTTGGTGCGGCCCTTGCTCGACCAGTAGGAGTCGGTGCGGCCGAGCCGGAACTGCGCGGGCTTGTCGTCGTCGGCGAGGACATCGGTCTCGAGCCACAGGCGCTTCAGGTGGCGGACGCGACCATTCGCCCGGTCGTCCTCGTACGCGTCGCGCGCGTGAAGGACGTGGTAGTTGTTCACGAATTGCATGTCGCCGGGTTGCATCGTCATCGACACGTGATACTGCGGATCGGCGCACATCGCGTCGACCCGATGCATCGCCTCGCGCGCCGCGTCCGAAACGCGTGGTGCGTCGTCGTGCCGGCGCGTCGACTCGATGTACGGGCGGATGTACCGCGCGAACAACCGGTCGCCGTGCCGGCTGAAGACGGGCATCGTGTACCAGCCCTTGGCTCCCGGCGGCTGCTCGCCCCGCAGGTCGTAGGGAAACGGCGCGTACAACTCGGCCGCGAGCTCGGGCTCGGTACGGACCAACTCGTTGTGGATGGTCACGACGTTGGCGACCAGACTCGCGCCTCCACCCGCGCCCGCGTCGAGGCAGAACAACCCGACGAGATCCGAGCCGTCGGAGTGGAACGGAAACGCGATACCGCCGATCTCGTTGCCCCGCGAGGTCGGGTCGGTTGCCGCACGGCCCTGGTCGGTCACGTCACCGAGCAGGTGCCCCTTCGCGTTCTGGGGCCACGGCTGTCCGAGGTGCATGCCGACGCCCCAGTAGATCGACGAGGCGCGTTGCTTGCCGTAGAGCTCGACGGGCACACCCCGGATGAGCACCACCCCGCGCCCGTCGATGAGCTCGCGTGCCACGGCCGCGAGCTCGGCGCCCAGCGTCGGGAGGGGGAATGCGTCGCGCGTGATGTCGAGCACGTCGTCGCAGGTCGCCTCCGCGTGCACGAGGGCGCGATCCAGCTCCTCGAGGTGCGCGCCAGTGAGCTCGAACACGTACCCGTCGCCGAGCTCGTCAGTTCGCCACGCGCAGCCGGGCTCGAGCGGCGTCAGATCGGATGCGTTCATCGCGTTATCCCTTCGTCGGCGCGGGCTGCGGCCCGCGGACGAGCCGGCCCGGCAGCGGACCGCACGCTTCGCCGTTCCCGTACGTGACGGCCCCGGCCACGATCGTCGCGGCATAGCCCTCGGCGGCCTGCACCAGCCGCCGCCCACCGGCGGGAAGATCGTGACGCATCACCGGGCGCCGCGCCGTCAGCCGGTCGAAGTCGATGACGTTGAGATCGGCGCGGTAACCCGGCGCGATCACGCCGCGGTCGAGGAGGCCGACCGTTCGCGCGGTATCGCGTGTGTGCCGTTGCACGGCGAACGGGAGATCGAGTCGTCCGGTGGCTCGGTCGCGCGTCCAGAGCGTCAGCAATGTCGTCGGGAAGCTCGCGTCGCAGATCGTCCCGACGTGCGCGCCGCCGTCGCCGAGTCCGACGACGGTGTTCGGATGGGCGAGCATCTCGCCGACCGCGTCGAGGTTGCCGTCGGCGTAGTTCAGCGACGGGAGGTAGAGGAACGAGTGGCCGCCGTCGCGCAGCAGGATGTCGTACGCGAGGTCGAGTACGCCGCGGTGCTCTCGTTCGGCGCGTCGCGCAATGCTCGTCGACGGGTCGGGCTCGTAGTCGGGTGGATCGCCGAGCTCGAACATCCGGTGGAACGCGTGGATGAGGCGACCGCCGACTTTCGACTCGTCACGCGGCGCGGCGTCGGCCGCGAGCACGCGCGCCTTGAACTCCGGATCGCTCAACGCGGCAACTCGCTCCGCGAGCGGAAGCGCGCTGATCTCGCGGTAGACGGGATTCGTGAGCAGCGGGTGCAGTGTGCATTCCAGACCGAGGATCAGACCCACGGCGCGGGGGGCGACCTGACCGGTCATGGCCACGCCGTCGGCGTTGGCGTCGGTGAGGAGCTCGAGCTGGCGGCGGTAGCCGTCGCCGCGGACCTGGACGAGCGAGAACGACAGGGGCCGACCCGACTCCTCGGCCATCCGCCGGAAGATCGCGAACTCGGCGTCGACGTCGCCGAAGTCGGAGACCACCTGCAACACCCCTCGGCCGGTCTCGCCGATCGCGTTCGCGATGCCGACGAGCTCGTCCGCGTCCGCGGTGAGCGTCGGGGTGTATTCGCCGCGGCTGGTGCGATGGTTGAGGGTGCGGGACGTCGTGAATCCCAACGCGCCCGCGTCGATCGCGCCGCGCGCGGTCGCGGCCATGGTCGCGATATCTTCCGCGGAGGCCGCCTCGCGACGCGCGCCCCGCTCCCCCATCACGTGCAACCGCAACGCGCCGTGCGGAACCTGGACCGCGACGTCGACGTCGAACGACCGCCCGCCGAGTGCGTCCAGGAACTCGGGGAACGACTGCCAGCTCCAGGTGAGGCCCTCGTGCAGCACCGTCCCGGGAATGTCCTCGACCCCCTCCATCAACTCGATGAGCCGATCGTGATCGCGCGGGCGCACCGGCGCGAAGCCCACACCACAGTTGCCCGTCACGACGGTCGTCACGCCGTGCCACGAAGACGGGATCATGCGCTCGCCCCACGACGCCTGACCGTCGTAGTGCGTGTGGATGTCGACGAAGCCGGGCGTGACGAGGAGACCGTCCGCGTCGATCGTGTGGGAAGCGGAACCGTCGACACGGCCCACCGCGGTGATGACACCGCCCGCGACGGCGACGTCGGCGGTCCGTGCCGCCGCACCGGTGCCGTCGACAACCGTGCCGCCCCGAATGACGAGATCGTGGTCAGTCACCTGCGCTCACCCCTTCCCGGAGAGCCGGGAGCAACTCCTGATTCAGCAGCTGATCGGCGGTGCGCGCGTGGTCGCGATCGGCGCGGAAGCTCGCACCCGTGATGACGAAGCGTTCGAGCCCCAGCGCCGCGAGGCCGCGCAGCCGGTCGGCGCACACGTCCGGTGTGCCGACGACCGCGAACCGGTCGACGAATGCCGGATCGAGCGCGTTCGTGTGCTCGGCCGCGTTGCTCAGATGCTGGTTGCTGTCGTAGCGACGACCGACTTCCGCGACCACACCCCGGTCGGCTTCGCTCAACCCCGCGCCCGTCGAGCCCGGCATCGACGAGAAGTGCGCGAAGGCGGCGACCGCACCGCGGATGAGATCGCGCGCGGCATCGAGGTCGGGATGGCAGCCGACATTGACGTACGCGCCGAACGAGATGTCGGCCGGATCGCGACCGGCATAGGCGGCGGCCTTGCGTGCGAGGTCGATGGCCCACCCGACGCGATCGACGTCGGCGCCGACCGCGAACGTGACCCGTTCGGCGATGCGGGCGGCGAACTCGATCATCCTCGGGCCCGACACCGCGACGTCGAGCGGCACCTTCGGCTGCCGGCAGCGGTCGAGGAAGTGCAGACGGCTCTCGCGCCCGTCGCAGTCGATCGCAGTGTTCCCGAGGTACGCCTGCAGCTCGGTGACCGCCGCGACGAATCGCGCGACCGGCATCGGCGGCTTGCCCAGGTGGAACAACGCGGTGTCGCCCCGGCCGATGCCGAGGACGAAGCGGCCGCCGGACGTCTCCTGCACCGTCGCGGCCACGTTCGCGAGCGCGGCGGGATGACGGGTGTAGGCGTTGGTGACGCCCGTGGCGAATCGCAGTCGTTCCGTCGCCGCCGCCGCGAGCGCCACCGCGACGAACGGGTCGCCGACGAGGTTCTGCGAGTCGGTGAACGTGATGCCGTCCCAGCCGGTCTGCTCGGCCCGTTCCGCCTGCGCAGGGGCCGTACCGATCTCGGGGATCCGCATCGTCCAGAGCTCCATCGCGGGCGATGCTACGACGCATTCCGGTCCCGGGCACCGGGCGATCTCGGACCTTTGGGTTCAGCCGCCGGCCGGTCGGAACTGGGCGCGTCGAAATCGGCTTACCGGGCCATTGCGTTGTTCTCAGACCGCGCCGCCGGCGCGGCGACCGAAGAACGTTCCGTCGCCCAGGCTGATGCCGCTGACGTACCCGCCGGCGGCGAGGCTCGCGCTCGTGCGGCCCGCCGCGAACAGACCGGCGACCGCGCGACCGTCGGACGACAGCACCCGCCCGTCGACATCCGTGTGCAATCCGCCGAGCGTGAAGGTCGCGTAGATGGCGCCGCGCTGGACGCCGAGGTCGATCGCGCCGAGCGGCGGCACCAATGGTTGGACGAACGGCGGCAGCTTGCCGAAATCCGGGTCGTCTCCGTGCGCCGCGTGCTCGTTGTACCGCGCGATCGTCGCGGCCAACTCGGCCGCGGGAACACCCATGTCGCGCGCCAACTCCTCGACGGTCTCCGCCGCGTACGAGAACCGCAGGCCGAGCAGGTTGCGTTCGTAGATCGAGTCGTCGAGCACCATGAACACGTCACCGTCGTGTTCCATCAGCGCCTTCCACCCGATGCGTCCCGTGTAGGTGTCCTCGTTGACAAAGCGGCGGCCGCGCCGGTCGACCAGGATCGCCCGGCAGAGGCGATGCGGTGGCCCGAGCGGCAACGCGCATTCGAACACGTCGAGTCGCAGCGGCGCGCCGCCCGCACCCTGTGCGAGACGAATCCCTCGCCCGTCGTCGGCGTCGGTCCCGATGCGCCACGCGGGATCGGGCCGCATTGCCTCGGGGCAGTTCGCCGCGAGCATCGCCTCGTTGTACGCGAAGCCTCCCGCGGCGAGGACCACTCCCCGGCGCGCCCGGATGTGACGCGTCGAGTTGTCGGCGCGGACCGCAACACCGACGACCGCGCCGTCGTCGTCGACTACGAGGCGGTCGACGCGCGCGTCGACCATCGTCCGGGTCGCGGTCTTGCCCACTGCGTCGGCGAGGCACTGCATCAAGAAGTTACCCGCACTGTCGGTGAACTGCGGCTTGTGGCCGCGCGGCGCCGGACGCGCGAGGTCGCAGAACGGACGGCTGTCCTCGCCACCGGAGAAGACGAGACCACTGTCGTCGGGCGACTCACGATTCGGCTCGTCACAGAACGCGGCGCGAAACGGAACACCGTGATCCACCAACCAATGGAAGTGGTCGACCGACTCGTCGCAGTACCTGCGCAGCTTGGCGAGGTCGGGCCGATCCGAAGCGTCCGCCGCGCCGTGCGCGGCCGTCGCCGCGACGAGGAACGCGTACATCGTGTCGGCGTCGTCGTCGAAGCCGCACTCATGTTGCACCGGCGTCCCGCCACCCAGATAGATGAGGCCACCCGACATGGCACTCGTGCCGCCCGGTGCACTCTGGCGCTCGACGCCCAGCACGTCGAGCCCGCGCTCGGACGCGCTGATCGCGGCGGAGGCGCCCGCGCACCCGAGGCCCACGACGACGACGTCCGCCGCGTCGTCGTAACGGCCGACATCGCGCTCGGCCACGGGCTCGATCGCGGCCACCGAATCCCGTTCACTCATCCGCCCACAATGCCTGATCGCGCGGGCATCGGACACGAGTCCGGTGCGGCAACCGCTGGGTGGCCGAGACCGGGCAACACCTTTGACAGCTTTGACATCGGAGGTATCTTGGAAGTCGGTAGCCGCTCCGAAGAGGAGATGCGCATGGAAGAGGAAAGTCCACCTCGCCATCACCGGGTCGGTCTCGACCTGCTGACACGCACGAGCCTCCGACCGATATGGCTGCGGCCAAACTGACGGCTTCTTGCGCGCCCGAAGACGCGACCGACCCTCGAACGGAACCGACGCCCCGGCAGACATGTAGCCGGGGCGTCTTCCAATTCCCCGGCGAATTCGCCGGCGTCACGTGAGTTCCGCGACGACCGGGTCGCGATGAGAGGATTGGCGACATGAACGCCGCCGTCCGACTCCGCTCGCGGTGACCGATTCATACGACGTGGTCGTCGTGGGATGCGGTGGAGCGGGAGCGGCCACGACGTGGTGGTTGGCGCGCAACGGCTTCCGTGTCCTCGCGATCGACCGTTTCGACGCGCACCATACGCGCGGGTCGTCGCACGGCCGCGAGCGCATCGTCCGCCTCGCGTATGGCGACCCGGTCTACGTCGCGCTGGCGCAGGAATCGTTGCGCATGTGGCACGAGCTCGACGCGTCGGTCGACGCCACGCTCGTACGGACGGTGGGCGGCGTCGACACCGGATTTTCGGACGAGCTCGAGCAGGTGGCGCGCGGCTGCGACTGGGCCCGGGTGCCGTACGAGTGGCTGGACCCCGACGCCGCCCGGCGAGCATTTCCCGGATTGCACTTCGATGGCCGCGCCCTCCTCCAGCGCGACGCGGGATGTGTCGACGCGCATTTCGCGCTGGACGCGTTCGAGCAGTCGGCCGTGGCCGACGGCGCCGTGATCCACCGCTCGGAAACGGTGACCGGCATCTCCGAACAACCCGCGTCTGTGGCGGTGACGACCGACCGCGGGAGCTACCGCGGCGACTCGGTCGTGGTGACAACCGGCGCATGGGCCGCGGCGACGATCGACGGTCTCGCCCCGCTCCCCCCGATCACCGTCACCCGGGAGCAGGTGGCGTTCTTCCGCCCGCGGCGCGCCATGAGCTTCCCGACCTTCATCGACCGGCGGGCGACGAGCTACTACGGCCTTCCCACGCCGACCGGCTTGCTCAAGATCGGCGAGCACTACACCGGGCCCGTGGTCGATCCCGAGACCTACAGCGCCGACGTCGAACCGCGCACCTGGCGACGGCTCCTCGATTGGGTGAGGCACAACGTGCCGGGTGTCGAACCCGAGCCGGTCGACCACAGCACCTGTCTGTACGCGTCCGGACCCGACGAAGATTTCGTCGTCGATCGGCAGGGACGCGTCACAGTCGGAGTCGGACTCGGTGGCCACGGGTTCAAGTTCCTCCCGATCCTCGGGCGCCGGCTCGCGGAGATCGCGACCGGCACGCCTTGGACCGACAACCCGTTCCGATTCGAACGCGGGCCGCGCCTCGCCGCGCGTTCGTTGCACAAGTAGCGCTCGAAACAACAGCCGCTGCACACCCGCGGTGCGGCGCGCAGGTTTGTATTGCCGCGACCCGGGTATCGCACGGCGATGGCAACTGCGAAACGCACGACGAAACAGCCCGCGAAAACGACCGTGAAGCGCGCCGCGAAGCGCACCGCCAAGAAGGCGGTGCAGCAGGCGTCGCGGAGTAGTGCGGCGACTCGGGCGCGGAAGGTCTCGAAGAAGACCGCGGAGAAGACCGCGGAGAAGACCGCGCGCACCGTCACGTCCCGGAAGTCGACGGCGCGCAAGTCGGCGGCGAAACGGTCGGGCCGCGCCTCCGCCGGCGACGCGATCGCGCTGTTGAAGAGCGACCACCGTGAGGTCGAGCAGCTCTTCAAACGCTTCGAGAAGGCCGGAAGTGGCGCCCACCGGGTCAAGGGGCAACTCGTCGCGTCGATGATCGAAGCGCTCTCGCGCCACGCGGAGATCGAAGAGTTGGTGTTCTATCCCGCGGTGCGGGAGCAGATGTCGCGGGCCGAGTCGGACGTGCTCGAGGCACTCGAGGAGCACCACGTGGTGAAGGTCGTGCTCCGTGAGCTCGAGAGCATGGATCCCGCGGCGGAGCGCTTCGACGCCAAGGTCACCGTGATGATGGAAGCAGTCCGTCACCACGTGAAAGAAGAAGAAGGAGAGCTCTTCCCGAAGGTGCGCAGGCAAATCGATCGGCGCGAGCTTGTGGAGTTGGGTGAGCAGCTTCGGCGCGCGCAGCGGGTCGTGCCCACCCGTCCGCATCCCGGTGCGCCCGACACCCCGCCCGGCAACGTCGTCGCCGGCGCCGCAGTCGCGGTGATGGACCGCGCCCGCACCGTCGGCAAGCGTGCGGTCGACCGCGTGCGGGACGAGATCCCGAGTCTCTGACTCGTCGACGCACCCGTTCTTTCTCCGGAGGCGTCGGCCGCCGGGACAGGCCTAGCTTGGGCATCGATGGAGTGGGACGTGCTCGCGCACGGCTACGGGCTGGCGGAGGCGCCGACGATCGACGTCGACGGCTCGGTCCTGTTCTCCGACGTGCTCGGCGGCGGCGTCTACCGACTCGACCCGGCGGGCGTAGTGACGACCGTCGTCCCGAAGCGGCGCGGCGTCGGGGGTATCGCGATCCACGCCGACGGTGGGATCGTGTGCTCCGGTCGCGACGTCATTCACGCTCGGGAGGGCGACGACGCGCGGACGGTGCTCCACGTCGATGGTGTCGCGGGCTGGAACGACGTCTGCACCGATGCGACCGGCCGCGTCTACGCGGGCGCGTTGCGGTTCGCAGTGTTCGATGCGGATGCCGAGGTCGTGCCCGGCGAGATCCGGCGCGTCGATTCCGCGGGCACCAACCGCGTGCTGTTCGGCGACGTCGTGCACGCGAACGGCATCGTGTGTTCGCTCGACGGCGACACGGTCTACGCGAGCGACACGCGTCGCCAGTGCATCATCGCGTTCGACGTCGAGCGCGCGGTTCGCAGGGAGTTCGATCTCTCCACGCTCGGTCACCCCGACGGCATGGCGCTCGACGAGCTCGGTGCAATCTGGGTCGCACTCGTGGGCGGCGGCATCGCCCGCCTCACGCCCGACGGCACCGTCGACCGGCGGATCCAGCCGCCCTCCGCATTTACGACGAGCATCTGTTTCGCGGGGCGCGATCTCTATGTGACGACGGGCGCCCACTCTGTAAATGCCGATCTGGGCGGCTGTGTGCTGCGCACCACCCTCGACGTCGCCGGCGCCCCCGTGGCCCCGGCCCGCGTCTGACGCGCTTCCGGCTCAGATCCGCCGCAGCCGTTCGACAACGTGCTCGGCAACGAGCGCGGAAACGAGTCCGAAAACGGGAACTGTGACGCCCGCGACCGGGATCGTGTGCAACTCAGCGGATTTGGCGTACCCTTCGCCCATTCTCAGTCCGGCGTGGGGGGAACCATGCAGACGCTCGACTCCGACCAGCAACTCGAACCGACCCCGAGTATCGAGTCGGTCTCGATCGGGAAGCGCCGCCGGCCGGCTCTCGCGCTGGCATCGGGCGCGCTCGCGCTCGTCGTCGTGACGGCCGGGATCGCGTACGCGGTGGGGTCGTCGCACACCAAGACCGCGACCATCGTGCGTACGGTGCCCGGCGCGCCCACGGGCGGTTCGAACGGCACAGCTACGAAGTCGCCCGCCGCGAAGCCCGGGGTGCCGGCGTGCGTGCGAGGCGCGGCCGCCGGCTCGTGCAACATCGACGAGGCCCGGGCGGAGATCCCCGACAAGCCGCTCCCCGCCGCGACCCGTGCAGTTCTCGCGGCACAGCTCGTCGCCGCCCGCACCGCGGCGGGCAAGTATCCGACCGTCGCCGACGCGCAACGCGGGGGATTGGTCCAAGCCGGCAAGTTCTCACCGCAGACCGGGGCGCACTTCATCAAGATGGACGCAATCGGTACTTTCGATCCCTCGGATCCGCCTTCGTACATCTACGACGGCATCAGTCCCACGTCGAAAGTCGTCGGCCTGATGTATCTGTCGCTCAGCACCGCGCCGCCCGAGGGCTTCGCCGGCCCGAACGATCACTGGCACCGTCACACGAACACGTGCGTCATCTTCGGCGGCACACAGATCAAGATCCCGTTCGCCGCCGACTCCAGCGTGACACTCGAGCAGTGCAACGCCCAACACGGCACGTTCATGCGCGAGACGGCGTGGATGGTGCACGCGTGGGTCGTGCCGGGTTGGGAGAGCCCGCGCGGCGTGTTCTCGCACGAGAACCCGAACGTGCTCTGTGCCGACGGCACCAGCAAGGCCGACTCCCTCGGCTTCTGCGCCGGTACCTGAGCAGTCAGCGGCGGCGATTCTCCGCGAGCAGGCTCGGCGGATCCCAACCCGCGTCGCCGGGATCGAGGTCGACCCCCGGGGGCACGATCGCGTCGATCGCGTCGAGCAGCTCCGCGGGAAGGTCCACCTCGCTCGCGGCGAGCTGAGACTCGAGCTGCTCCATCGTGCGCGGTCCGATGATCGCCGCCGTCACCGCCGGATGGTCGAGGACGAACGCCAGCGCCATGTCGACGACTGTGAGGCCGAACTTCTCGGCGAGGTCGCCGAGAAGTTCGGCGGCCTCGCGTTTGGTCTGCTCGCCGGGCGACTCCGCGGCACCCCGCGCCGCCCTCAGCCGATCGCGATGTGACGGTTCCGGCGTCACGCCGGTGCGATAGCGGCCGGAAAGGAATCCACCGTTGAGTGGGCTCCACGGGATCACACCCATCCCGTACTTCTGCGCGACCGGCAGCACGTCCCGCTCGATGCCCCGGGCGAGGATCGAGTACGGCGGCTGCTCACAGACGAACCGGCCGAGACCGCGCCGATCGGAGACCCATTGCGCCTCGACGATCTCGTGCGCCGGGAACGTCGACGAACCGAAGTAGCGGATCTTGCCCGCGCGCACGAGGTCGGTGAGCGCCGAGAGCGTCTCCTCGATGTCGCACGTCGGATCGGGTCGATGGATCTGGTAAAGGTCGATGTAGTCGGTGCCGAGCCGGCGCAGGCTGTTCTCCACTTCGGCGGTGATCCAGCGTCGCGAGTTGCCGCGCGCGTTGCGATCGGTCCCCATCTGCCCATGGGCCTTCGTGGCGAGCACCACGTCGCGGCGAACCTTGCCGTCTGCGAGTGCCTTACCGACGATCTTCTCCGACTCCCCGGCCGAGTAGACGTCGGCGGTGTCGATGAAGTTGATGCCGCCGTCGAGGGCGCGCCGGATGATGCGCACCGAGTCGTCGTGATCCGGGTTCCCCCAGACGCCGAACATCATTGCGCCGAGGCACAGCTCACTGACCTCCATGCCGGTGCGGCCGAGCGTTCGGAACTTCATACCGATCTCCTGACGAGTCGACCGGGGCGCGCCCCGGTGTCGCAATCGTTGACACGCGTCATCATGGCGCGGGCGCCGGAGTCGGCGCCTCGACGGCCCGGATTGCCTCCCGTCGGCTCCGCTGCCGCTCCTCTCATTGGTCGCTCGCGCTCCGCCGACCGATCCCCTCGACCCGCGGCTGATGCGGATTGCCTCCCGTCGGCTCCGCTGCCGCTCTAGGATCGAACGTGTGTTCGCCATCGTCGATCGACTGAACGAGGAACAACGGGCGGCAGCGACATTCGAAGGCGACCAGTTACGGATCCTCGCCGGGGCCGGTACGGGAAAGACGACGGCGCTTACCGCCCGGATCGCGTGGCTGGTCGCGAGCGGGATGCCCGCCGAGCGCGTGATGGCGCTGAGCTTCACCCGGCGCGCGGCCCGGGAGATGATGCATCGCTGCGACACCCTCCTCGCCGACGCGCCCGTGCGGTCGGCCACGCGGCGGCGCGGCCGGATCGTCGGCGGCACGTTCCACTCCATCGCGCACCGCACCCTCCGGCGCCACGCGGTCGCGCTCGGGCTGCCCGAGGGTTTCTCGATGCTCGACGCGGGCGACGCGGCCGACGTCATCGACCTCGTGCGTGACGAGCACGGCGCAGCCGCGAACGGTCGCCGCTTCCCGAAGAAGGGGACGCTCCTCGACGTGTACTCGCGCACGGTCAACACGCAGCGGCCGTTGTCGACCGTCATCGACGAAGTGGCGCCCTGGTGCGCCGACCAGGTCGAACCGGTGGCATCGATCTGTCGCGCGTACGTACACCGCAAACGCACGCTCGGTCTGGTCGACTTCGACGACCTACTCCTCTACTGGCGCGCGGCCGCGATGGACGATCGGCTGGGCCCGCTGCTCGCGGCGGAGATCGATCACGTCTGCGTCGACGAATACCAGGACGTCAACGCGCTGCAGGTCGAGGTATTGCGCGCGCTGCGCCGTACCGATCCGCGATTGACCGTTGTGGGCGACGATTCGCAGGCCGTCTACGGCTTTCGCGGTGCGAGCCCCCGGCATCTGCTCGACATCGGGTCGGTCTTTCCCGAGATCAGCACGATCCTGCTCGAACGCAACTACCGGTCGGTGCAACCGGTCCTCGACGTCGCCAACGCAGTCAGCGAGGCCGCGCCCGAGGGGTTCATGGCCCGCTTGCGCGCGGAATCACCGGGCGGCGAGCGGCCTCGGCTCGTGCGCGCCGCCGACGAGGACGCGCAGGTCGACGCCGTCTGCGAACAGATCCTGGCGCATCGCGAAGAGGGCATCGCGCTCCGCGAACAAGCGGTGCTGGTACGCGCCGCCCATCACAGCGACCTGCTCGAGCTCGAGCTCTCCCGCCGTCGTATCCCCTACGTGAAGTACGGAGGGCTGCGGTTCATCGAGGCGGCCCACGTCAAAGACCTCATCTGCCTGTTCCGCCTCGCCGACAACCCGCGCGACGAGCTCGCATGGTTTCGTCTCCTCCAGCTGCTGGAGGGCGTCGGTCCGGTGCGCGCCCGGCGTGCGATCGGCGCGCTCGGCGTGGATCAACCGGGCACCCCGGCGGAGATCCTGATGCGATGGCCGCTCGCGGTCGAGGAGCTGCCGGCGCCGTCCCGGCGAACGGCCGACGCCTTCGTCAACGCCCTTCGACCGGCCACCGGCGAGTCGGTCGGCGCGCACGGCGAGCGGCTGCGCGACGCGCTGGCACCGTTGGTTGCGACCGCCTACGACAACGCCGACGCGCGGGTCGCCGATCTGGATGCACTCACGGCCGCCGCGCACAACGCGGCGCGTCTGTCCGACGTCGCCGCCGACCTCACGCTCGAACCGCCCAACTCGACGGGCGATCTCGCGGGGAATCCTTCGATCGACGAGGACTGGCTCGTCATCTCGACCGTGCATTCGGCGAAGGGGCTCGAGTGGGACGTCGTCCACCTGCTGAACGCGGCCGACGGCAACTTCCCCTCCGACATGGCGCTCACCTCCCGCGAAGGACTCGAGGAGGAGCGCCGGCTCTTCGATGTGGCGGTGACGCGGCCGCGGCGTCGTCTGCACGTGTACTTCCCGCTCCGGTTCCACTACCGGCCCCGCGGCCGCGACGACGACCACACGATGAGTCAGCCGAGCCGCTTTCTCTCGGCCGACGTCACCGCGTGTTTCGACACCGTGCGTTCGTCGCGGCACGACACCCTGGCCGGCGAGTCGATCGACGCGGGCTTTCGGGTCGCGACCGAGCTCGACGCGCTCTGGACCTGATTCACATCACCAGCACATCGCCGTCGCGACGGCCGCGCCGGCGTTGCGGACCGCCGAGATGTTGCGGGACGCGTCTGCGACGACGATCGCTCCCGTAGCGCGCGGCACGCGCTCACGCAGGTCCTCAACTACAAGGGCACATGAGCGGACGCCCCACCCGGCGTCGTTGCCGGGCAGGGCGTCCGCGCTTCAACGTGCGACTCAGCCGCGACGGTCAGGGGTTGCAGGTGAAGATGCCCTCGCTGCCCGAGGTCGGGTCGAGGCAGAGCGGGCCGAGCCCGGTCCGGGCGCTGGGCCGCGTGACGAACGCGAGGGGTCCGGCGGTGTGCTCACCGTTGAAGGGCGTCATCCCGGTGAAGCCGCAGCTCTTCGCGTCGGCCGGGTTGTTGAACCAGAAGCCGAGGTGGAACGTGTTGGTGGGTGCGAGCGCGACGTCCTTGTCGAGACCGAAGATCTGATCGAGCAGGATCGTGCGGATCTTGGCGTGACCCGAACCTTTCGACCCGACGTGCAGATCCGACTGGTACCACGCCAGGCCGACGCCCGAGTTCGGGTCGGCGGCGCCGGTCGCCGTCTGCGGACTGTGCTGGATCGTGAAGAGATCGAAGTCGAGGTTCGGCTTGAAGCCCTTCAACTCGACCGTCGCTCGGTCGTTGAGATCGTCACGCTTCACCTTCACCGTGACCGTCGGCGCGGGCGAGCTCGGGTGTGGCTTCACACAGTTGAGGAACGAGGCTTGCGGGAACATCGAGAACTTCGTGTACGAGGGCTTGCCGTTGGCGGCCGCCGAGATCCCGACAGAGCTGAGTAGGGCGAGAGCAGCGACACCCGCGAACACACGGGCGCGTAGCGAAATAGCGTGCACGAGAGACTCCTTTGGCTCGGTCGACGTGTCCCGCGACGCGGGTCCGTCTTCAGTACGCCGGGAGCGGCGATCGGGTTCTCGTCGTTTCGTGTTTCGCGGTGCGCGTCTCGTGCGGGCCGTATCGATGCCTGATCGATGATCTACTGGCGTCGATGGTCGCCAGCGCCGACGAAGCCGTTCGCCACACGATCGCGTGGTTCGAGGTCAACAGCGGCTGGGCGCCGCCCGACCACGACACGCTCGTCGAATGGGTCGCCGACGGGGTGTGCCGCTGTCCCGACGACTGCATCGTCGCACCCGACGCGTGGTGCGAGCACGGCCTCGCATCCTGGTGGCTGGTGAGCCGGGCACTCGACCGGATCGACGAACACACCCGCCGTGGTCGCGAAACGGGTTAGCGCGCCGAGTTACCGCGGAGCACCGGGCCAGCCCTCGCGGAAGAGATCGATCGGGTCGCGCATGTCGAGCATGCCGAGATAGCCGCCGCCGCGCTCGATCGCGTCGTGCACGGCGTAGCCCAACACCTCTTGGCATTGCTGCGGCAGCCCCGCCGCAGTTTCGGGTGGTACGGCGAGATAGTTGTTCTCCTCGGTGCGCAGCCAACCGAGGGTGTACGAGAGGTGCACGCCGCGCCGCGGTTCCGATCCGGTGTGCGCGCCACCGCCGTGGAAGGTCGAACCGAGATAGATGATCGCCGAACCGGCCGGCATCACCGCCGCGACCGCTTCTTCGTCGGCCGGGTAGCGCCCGGTCTCCCAACGATGACTTCCGGGAAACACCCGCGTCGCACCGTTTTCCGCGGTGAAGTCGACGAGGGCGATGACCGATGCAACCTGCAACTCGGGCTTCGGCTCGGGAACGAGATTCCAGACGAGCTCGTCCTGATGCCAGAACTGGCTCTCGGCGCCTGGCAGCCGTTCCAGGAGATGCGCAAGGTTGAGCTGGTAGCGCGCGCACGACGGCCCGAGGATCGCGTCGCACAGCGCCGAGAACAACGGATGGATCATGACCTCGGTGGCAAAGGTCGGCGACTTCCCGGCGAGTCCGGACACGTGCCGGGTCTGGGCATGGAAGTACTGCACACCCGGATTGAGGTGGCGCATGTCCGGGTCGGCCGCGTCGACGAAGGGCTGCACTTCCGCGTTGATCGCATCGACAACGTGGGCCGAGAGCAGATCGCGGACGATCACGGCGCCGTCCCGCATCAGCGCGTCGACGACCTCCTCGGCTGGCGCGCCGAGTTCCATCGTGTGCAGTCGGCCATCGCTCGGTCGGGACACGAGTTCCTCCTGTTCGCGCGTCGATCATCGCACGCGGGACAGACTCAGGTCATGGGCATCGAAGTGATCGAAGCTGCGCGGATGGACGAATACTCCCGCGAGCGAGTCGCATCTGAACGCCCGCGGCGGATCGTCAGCGCTGTCTTTTCCGTGGCGTTGGCCTGTGCAGCCGGTTCCGCGTGCGGCAAGAGCCTGAGCGCGCAACATCCGGGCGGAGATCCGGACGGTCGGCTGCTCGCCGCGCTGAACTCGGTCGTTGTGGCGGCGCCACCCGACGCGCAGATCGTCTACGTACACAAGCGCGAATCGCACTTGGGTTCTTGTGACGGCATGGCGGGAACCTGGGGCTGGACCAACGTAGGGTTCGAAGCGGGATTCGCTTCCTCCAAGTCGAACAACAGGCCGCGCGTCGGCTGGGCATTCAAGACGTCGGCGACCCCTCCCGGCTACCCCGTACGCGGATGTTGATCGCACATACAGACCGTGCGCAACTGCCGCCCGCGATCTCCTTGCCACCTGGAGCCTCGAAGGTCGAACCACCCCGCATCGGGCCTTCCCGTCGTGCCTTCCCTCATCGTGGAGGCTTGCCACATCGTGGGATACGCTCGCGGGCGTGCCGGACGAGGAAGAGATCGACCTTGCCAGCCTTCCCGACGACCAGCTCGTCGCCCAGATGCACGACGATCTCTACGACGGCCTGGCCGACGAGATCGCCGAGGGCACGAACCTGCTCCTCGGCCGCGGTTGGTCGCCGGACGACACGCTGAACAAGGCGCTCGTCGAGGGCATGCGCATCGTCGGCATCGACTTCCGCGACGGCATCCTGTTCGTACCCGAGGTGCTCCTGGCCGCGAACGCGATGAAGGCCGGTATGGCGATCCTGCGCCCACTGCTCGCGGAGACGGGCGTCGAGCCGATCGGGAAGGTCGACATAGGCACCGAAAAGGGCGACATCCACGACATCGGCAAGAACCTCGTCGCGATGATGCTCGAGGGCGCGGGGTTCGAGGTGTTCGATCTCGGGATCAACACCGATGCCGACGAATTCCTGGCTGCCCTCGACGAACACAAGCCCGACATCCTCGGCATGTCGGCCCTGCTCACGACGACGATGCCGTACATGAAGGTCGTGATCCAGACCCTCATCTCGAAAGGGATTCGGGACGACTACATCGTCCTCGTCGGCGGCGCCCCGCTCAACGAGGAATTCGGCACGGCGATCGGCGCCGACGCGTACTGCCGCGACGCGGCGGTGGCGGCCGAGACCGCGAAGGCACTCGTGCGCGCCCATCGAGCCGCGTGAACATGGACGCCCGGCGCGAGCGCCCGCCACTCGTCCTCGCTTGCGGTGCGCTCGCCGGCGATCTCCGCGCGGTCCTCGCGGCCGACGGTCTCGCCGCGCACATCGACGTCGAGTACCTGCCCGCCAACCTGCACAACCGCCCCGACGCGATCGCGCCCGCCCTGCGCCCGCGCCTGCAGGCCGCGGTCGACGCGGGGCGCCCGGTCTTCGTCGCGTACGCCGACTGCGGTACCGGCGGCGCGCTCGACGCGCTGCTCGCGGAGTATCCCGGCACGCACCGCCTGCCCGGCGCGCACTGTTACGAGCTCTTCGCAGGCTCGCACGCGTTCGGCGCGTTGCACGAGGAGGAGCTCGGTACCTTCTATCTCACCGACTTCCTCGCGAAACACTTCGACGCGCTCGTGTGGAGCGGGCTCGGTCTCGACCGCCACCCCGAGCTACGCGACACGTATTTCGGCAACTACCGGCGGGTGGTCCTGCTCTCGCAGGCTCTCGATCCCGAGCTGCTCGCGCAAGGTCGCGCGGCCGCCGATCGTCTCGGGCTCGCCTTCGTCCACCGCAGCACCGGTCGCGACGGTCTCCGCGCGCCGGTGCTCGCCTTCGCCGCCGAACCCGAAGCTCGACATGCCGCGGCGCGGTAGCGGTCTCGTCGTCATCTTCTGGCGCGACATTCCTGCGCAGGTGAACGCGGGCTCGGGCGCGGAGAAGCATCAGGTGATCCTCCCGCGCCGCTTCCAGCGCGCCGTCGACGACGCGGCAATGGTCGCCGGCAAGAAGACCGCGAGCGAGTACGTCGGCGAGTGGCGACGCGTCGCGATCGCGGTCCCCGACGACGCCGGAGGGATGCAAGCCGCCGCGGAGCAGGAGGCGCACCGGCTGGACGACGCGTTCCCGCGCGAACGGCTGCAGCAGCTCGTGGCGAACGGCGGCCGCGACCCCGATGCACCCGATCCCGTGCCGGCGCCGGCGGCGGCGTCGGACGCGATCGGTGATCTGCCGACCTTCGATGTGAAGGAAGCGCGGCCGTGAGCGCGACGCGCCTCGTCGGAGAGCCGACGATCGTGTTCACGCCGAGCGGCCGGCGGGGAACCGTCCCGGCGGGTACGACGGTGCTCGACGCCGCGCGCCGGCTCGGTGTCGATCTCGATTCGATCTGCAACGGACGGGCGTTATGCGGTCGTTGCATGGTCACGCCCGGATTCGGCGAGTTCCCCAAGCACGCGATCGTGAGCGACCCGGCAAGCCTCGACACGGCGACCGGCGCGGAGCGCGCGTATCGCGGCCGTCGCCCACTCGAGCCGACGAGTCGCCTGGCGTGCTCGGCCCACGTCCTCGCCGACGTACTCGTCGACGTTCCCGCCGCGAGTCAGGTCCACCGGCCCGTCGTACGCAAGTCGGTCGCGCTCGACGATCTCGTCATCGATCCCGTCGTGCACCTCTACGTTGTCGACGTTCCGGCTCCCGATCTCGGCTCCGACCGCAGTGAGTTGCGCCGCCTCTACGACGCGCTCGCACTCGAATGGGGTCTCACCGATCTCGACATCCGATCCGCGATCCTCGCCACGCTCCAACCGGCGCTGGCTCACGGTGCGCGCACCGTCACGGTCGCGGTGCACGGCGGTCACTGGGTGTCGGCCGTGTGGCCGGGCTTCGTCGACACTGCGTACGGAGTTGCGGTCGACGTCGGCTCGACGACTGTCGCCGGACACCTGTGCGATCTCACGACCGGCGAGGTGGTCTCGTCCGCCGGGATCATGAATCCGCAGATCCGTTTCGGCGAGGATCTGATGAGCCGCGTGTCGTACGTGATGATGCACCACGACGGCGCGGCCGAGCTCACCCACGCCATCCGCGCCGGGCTGCGCGACGTCGTCGACGAGCTCACCCTGACCGCCGGCGTCGAGCCCGATCGCGTCGTCGACCTCGTGCTCGTCGGGAACCCGATCATGCACCACCTCGTGCTCGGCATCGATCCCACACCGCTGGGCACCGCGCCGTTCACGCTCGCGACCGACGAGCCGGTCGATGCGTGGGCCGACGACATCGGGCTCGATCTCCCCAACGCACACCTGCACGTGCTGCCGTGTATCGCAGGCCATGTCGGCGCGGACACCGCGGCGGCGGTGCTGCAGGAGGGCCCGCACCGGGGCGACGCCGTCATGCTCCTCGTCGACGTCGGGACCAACGCCGAGATCGTGCTCGGCAACCGGGAATGGCTCTTCGCCGCGTCGAGCCCCACCGGGCCCGCCTTCGAAGGAGCGCAGCTCTCGTGCGGAGTGCGAGCGACGACCGGCGCGATCGAGCGGGTCCGGATCGACCGCGCCACGCTGGAGCCGCGCGTCAAGATCATCGGCGTCGACGCCTGGTCGGACGAGGACGGCTTCACAGAGCAGGTTGCGCAAGTCGACGTCACCGGCGTCTGCGGCAGCGGCATCATCGAAGCAATCGCCGAGCTGTTGCGCGCGGGTGTGATCCTGCGCGACGGCACGATCGACGGTTCCGCCGCCCCCCGATCATCCCGGGTGGTGGCCGACGACCGCACCTTTGCTTTCGTGCTGTACGAGGGAAGCACTCACGAGCTGCGGATCACGCAGAACGACGTCCGGGCGATTCAGCTCGCCAAGGCCGCTCTCAACGCCGGGATCCGCCTCTTGATGGATCACGCGACCATCACCGGGTTCGACGCGGTCCGGCTCGCGGGCGCGTTCGGGAGCCACATCGATCCCGCGTACGCGATCGCGATCGGACTGATCCCCGACTGTGATCCCGCGATCGCAACGAACGTGGGCAACGCGGCGGGCGGCGGTGCGGTGCGCGCGCTCCTGTCGAACGCGGCGCGCGTCGAGATCGCCGAGGTCGCGCGCCGGATCGTGAAGATCGAGACCGCGACCGAGCCCGCGTTCCAGGCGCATTTCGTGCGCGCCATGGGCATCCCGGATTCCGACGAGACCGCGCCGCGCCGTACCCGCCGCGCGACCAGGGGGGTGCCCACACCGTGAGCGACGACGACATTCCCGCGGCGGCGACGGCCACCGGACCCGAGCCGCGGCGCGGTCGGACCGGCGGGCGCAGCGGGCGGCAAGCGGCCCGCCTGGCCACGCACATCGAAGCCGTACCGTTCCTGACGCGCACGCTGAAACCGCTCGACGTGGTGAGCGACGAGGGCCTCTCGATCATCGAGGAGAACGCCGACACGATCCTCGAAAGGGTCGGCGTCATCGTGCACGACTATCCCGACGCGCTCGCGCTCTATGCCGCCGCGGGCGCCGATGTCGACGGTGAGCGCGTGCGCTTCCCACGTGGGCTGTGCCGTTCCATCGTCCAGGCGACCGCACCCGCCATCTACACGCAGCACGCGCGCAACCGCGCGCACAACGTGCAGATCGGGGGCGACGCCACGGTGTTCGCGCCCAACTACGGCTCCCCCTTCGTGCACGATCTCGACGACGGCCGGCGTTACGCGACGCTCGCCGACTTCCAGAACTTCGTGAAGCTCACGTATCTGTCGCCCAACCTGCATCACTCCGGCGGGACGGTGTGCGAGCCCGTCGACATCCCCGTGAACAAGCGGCACCTCGACATGGTCTACGCGCATCTCCGCTACAGCGACAAGCCGTTCATGGGCTCGGTGACGGCCGCGGCACGCGCCGCGGACAGTGTGGAGATGGCCCGCATCGGCTTCGGTGGCGACCTCGAGGACCGCACCGCGATGACGAGCCTCATCAATGCGTCGTCGCCGCTCGTGTGGGACGCGACGATGCTCGGCGCCGCGCACGTCTACGCGGCCGCCAACCAGGCCACCATCATCACGCCGTTCATCCTCGCCGGCGCGATGGCGCCGGTGACGACGGCCGGCGTCGCGGCGCAGACGTTGGCGGAAGCACTGGCCGGTATGGCGTTCGTGCAGCTGGTGCGACCCGGTGCGCCCGTCGTGTTCGGGTCGTTCGCGTCGTCGATGTCGATGCAGACCGGTGCGCCGACGTTCGGTACCCCGGAACCGTCCCTCGTGCTGTACGTCGTCGGCCAGCTCGCGCGCCGTCTCGGCGTGCCCTTCCGATCGGGCGGTTCGTTGTGCGCGTCGAAGCTGCCCGACGCCCAGGCTGCGTACGAGTCGGCCAACACACTGCAGGCCACGGTTCTCGGCGGCGTGAACTTCGTCCTGCACGCTGCGGGCTGGCTGGAAGGCGGCCTCGCGATCGGCTACGAGAAGTTCATCCTCGACGACGACCAACTGGGCATGATGGCGACGTTCGTACGCGGGGTCGACCTGTCCGAGAACGGCCAGGCGCTCGACGCCATTCTCGAGAACGGACCTGGGCAGCACTTCCTCGGGACGGCGCACACGCTCGCCAATTTCGAGAACGCCTTCTACCGGTCGACGACGGCCGACAACGCGAGCTACGAGCAGTGGCTCGAAGACGGGGGCCTCGACGCGTCGCAGCGCGCCAACGCGATCTGGAAGCGCCGGCTCGCCGAGTACGAACCGCCCGCGATCGATCCGGCCGTCGACGAGGCGCTGCGCGACTTCATCGCCCGGCGCAAGTCCGAGATGCCCGACGAGATCGGCTGAGGGCTGAGGGATGGCCGGAGGCACCGTGCAGTCTGTCGACCGGGCGTTCGCGGTGCTGCGCCAGGTCGCGAGCGAGCCGGGCGGCATCAGCGAGGTCGCCCGCGCCGTCGACCTCCCGGTCAGCACGGTGGCGCGCCTGCTCGGCACCTTGGAATCGCTCGGCGCCGTGGTCCGCATCGGCGACTCGGGGACCTACGGAATCGGCTCCGGTATCCGCACCCTGGCCGAGGGTGTCAGCGCGTCGGAGACGCTCATCGCGCGCGCCCGGCCGCTGTTGACCGAGCTCGTGGGGCGCACGGGCGAGACGTCGGGCCTTTCGGTGCTCGACGGCGACGAGGTCGTGTACCTCGATCACGTCGAGAGCGAGAACGAGGTGACGCTGCGCGACTGGACGGGTGCGCGCCTTCCATTGCACGTCGTGTCGTCCGGACTCGTCCTGCTCGCCGCACAACCGGCCTCGGTGGTCACCGCGTACCTCGCGCACCCGCCGGCGCGCTTCACGCGTCACACCATGACGCAACCAGCTCGCATCAAGCGCCGGCTCGCCACGATCCGGCGGGAAGGTCACGCGTGGACGATCGGCGAGTTCGACGAAGGCATCAGCTCCGTCGCCGCGCCCGTTGTCGACGCGCACGGCACCACGGTCGCGGCCATCCACTGCCACGGTCCGAGCTACCGCTTTCCCGGTCGCGCGACCGCCGACACGATCGCGTCGCGGGTCACCGCGATCGCGCGCGAGCTCGGTGCGCTGCTCCCATGAGCGCACACATTCAGTCGTTAAGGTTCGGCCCGCCGCCCCTATCCCGAGGAGTGCAAGAGTGAGCGACCTCCCCACCGCCGCGCGAGTCGTGGTGATCGGGTCCGGCATCGTCGGCAACTCGGTGGTCGCGCACCTGGCCGAGCTCGGCTGGCGCGACATCGTGCAGTTCGACAAGGGGCCGCTCCCCAATCCCGGCGGCTCAACCGGTCACGCGTCGAACTTCATCTTTCCGGTCGATCACAACCGCGAGATGGCCGCGCTGACCCTCGACAGTCAACGGCAATACGCGGCGATGGGCGTCAACACCACGTGCGGCGGGATCGAGATCGCGCGCAACCCGGAGCGCATGGAGGAGTTCCGGCGCCGGATGACGTCGGCCACGGCGTGGGGCGTCGACGCCGAGCTGCTGACGCCCGCCGAGGTCGCCAAGCTCGTCCCGTTCGTCAACACCGAGATCGTGCTCGGTGGCTTCTATACGCCGAGCGTCTCGGTCGTCGACTCGCTGCGCGCGGGGACGATCTTCCGCGAGCGGGCGATCGAGCTCGGTGCACTGAAGACGGTGGCCGCGGTGGAGGTGCTCGACATCGAGGTCGAGCAGGGACGCGTGCAGGCCGTCGTCACCGACCAGGGGCGCCTCGCGACCGAGTACGTGGTGGTCGCGTGCGGAGTGTGGAGCCCGCGCATCGCGGCGATGGCGGGCGCGACCATCCCGCTCACCCCGGCGGTGCACCAGATGATCGACGTCGGCCCGATCCCCGAGCTCGAGGCCACCGGCAACGAGATCGGCTTCCCGATCATCCGCGACATGGACACGTTCTGTTACGAACGCCAGACCGGCGGCTCGATGGAGGTCGGCTCCTACGCGCACCGGCCGATCTTCCACCGCGCCGACGACATCCCGTCGATCAAGGAATCACGCCTCTCGCCCACCGAGCTGCCGTTCACCGCCGACGACTTCGACCAACAGCTCGAGGAGGCACTCGAGCTCATGCCCGACATTCTCTCGACGGCGGAGATGAAGTACGCGATCAACGGACTCCTGTCGCTGACTCCCGACGGCTTCCCGCTCCTCGGCGAGACGGCCGAGGTGCAGAACCTCTGGTCGGCCGCCGCGGTCTGGATCAAGGAGGGTCCGGGAGTGGGTCGCATGATCGCGGAGTGGATGACGCACGGTGCGTCCGAGATCGACGCGCACCACTCCGACATCACACGCTTCTACCGGTACGCGCGCAACGATCATCACGTTCGCGCGCGCTGCGCCGAGCACTACAATAAGACGTACGGCATCGTGCACCCGCGTGAGCAGTGGGCATCGGAACGCAACATGCGCTGCGCGCCGTACCACGCGCGCACGCAGGCGCTCGGCGCGGTGTACTTCCAAGCCGGCGGGTGGGAACGCCCGCACTGGTACGAGAGCAACGCGGCGCTCGTCGAGCACTACGGCATCGAGGACCGCCCCCACGAGTGGGACGCCCGCTGGTGGTCGCCGATCATGAATGCCGAACACCTCGCGATGCGCGCGGGCGTCGGCATGATCGATCTCGCACCGTTCGTCGTCTTCGACATCAACGGCCCGGGCGCGCTCGACTACCTGCAGCACCTCACCGTGAACAACTGCAATGTCGCGGTCGGCCGTTCGATCTACACACCGTTGCTCGACCCCCGGGGCGGCTTCCGCACCGATCTCACGATCTTGCGGCTCGCCGACGACGCATTCCGGGTCGTCACCGGTGCGTTCGACGGTCCGCGTGACGCGCACTGGTTCCGGTCGCACCTCCCGACCGGCGGCTCGGTCACCTTCGTCGACAACACCTCCGCGTACGCCACGATCGGCGTGTGGGGACCGAAGGCGCGCGCGCTCGTGGAGTCGCTCACCTCCGACGACATCTCCGACGCCGCGCTCCCCTACGGCTCGACCGCCGAGGTGCTGATCGACTCCATCACGGTCCGCCTCTTCCGCATCTCCTACGTCGGCGAGCACGGCTGGGAGATCTACGTGCCGAGCGACAACGCGCTCGCGATCTGGGACCGGTTGTGGGAAGCCGGACAGGCATTCGGCGTGACCGCGGTCGGTGCAGGGGTGTACGGAACGACGGGACGACTGGAGAAGGGCTATCGGCTCATGGGTGCCGAGCTCGACGGCGAGTACACGCCCGTGGAAGCCGGTCTTGCGCGGCCGAAGGTCAAGACCGCCGACTTCATCGGCAAGGACGGCTACCTCGCCGCGCGCGAGGCCGAGCCCGCGGCAGTGTTGTGCACGCTGACGGTCGAGAACCACATCTCACCCCGCGACGGGATCGCGCGCTTCATGTGCGGTTCCGAACCGATCCTCACGCTCGACGGTGAGCGCATCGTCGACGCCAAGGGCCGGGTTTCGATCGTCACCTCGGCGGGCGCGGGCCCCTCCGTCGGCAAGTTCCTCCTGCTCGCGTATCTGCCCCCGGAGCACGCCGTCGTCGGTACCGACCTACTCGTGCGCTACATGAACGAGGACTACCCGGTGCGGGTCGCGGTGGCGGGGTCCCGACCGTTGTTCGATCCCGACGACGCGCGCATGAAGGGCTGAGCAGAGCATTGAGCGGCTTGCGCATTCTCGTCTGCGTGAAGCGGGTCCCCGCGCCCGGCGCGCAGAT
This sequence comes from Actinomycetes bacterium, assembly GCA_025463875.1. Classification (GTDB taxonomy): domain Bacteria; phylum Actinomycetota; class Acidimicrobiia; order IMCC26256; family PALSA-610; genus PALSA-610. The sequence goes on from JAODBI010000049.1 coordinate 44,807, forward strand.
CACACTGACTCCCGACGCCCGGGCCGTCGACGCGCGCAATCTGGCCTTCACGACGAGCCCCCACGAGGAGTGCGCGGTCGAAGCGGCCCTCCAGCTCGTCGAGGCGCACGGCGGCGATATCACCGTGCTTACCGTCGGGCCCCCCGAAGCCGAGGAGCAACTGCGGTTCTCCGTCTCGGTCGGCGTGCAGCACGCGGTCCTCCTCACCAACGACGAGCTGGCTGCGGGCGGGGATCTCGACCCGCAGGCGACGGCCCGCACGATCACCCGCGGCGTCCGCACGCTCGAAACCGAGGCCGCTCGGCCGTTCGACGTGCTCCTGTTCGGCAACGAGTCGGCCGACTCCGGCGGCTTCCAGGTCGGCGTGCGCGTGGCGCGGATGCTCGGCCTCCCGATTGTCAACGGCATCAAGGGGATCGCCATCGCCGACGGCGTGCTCACCGCGCGGCGGGAGGGCGACGCCGGCTTCGAGGTGTATCGGATGCCGCTTCCGGCCGCGGTCGGCGTGAAGGAGGGCATCAACCTCCCGCGCTACCCCACCCTGCCGGGACGGCTTCGCTCGAAGAAGGCCGAAGTGCGCTCGTGGCCGTTCGTGACCGAGCCGGGCGGCCTCACGATGGTGCGCTTCGCCACGCCGACGGTCGAGCTCACCGAGACGGTGGTGCTCGGCGCGGGCGCGGGTGCGGCCGGCGCGGTCGTCGATCTTCTGGTCGAGCTGGGCATCGCATGACCGGCGCGCCGCTCGTCCTGATCGACCACGACCGCGGGGTCGTCGGCGACGACACGCGCCAGGCGCTCGCATTCGCACGCGCCTGTTTCCCGGACCTTCCGATTGCGGCGGTCGTCATCGGCCGCGAACAGACCGAGCCGATCGCGGGCGCGGACACGACCTTTCATATCCGCCACACCGCGCTCGTCGACTACGCACCCGAAGCGTGGGGCGACGCGCTCCACGAGCTCGCAGTCGCGCAGTCGCCCGGTGCGATCGTCGCCACCGGCACCGAACGCGGCAACGAGGTGCTCGCGCACGTCGCCGCGATCGCCGACCAGCCGTTCGCCTCCAACGTCATCGAGGCCGTGGCCGGAGCATCCGGAACGCCGTGGCAGATCCGGCGCCTGCGCTGGGGCGGAAGCCTGCTCGAGGACGCCACGCTCGACGCGACGCTGCCGATCATGAGCTGCGCGCTCCACGTCTTCCCGAACGAAATATCCGGTGGTCCGCCAAACGCCGACACGCCGGTCGTCGAGTTCGTCCCCACCCTCGGACCCGACGCCGGGCGCACGCGCATCGTCGACCGGGTGCGGGTTGCGGAGGGGATCACGCTCACGACGGCTCCGGTCGTGGTGAGCGGCGGCCGGGGTGTCGGCTCCGAGGAGGGATTCGCCGCCATTGAAGCGCTCGCCGAGCTGCTAGGCGCGGCCGTCGGTTGCTCCCGGGTCGTCACCAACCAGGGATGGCGGCCGCACGCCGACCAGGTCGGCCAGACCGGCAAGCGGGTCGCGCCCGATCTTTACATTGCGTGCGGTATCTCCGGGGCAATACAACATTGGGTTGGGATGCAGGCGGCAAAGAACGTGCTGGCGATCAACACCGATCCCGACGCGCCCATGGTCACCAAGGCCGACTACGCGGTCATCGGTGATCTGCACGAGATCGTTCCGGCGATCGTCGCCGAGATCCGCCGGCGGCGCACGTGACGACGAGCGGCACCGACACGACCACCGACGGGACGCCGCCGATCACCACGGCCGGCGCGGAAACGCCGACGATCTCGTGTCGAGGCGTATGGAAGGTGTTCGGACCCCACCCCGAACGCGTCGTCGGTTCGTCCGATGCCGAGCTCCCCCGCGCCGAGCTCGAGGCGCGCACCGGTTGCGTCGCGGCGGTGCGCGACGTCAGCTTCGACGTCGACGCGGGCCGCGTGTTCGTCGTGATGGGTCTCTCGGGTTCGGGGAAGTCGACGCTCGTACGCTGCCTGAGCCGGCTCATCGAACCCACCGCGGGCGATGTCCTGATCGACGGCGAGGACACCGCGCACTGTTCGGCACAGTGGCTGCGCGATCTGCGCCGCGACCGCGTGTCGATGGTCTTCCAGCACTTCGGCCTCCTCCCCCACCGGCGCGTGCTCGACAACGTCGCGTTTGGGCTCGAGGTACAAGGCAAGTCGAAGGCGGAGCGCCACGCGCGCGCCGGCGACATGCTCGACCTCGTCGGGCTCAGTGGGCTCGGCGACAGTTACCCCGACGAGCTCTCGGGCGGCATGCAGCAGCGGGTCGGGCTCGCCCGTGCCCTCGCGAACGATCCCGAGATCCTGCTCTTCGACGAACCGTTCTCCGCGCTCGACCCGCTCATCCGCCGCGACATGCAGGACGAGGTCGCTCGCCTCCAGCGCGAGCTCAAGAAGACCGTGGTGTTCATCACCCACGACCTCCAGGAGGCGCTCAAGCTCGGTGATGAGATCGCGATCATGCGCGACGGCCGCTTCGTCCAGGTCGGCACACCCGAAGGCGTCGTCGCGCATCCCGTCGACGACTACGTGCGCGACTTCGTACGCGACGTCCCGCGCGAGCACGTGCTGACGGCAGGCGGCATCATGCGCGCACCGGTCGACAACGAGGAGACCGCAGGCACCGTCACGGAAACCACGTTGGTCAGCGACCTGCTCCCGATCGTCGTCGCGAGCGACCACCCGATCGCCGTGCTCGACGGCGACGGCCGCGTGTGCGGCTCGGTCGACCGCCTGATCGTGCTGCGCGCGCTCGCGGAAGATGACTAGCCCTCGGTCGCTGCTCGTACGACTCGCGGTCCCGACCGCGGTGATCGCCGCATTCGCAGTGCTCCTCGCCGGGGTATGGGGCAATCCGATCGCGACGTGGTGGAACTTCCGGATCGGTCCGTGGATCGACAGCGTCGAGGAATGGATAATCCTGCACCGCGGCAACCATTGGCTGTTCCGCTGGGGCTTCGAGCCGATCGCACGATGGCTCCACAACCTCGTGCAATGGGACCTCAACGCGCTGCACTTCATCACGTGGCCGGGGCTCATCACGCTGGTGGTCGTGGTCGCGGCACGCGTCTCGGGCATCCGGGCCGCGTTGACCGCGGGCGTTGCGGTGTTCGTGATCGGCGGGCTCGGCGTGTGGGAGCCCGCGATGGTCACCGTCGCGCTGATGCTGGTATCGGTCGCGATCGTCCTCGCGCTCGGTCTTCCGCTCGGAATCCTGAGCGCGCGGCGCCCGGCGTTCGAACGACGTACCCGCGTCGTCCTCGACGCGATGCAGGTGATGCCCGCGTTCTGCTACCTGCTCCCGTGCGTGCTCTTGTTCGACATCGGCTATCCCCCGGCCGTCGTCGCCACCGTGATCTTCGCACTGCCCGCCGCGATCCGGCTCACCTCGCACGGACTCCGCGGTGTGCCCGACCGGCTGATGGAGGTCGGCACCGCGCACGGCGCAACTCCGCGCCAGTCGCTGTTGAAGATCCAGCTCCCGGTGGCGCGCCCCGCGTTGCTGCTCGGCATCAACCAGACCATCAACCTCGCGCTCGGCATCGTCGTCATCGCCGCGCTGGTCGGCGCCGAGGGCCTCGGCCAGGAGGTGCTCGCCGGTCTCCAACACCTCGACGTCGGTCAGGCCTTCGACGCGGGTCTCGCGATCGTGGCCGTCGCGATCGTGCTCGACCGCCTCACCGCGGGCCGGCCCCTGCGCGCCGCCCGCAAGTTTCGGCGCGACCGCACGCCGGAACGGGCGCGCATCGAGTTGCTCGCGGGCGTGGGAGCCGTCGTCATCGCGATCATCGTCGGCAAGCTCTGGTCGTCGGGCGCGTTCCCGACCTCGATCGACTTCTCGTTGCACGATCCCGTCAACCGGCTCGTGGCGTGGTGCCGCGACAATCTCCGTAACGGCGTACCGATCATCGGCGGCACCGGTTCGATCAGCGACTTCACGGTCATCCACCTTCTCGATCCGATCCGTGACTTCCTGACCCAGCGCACATGGTGGGAGGTCATCTGCGGGGTGACCGCGTTGGCGTGGATCACCGCGGGTCGGCGGGTCGCCGCCGCGTGCGCGATCGCATTGCTCGTGGTGACCGGCCTGCACGCCGACGGCTCCGCGGGCGGCAGCATCTGGGTCGACACGATGGACACCCTGAGCCAGGTGCTCGTCGCGGTCGTGATCTCGATGGTCATCGCGCTGCCGATCGGCATCTGGGCCGGCATCAGCGAGCGCTTCTATGCGGCCATCCGACCACTGCTCGACGCCATGCAGGTCATGCCCGCGTTCGTCTACCTCGTCCCCGTGATCGGCCTCTTCAGCGTCGGGCGCGTGCCGGGCATCATCGCGTCGGTGGTCTACGCGCTGCCGCCGGGTATCCGCCTCACCGCGCTCGGCATCCGCGAGGTGCCACCCGAGACGATCGAGGCTGCGCGTTCGAGCGGCGCGACCAAGTTCCAGATCCTCACCAAAGTGCAGCTGCCGCTCGCGTTGCGGTCGATCATGCTCGGCCTCAACCAGACCATCCTCATGGTGCTCTCCGTGGTCGTCATCGCGGGGCTCGTCGGAGGCGGAGCACTGGGCGTCGATGTCGTCTACGGTCTCACCAAGAGCGAGCTCGGCCTCGGCGTCGAGGCGGGAATCGCGATCGTCGCGCTCGCCGTCGTGCTCGATCGAATGACCCAGGCGTGGGCGGCGGGCGTGCGGGGCGTCGCCGGAAGCACCAGACTGCGCACACCTCCCCGAGTTATTCGTGTCGGCAAGACCAAACTTCTCGATCAACTGGAGACAGCATGAAACGCAGCAGGCGGCTGATTCTCGGCACCGTCGTGCTCGCATTCGCGTTGAGCGCGTGCGGGAGCAGCTCGAAGCCCAGCTCGAGCGGCACGACCACAACCACCGGCGGCGGTGGCGCCAAGAAGTTCAGCGGATCGATCACCCTCGCGGTCAACCCGTGGGACGGTTCTGCTGCCAACGCGGCCGTCGCGAAGGTCATCCTCGAAAAGCAGGGGATGACGGTGAAGACGAAGGACATCGACGAGAACGCGGTGTGGGCCGCGCTCGACTCGGGCACCATCGACGCGAACCTCGAAGTGTGGCCGTCGGGTCACGCCAAGGACATCGAGACCTACATCACCACGAAGAAGTCGGTGATCGACGGCGGCCTCATCGGCCCGACCGGTCACATCGGCTGGTTCATCCCGAAGTTCGTGGCCGACGCGCATCCCGAGTACAAGACATGGGACGGCCTCAAGACGGCCGCGGCCGCGAAGTACTTCGCCACCGCCGAGACCGGCGACAAGGGTCAGTTCCTGCTCGGCGATCCCAGCTATGTGAGCTACGACGCCGACATCATCAAGAATCTGAACCTGCCGTTCAAGGTCGTCACCGGCGGCGGCGAGGCCGCGCTCATCACCGGCATCGACACCGCGTTCAAGGACCAGAAGCCCCTGCTCTTCTACTTCTACACACCGCAGTGGGCGAACGCGAAGTACGACCTCGTCACCGTCAAGCTGCCCGACATCACGCCCGCGTGCACCGCATCGGCGGCCGGGCAGGGCAAGGACGGCAAGTACTCCTGCGACTACCCGACTGATCACCTCATGAAGGCGATCAGTGCGAAGTTGCAGTCGAAGAACGCGAATGCGTTCTCGTTCCTCGAGAAGATGAAGTGGACCGACAACGACCAGAACACCGTCACGAAGTACAAGAACGAGGACGGCATGACGATCGACGCGGCGGCCCAGAAGTGGGTCGACGCCAACCCGACGGTCTGGCAGGCGTGGCTCTCCTGATCTGACGCCTGATCTCCAGACACTTGACACAAGCAGAAACGCAATACGACTTTATCATCGTCGGCGGCGGGTCCGCCGGTTGTGTGCTCGCGAATCGTCTCAGCGAGGATCCTTCGACGCGCGTGCTGGTCCTGGAAGCAGGCCGGCCCGACTACCGCTTCGACGTGTTCGTGCACATGCCGGCGGCCCTGTCGTTCCCGATCGGGAGTCGGTTCTACGACTGGAAGTACGAGTCCGAGCCCGAACCGTTCATGAACGGACGGCGCATCTACCACGCGCGCGGGAAGCTGCTCGGTGGTTCGAGCAGTATCAACGGGATGATCTTCCAGCGGGGCAACCCGCTCGACTACGAGCGCTGGGCCGCGGATCCCGGTATGGCCGAGTGGTCGTACGCACATTGCCTGCCGTACTTCAAGAAGATGGAGACGTGCCTGGCGGGCGCGGACGAGTTCCGCGGTGGGTCGGGACCTCTGGTACTCGAGCGCGGTCCCGCCACCAATCCCCTGTTCCAGGCGTTCTTCGGCGCAGTGCAACAGGCTGGGTACGAGCTCACCGACGACGTCAACGGTTACCGCCAAGAGGGCTTCGCCGCTTTCGACCGCAACATCCGGCGCGGGCGGCGCCTGAGCGCGGCGGGCGCGTACCTGCATCCGGTCATGCGCCGACCGAACCTCGACGTGAAGACCCGCGCGTTCACCACCCGGATCCTGTTCGACGGCACGCTCGCGACCGGCGTCGAGTACACGACCCGGCGCGGTCAGGTCGAGCGGGTCACGGGCCGCGAGATCATCTGTTGCGGCGGCGCGTTCAACTCGCCGCAGCTGCTGCAGCTGTCGGGGGTCGGAAACGCGGCGGAGCTGAGCGCGCTCGGCGTCGACGTGGTGCACGATCTGCCCGGTGTCGGCGAGCACATGCAGGACCACCTCGAGGTGTACATCCAACATAAGGCGACGCAGCCCGTCTCGATGGCGCCGATGATCGCGAAGTGGCGCCGCCCGTGGATCGGGCTGCAATGGTTGATGCGCCGCGGACCGGGCACGACGAACCATTTCGAAGCGGGGGGTTTCGCGCGCAGCAACGACTCGCGCGTCTATCCCAACGTGATGTTCCACTTCTTGCCGATCGCGATTCGCTACGACGGCTCGATGCCGCCCGGCGGGCTCGAGCACGGTTACCAAGTGCACGTCGGTCCGATGTACTCCAACTCACGGGGTTCGTTGAAGATCACGTCGCGCGATCCCAAGGTGAAACCCGCGCTGCGGTTCAACTACCTGTCGACGCCCGAGGACGAGGTCGAGTGGGTCGAGACCGTGCACGCGGCGCGCAACATCCTCTCGCAGCCCGCATTCGGGCCGTTCAGCGGCGGCGAGATCTCACCCGGTCCGAGCGTCTCGAGCGACGACGAGATCCTCGAATGGGTGCGGCGGGACGCGGAGACCGCGCTGCATCCGTCGTGCACGTGCCGCATGGGCATCGAGGCCGATTCGGTACTCGATCCCGACACGATGCGCGTGCACGGTGTCGACGGTCTGCGCGTCGTCGATGCCGCGTCGATGCGCTACATCACGAACGGCAACATCTACGCGCCGGTGATGATGCTCGCCGAGAAGGCGTCCGACCTCATCTTGGGGAATACGCCCCTCGCGCCCCAGCCCGTCGAGTTCTTCCGCCGCGACCTCGCCCGCTGACAAACGCGCCCAAAACCCTGCCAACAGTGGGCAGGAAAACGTGCGCCACGCGCCGAAAACCCTGCCCACAGTTGGCAGTGAAAACGGCGTCAGCGGGCGCGGCGGCGTTCGCGGCTGCGGGCGCCTTGTGACTCCGCCGTTTCGGGCGCGGAGTTCGCGAGCGGACCGATGCGTTCGACGATCAGCTCGGGTGTCGGCGCCGCAGCCGCCGAGTGGGTGTCGAGCGCGACGCGCATCGCGCGGAGATGCTCGGGCGACGTGCCGCAGCAACCACCGACGATCGCCGCGCCCCCGTCGACCGCGAGCCGCGCGTACTCGGCCATGAGATCCGGCGTGCCGGAATAGACGATCTCGGCGCCGTGGAACTGCGGGATGCCGCAGTTGCCCTTCGAGATGAGTCGATGGGCGCCGTTCGCGCCGGCCATCTCCAGCAGCGTGACGAGGATGTCGGACGCGCCGACGCCGCAGTTCGCTCCGATCGCCAACGGGGGTCGATCGAGACCGTCGAACGCGGAGCCGAAAGCCGCGGGGTGGAGTCCCATCATCGTGCGGCCGGCGGTGTCGAACGAACCGGTCGCCGCGTACGGAATCCCGACCGCGATCGCGGCGCGCGCCGCGGCGCGCAGCTCCTCGGACGCGGACATCGTCTCGATCCATGCGACGTCGGCGCCGCCCGCCGCCAGGCCGGTGATCTGTTCGGTGAACACCTCGAGCGCGTCATCGTCGGTGAGGGCGCCGAGCGGAGCGAACAACTCCCCCGTCGGCCCCACCGAGCCCGCGACCACAACCGGCCTCGGCGCCGCGTCGGCAACCTCGCGGGCCAGCTCGGCCGCCCGCCGGTTGAGCTCGAGTACCCGGCCTTCGTTGTGGTGCAGCTTCAAACGGTGCCGATTACCGCCGAACGTGTTCGTCAGGATGAGGTCGGATCCGGCGTCGACGAACGCCTGGTGCAGCGCCTTCACGCGGTCAGGATGGTCGACGTTCCACAGCTCGGGCGGCTCGCCGGCCTCGAGCCCCATCCGGAAGTAGTTCGTGCCCGTGGCGCCGTCCGCGAGCAGCACCCGACGAGTCGCGAGAAGGGCTTCGAGGGAGGTGCGCACGAAGTCCGAGGCTACGCCGCCGCGGAGATGCACTTCGGCGACTCCCGGGACTGGTCGTCGACTTCTCTTCAGAAGAGACGATCGCCGTCCGATTGCGGCGGTGCGGGGCAATGCACGGGCGAAAGTGAATGAGAGAGCTCATGCGTACACGCTCCGGCCATGCCGCGGCCCCGAATAGGGCGCGCCCAATGGCGTCTCACCTGTCACGTTCGGCGCTCCGCCGGCGACTGGGTCTCAAGTCGGCCGTCCCGGAGCCCGACGACTTGGTGTGGAAGAAATTGGGCGAATCGACGCGGCCGCGACCGACACCGCGTTGCGGACGCTGCTGCGGACGAGCCCCGGCGCCTGGGTCGCCGCCATCGACGACCGCGGCTTCTTCGTCGCCGTCCCTCCGACCCTCGATGTCGGCAGCCACGAGCTGCTCCCGGCGCGTTCCGCGCTCGATCTCGTCGAGGGCGGCGAACGGGCCGGCGTCGTCGAGACCTGGAACCGCGCGCAGGCCACCGGCGCGGCGCGGACCGAAGTGCACCTCAAGGGCACGGGCACCGAAGGGCAGCTGCACTTCTTCGATGTGCGGCCGCTGTACGGCGTCTATGTCGGCGTGCTGGTCGCGGAAGCCGGCCACGAGCTCACCCGCGTCCGCGAGGCGGTGTCGTTCCGACCGCGCCTGTGCGTCCAGCGCAAGAACGAAGTCGCAGTGTGGACCGAGGTCGACGACGACACGAGCCGGATGCTCGGCTGGGAACGGTCGGCGCTCGTCGGTCGGCGTGGGCTCGAGCTCGTGCATCCCGACGACCAGGACCGCGCGATCGAGGCATGGATGGACATGCTGGCGCGGCCCGACATGGAGCATCGCGTCCGCGTCCGGTATCTGACATTGAGCGGCGAGTGGCTGTGGGTCGAGACCGTGCACCGCAACCATCTCGACGACCCCGAGCTCGGCTATGTCATCGCGGAGTGCCTCGACGTCAGCGACGAGATGGCGGCGCACGAGGCGGTACGCGAGCGTGAGCAGCTACTGCAGCGCATCGCGGAGACCGTGCCGCTGGGCTTGTTGCAACTCGATGGTGAAGGTCGGGCCGTGTACGCGAACGAACGGCTCGCGTCGGTCCTCGGCGGTTCGGGCTCGTCGGCCGACGACCACTTCGGCAACGTCGCCGACGACGATCGGACCGCACTCGACGACGCGCTGCGGGCGCTGTTCGCGAACGGCTCCGACCGCGACCTCGAGATCGAGGTTCGGTCGGAACGGCGCCACGATCGTCGGTTCTGTCACGTCCGGCTCCGTGCGCTCACCCAGGACAACGGTACGGTCAGCGGCGCGATCCTGTGCTTCGAGGATGTGACGGAGCGGGTGCACTCGCGCGCCGAGCTCGAACACCGCGCGACGCGCGACGGCCTCACGGGTTGCCTCAACCGGTCGTCGATCATGTCGGTACTGCAGGCCGCGGTCGCGGGCACGACCGGCGTCGGCGTCGCCTTCATCGACCTCGACGGGTTCAAGGACGTGAACGACACGCGCGGCCACGCAGCCGGCGACGAGGTGCTCATCGAGACCGCCCGTCGTCTCCGCTTGCACATCCGGACCGACGACACCGTGGGTCGACTGGGCGGCGACGAGTTCCTCGTCGTCTGCCCCGGCATCGACTGTCACCACGAGCTGCCGCAACTTGCACTCCGGTTGTGCGACGCACTCCGCGCGCCGATTCCGCTCGCGAGCGGTGCGCTGGAGCTCCGCGCGAGCATCGGTGTCGGCTCCACGAGCGACGTCGGCCGCAACGCCGACGCGCTGGTCGCCATGGCGGACGCGACGATGTACGAAGTCAAGCGCGGCCACCGCGGGAGTGCCGCGTAAGGCGCTGCGTCCCCTGGGGACGCCGGCGTCAGTCCGGCGGCGCGAAGAATTCCAACGCAATGTTGTCGGGGTCGCGAAACGACAAGCCCGACCCGTAGGACGCGTCGACGATGCCGCCGTTGGTGATTCCGAGCTCGTGCAGGCGGGACTCCCACTCCGCGAGCTCGGCGCGGTTCGGGCACGCGAACGCCAGGTGGTCGAGCCCGATCCGGCGCTCATCGAAGGGCGCGGCGCTCTCGAGGTCGGGGAACTGATGGAGTCCGACCAAGGTGCCGCCGACGACCCAGACCACGTGCCGGAACGGCCCCGTGTCCTCGTCGAGCACCGGCTTCGCGCCGAACAACGCCTCGTACCACGGCACGCTGCGCGCCAGGTCGCTCACCGTCAACGCAACGTGCGTGATCCCGGGAAAGTTCGCCACTGTCATCCTCCTCGATGAACGCGCATGCATGGTCGCGAGCTCGAACCGTCAGGCGTGCGGAAATGGAAACCAGGGATCGGCCCCTAGGAATTGTCGACGTATCCGACGACCTGCGCGAATTCGACACGCGGCCGCACGCCGTAGAGACCCGTCACGCGCTCCACGAGTTGCTCGGAGAAGAACTCGCGCGCCGCGTCCTCCGACTCCCACATGTAGAAGTTCGTCGCACGGTTGTGCTTCTCGTCGAGCGTGAAGAATTTGTTGCGCAGTCCCGGCATTCCCTCGAACATCCCACTCGCTTCGCCGGCGATCTTGGTGATGACAGCTTCGTCGAAGCCGTCGTCGGATTCGAACGTGACGAATACGCCGATCATGAGAGATCTCCCCGTCCGCTGCAGGTCGCGCGGACGCTACTGCTTACGCGACGCGACGCCAAGGCCTGTCCGGTTGTGGACATTGTCGGAGGCGCTCTCTGTCAGTCCACGTCGGGGCAGCGATGGACCTCGTCCGGACCTTCACGCATGACCCACTCACGTGTTTCGCCACCCGAAGCGCTGTGCCCCGAACGAACCGCCGACGGCTCGTCTACGTGTACCGGCGCACCGCAATGAGGGCACTCGATCACAGCCATCATTCCCCCTTACTGAGCGAAGAAGAACAACCGAACCAAGGGTCCCGCGTCTTGAGACTCCGATGCGGATTATGCCGAATCCGTCCGCGCCTGACAAGCCACGACTCGCAGGACAACGAGTGAGAGGATGGGCACGATGGATCCGTTCACGCGTCGTCCCGATGATCCGCCGGGCGATCCCTCGGGGACACGATTCGCCGAGATCGCGCGCTCGCTGGCGGCCGAGCCCGACGTTGCCCGGACGTTGCAGCGCATCGTCGACCTCGCGGTCGAGACGATCGACGGATGTGAGGGGGCGGGCCTCTTGATCGTCAGCCGGGGAAAGATCCTGGCGGGATCGTGGTCAGACGAGGCCGTGCACAGAATCGAGCAACTCGAATACGAGATCGGCG
>JAODBI010000085.1 GCA_025463875.1 Actinomycetes bacterium
CTCGGGTAGTCGGCCTCGGGCAGGCCGAGGATCGACAGGATGACCTGCAGTGGGTAAGCGAGCGCGACGTCCTTGTAGAAGTCGGCTTCGCCGCCGAGTTCTTCGAGGCGCGCGACGGCCCGGCGGCTGAGCTCGTCGAGCCGGTCACTCAGCCGCCGGATGCTGGCCGGTTTGAACCAGTCGTTGGTGAGCTTGCGATACTTGGCATGGTCGGGCTCGTCCATATGGATGAGGGTGCGGATCCCGGCGCCCTCCCGGGCCCGGATCGAGAGTTGCTCGTCACTGCCGAGGATCGGGATCGGCGCGTTGGTGAACTCCTCCGGCCGCCGTTCGACGTCGAGCACCGCGGCGTGGCCGATCACCGCCCAGAAGGGTTGGTAGCCGGGCTGATCGATTCGATGGATCGGGCCGCGGGCATGCAATGCGACCGCCTCGCGGCGCCACGCCTCGAGATCGCCATAGCGGTGGGGGTTGGTGAAGAGATCCGTCACGAGAGCCTCTCAGTCTCTATGAGCCAAGATTCGCCCAGCCCGCTCGGAGTTCCGCCAAATCGTGCGGCTCTATGAATTCGGGGGGCAGGTTGGGTCCCCAGGCGTTGATGGTGTGTTCCAAGGTCATCGGCGTGCGCCCGCGCTGTTCCCACGCCTCGTCGTCGGTGATGCGGTCGAGATCCGAGTACAGCTCGAGGAATGCCCCGGACGGATCGCGCAGATACCAATAGAAGTTGGAACCGGCGAAGTGCCGTCCGATGCCCCACGCGTGGCGGCTCGGGTCGGCTCGATACAGCGCGGTTGCGGTGTGGCCGAGATGGTCGAGGTCGGTGCACTCCCACGAGTAGTGCTGCAGGATCGGTACGGATGAGTGCACGAGACCGATGTTGTGATGATCGGTGGAGCAACGCAGGAAGTGGATGACCCCTTCGAACTCATCGCTCACCTTGCAGCCGATGCCGTCGACGAGCAGATCACGAGTCGCGCGCAGATCTGGGGTGCCGATGACGAGATGCCCGAGCCGGCGTGGCGGCCGCGGCGCCCCGAACACACCGTGAGCACGCTCATTGAGCCGCGCGACCGCACCCGGGGCATTCGGCGCGACGAAATCTGCCAGCGAGGTGCCCGCTTCGCGTTCGGCAACTCGGACCGTGATCAGCACCCGTGACGCGGAATCGAGCACCGACACCGACTCCGACGCGCGTGAGCAGCCTGCGCCCCGCGCGTTGAGTCGCTGTTGTACGGCCTCGAGGTCGCGGTCGTCGTCACAGCCGATGTCGACCGCGATGAGCCGCCGGAACGGAGCCTCGTCGACCAAGACGATCGCGCCGCCGTCCGAGCCTGCGTAACCCGCGGAAGCATCGCCACTCAGGCCCAGCTCGGCGTAATAGGAGGCGAGCGCGCCCGGGTCGGCGACCGCGTGCCGGAATCCCAGGAGCCGGTGCAGGCTCACTCTGCGTTCCACGGGAGCGAAGTGCTCGTCCAATGAGTGAGCGACGGGTTGACGTCCGATTCGTCATGCACGTGGCGCGGTGGGGTCTCGAACGTCGCGTAGGGACGCAGCCGCAAGACGAGACGGCCCTCCTTCTTCGCGCCCTGCGCGACGAGCGGCCTCAGCGCTTCGTCGTCGAGCGGCTTGCCGGCCATCACACCCGCGATGGCCATCATGAGATCGATGGTGCGTTCCTCGTCGGTGTCGACCTCCGCACGGCAGTACACCTGCAGATAGGTGGGAGGCCACTGCTCATCGAGCACGCACATCGAGACGTTCGGGTTGCGCGCCACGGCTCGGGCCTTCGCCCGGTCGCGCATGGTGGAGACGAGGATCGTGTCGTCGGCGTCGATCACGTAGTAGACGATCGACATGGCGGGGCCATCGGATGCGCGGTTGTATCCGAAGATTGCGGTGCGATGGCAACGGACGAACGCGCGGCGCTCCTCTGGGGTCATGGCTACTCCTTCGTCGTGGCGCGGATCAACAGGTCGACAACGAGATCCGCGTGCGCGGCCACGAACTCGGGCGCGAACGGATCCACGCCGGTCAGGCGCTCACATTCCGGGGCCATCACGAACACGGTTGCTCCGGCACCGGTCAACAGGTAATAGAGATGCTCGGGTGCGACCGGCGCGAGTTCACCGCGCGCGGTGAGGCGTTCGAACATCGCAACCGCGTTCTCGTACAGCGGCCGAACGTGCGTTTCGACCAGCCAATCGAGACGACCACCGGCACGTTTGCTCTCCTGCATGATGATCCGGTGGAGCTGCGGGTTCGCGGCGGAGAACTCGACGAAGTGACGGACCATCAGCCGCGCGACAGTGATGTCGTCGACCCCGCGCAGACCGGAGAGCCGGCGCGCCATCGACATCCGGAACCGCTCGAAGACATCGTCGACCACCGCGCGCCACAACTCCTCCTTGCCGGCGACGTGGTAGTTGAGCAACGGCTGGGTGATGCCCGCCTGCTCGGCGATAGCTCGAGTCGACGCGCCGTCGAAGCTGCGTTCCGAGAAGAGATCCAAGGCGGCGTCGAGAATCGCCCGGCGTGTCTCGATGCCGGCCGGACGGGACGCAAGCGTGGACACGAGACTATCTTATCGATTGATCAGGAAAAGGCAAGGTACATGATCGAACGATCAACCCCGGCGGGTCGCCCGCGGTCGCCGCCATGTCAATGCGGCTCGACTTGAACGAGACCGGTTTCCCTTGCGTACTCGACAAATCCGACTCTCGGGTGGCGATCGAACTTGCGTTGAATGTGTGCGCGGTGCGTTTCAGCAGTCCGCAGGCTGATGTGACACAGCTGGGCGATGTCGGCTCAGTACGACAGACCGGCGCTCGAGACGAATGGCACACCGGTGCTGCGCTCGAGAAGCTGAGCCATCCAGTGGATCGCAACTCGACGCGTCACGAACTGCGGTCTCGGCTCATTGGCGCGTCGCCATTCCCAGATCGTTTGGCCGGTTTCGGTCTCGTACTGCACGAGTCGGAATCCCGCGTGTCCGGCGCGCGTGATCACGACTTCGTCGTCGAGCACTTCGTCGAGTGAGTTCATCAGCGGCCGATGAACTCGATCTTGGAGTGCGCCGGATCAATGGTGTATGCACCGGGGATCGGCATCTCGCGGTCGTCGCGAGTGCGAAGACCCTTCAGATGTTGGGTCATGACTTCGCTCCCTGTGATCGATCGTGACGCTCACGCCTCGATTGACGTGAACGTCGTGAGAATGGGCGTGCCACCTCGGAGGGCGAGCGTGACCGGAGTGCGCTCGGCGACATCGGCGAGGTGTTCGCGCTGGTCGTCGCCGAGATCGATCGGAACGGTAACGGTTCGCGCGAAGGACGCCGCGTGGTCATCGTCGAGGTCGTAACGAACGTCGACCTGGATCGGAGTGAGCTCCCAGCCCTTGCGGATCGCGTACATGCGCAAGGTGATCGCGGTACACGCGGCCAGCGCGCTCGCGAGCAGCCCGAACGGTGTCGGACCGAGATCGCCACCGCCGCGGTCGACCGGTTCGTCCGCGACGAGTTCGTGGGCGCGTACCTGTAGGTCGACGCGATATGGCGGCGTCGTCGGGCCGGTCGAACCGACAGCGCGCGCGAGATGACGTACCGACGTCACCGGAGGGGTCCGTTCGGGGTCAGGTCGGGAAGCTCGTCGAGGTGCCATGCCCACGCCGGGACTGCGGTCGGTCCCGACGTGCGACCGACCTCGACCGCAGGGAAGCCGTCGATCACAACACCGGCATCGAAGCGCGACCGTTGCTTGACGACGGCGCCGGCGCGGACGATGCAGCCTTCGCCGAGCACGCTGTGGTCGCAGACGATCGCGCCGGGCTCGACAACGGATCCCGCACCGATACGACAGCCGTGGATCATCGAACCGGGACCGACGATCACACCGTCGTCGAGGACGAGGTCATTGTCGGGAAGCAGATGCAGGACAGTGTTCTCGAGGATCTGTACGTCGTTGCCGATGCGCACGGGTCCGTGGGAGTCGCCGATGATCTTGACGCCGGCGCCGATGATGGTGCGCTCGCCGACGACGACGTCGCCCGTGATCTCCGCGGTCGGGAAGAGTGTCGCCGACCCGGCGACACTCGGAACAATGCCTCGGTACGCGTACAGCTGTCCCATTCCGCTGATCTCCTGTGTGCGTTCGACGGTGATGGCGGTGTGCGACGGGAGCGACAGGTCGCCGCCGCGCAGATCGATGAGCCGGCGCGTGTCGTCCGTCGACGCGGTCCGCACGACGCGCGCCGGTCGTCCGACCGCGACGACGTCGTCGGGCAACGACATCCCGGACGGAACGAGCGTGCCTTCGCCGAGGAACACGCGGTTGCCGACCCGAGCGCCGGGCATCAACACCGAGGCGTTTCCGATCTCGCAGAGGTCGCCGACCGAGGCACCGATGACGATGCACCGGTGGCCGAACACAGTCCGCCGACCGACGCTCGTCCGGATCGTCGAGTCGCCGATGATCACGGAGTTCTCGAGTACCGCCGAGCCGGTGCCGACCGCGACGCCGTGACCGCGGGAACGGACCACCGCGCCCTCGGCGAGCACTGAGCCCTCACCCAGCCGTGCCGTACCGATCAACACCGCGGAATCTGCGATCTTCGGCGTGCCCGGCTCGGACGCGACGGCCGTGTCGGCGGGTCCGGCGCTCATGGGCACTCGAGCGCCCGCGCGCCGGCGCACACTCGGTCGGGGCGACTGCGGGTCCGACTCACGCGAAGTTCCGGGGCGCGAGTTGGTCGGCAGGAACAGTGCCGAGCCGGCCGGCCTGGTAGTCGTCGATGGCTTGGAGAATCTCCTCTCGCGTGTTCATCACGAACGG
>JAODBI010000111.1 GCA_025463875.1 Actinomycetes bacterium
GCGACGTGTAGCCGTAACGCAGCGTACGGGTCGCGAACTCGGGATTCGGCCCGACCCACACGCTGTAGACGGGATCGGGCATGTCGATCTCGTGGAGTTCGCCGGTCGCGACCTGCATCACGCGCAGTCGCTCCAGGCCGTCGGTGCGTTCGCTGAGCACGAAGTGGTCGGCGAAGGCATTGACGGAGTCGAGCTTCACGTCGTCGCGATGGGGGACGAGCGGCGTCCAGTTCGAACGCCCCGGCTCGGCGCTCGGAGCGCTGACGAGCTCGAAGTTCCGAGCCTGCCCGCCCTGGTTCGTGAGGATCAGGAACCGGTCGCCGCCCGCTTCGCTCCAATGATGCTCGACCGCGTATTCGTGGCCCTGTTCGCGCGGTTCGACGACCCGCGGCTCATCGGCGGGTGTGGCCGTCGGCACGAACCAGACTTCCGACGTGAGCTTCGACGACACGTCGATCAGCACGAAGCGCCCGCTGCGCGTGCGCTCGACACCGACATAGAAGCGTTCGTCGCCCTCTCGCAGCACGAGCACGTCGTCGGCGGCCGGCGTGCCGAGCGTGTGGCGCCACACTTCGTTCGGGCGCATCGCGTCGTCGGGACGAACGTAGAAACATGTGCGCGCGTCGTCGGCCCACGCGAGTCCGTAGGTGACGTTCTCGACGACGTCGGGGAGATCGGCGCCGGTGTCGAGGTCGCGGAACCGCAACGCGTACCGTTCGCTGCCGTTGAAGTCGACCGCGTAGGCGAGCACTCTGTGGTCGGGCGTCACCTCGAAGCCGCCCAACGAGAAGTAGTCGTATCCGGCGGCGAGGATGTTCTCGTCCAGCACGACCGTCGCCGTCTCCGGACCCCCGCCGCGCGGCCGCCGACAGTGCACCCCGTACTGCGAGCCCTCGATGGTGCGCGACGTGTACTCCCACGGCCCTTCGGCAACCGGCGCCGATTCGTCGGTCTCCTGCACACGCGATTTGATCTCGTCGAAGATGCGGTCCCGCAGCGGAGCGAGCGGGGCGAGCGCGGCCTCCGCGTACGCGTTCTCGGCCTCGAGATACGCGATCACCTCCGGGTCGTCGCGGTTGCGGAGCCAGTACCAGTCGTCGTTGCGCACGTCGCCGTGCTCGGTGAGCTGGTGGGGCATACGGCGGGCGGCCGGCGGGGTCACGCGCGTGGTGGACGATTCGGGTCCGGGCATCGGTCGGCGAGCCTAAACGCCACCGAGCGGCCGATCGGCTCCCGCTACGATTTCCACCTCATGCCGCCCGTGACGACGCCCATCCCGTTCACGGTCGAGGAGATCGATGCCATCGCGTTCAATGCCGACGGGCTCGTTCCCGCGATCGTCCAGGAGGAGGCTACGAAGCAGGTGCTCATGGTCGCGTGGATGAACCGCGACGCGCTGGAACGCACGCTCGAGACCGGTCGCACGTGGTTCTGGAGCCGGAGCCGCCAGGAGTACTGGTGCAAGGGCGAGACGTCGGGGGATCGCCAGTACGTGCGGGCCGGTTACTACGACTGCGACATGGACGTGCTGTTGTTCGTCGTGGAGCAGGAAGGCAACGGCGCGTGTCACACGGGTGAGCGCAGCTGCTTCTTCCGGGCGTTCGGCGGCGGCGCCGCGCCCGAGCACTTGTGACGGCTCCCGAGGTTCGGCCCTCGCGCGACGAGTTCCGCATCCTCGCGCGCGACTACACCGTCGTGCCGGTGTGGCGCGAGGTCCTCGCCGATCTCGAGACTCCGTTGTCGGCGTTCGTGAAGTTGGTCGGTGACCGCGAAGGGTTCCTGCTGGAGTCCGTCGAACACGCCGATCGCTGGGGAAGATTCTCCTTCATCGGTCGCGATCCGGCGCGCACCTTCGTGGCGCGCGGTCGCAACATCGAGTGGCTCGGGGGCGCGGCCCCTGAAGGCGTCCCGCACGACCGGGGCACGCTCGCGCTGGTCGAAGCCCTGCTCGAACGGTTCCACGCGCCGACCCTGCCCGAGCTCCCTCCGTTCCACGGCGGGATCGTGGGCTGGATGGGCTACGACACCGTGCGCGAGATCGAGCATCTCCCCACCCCGCCCGCCGACGATCTCGGCTTCCCCGACGCGGTCTGCTCGCTGGCCGGGAGCGTCGCCGCGTTCGACCATTTCCGCCAACGCCTGTATCTCATCGAGAACGTGTACCCGCCGTTCGACGCCGACGAGGAGACCGTCGACGCGATGTACGAGGGCGCGATCGCGCGCCTCGACAACGCGGTGGCCGACCTCGCCCGTCCGCTGACGTATACGCCCGCGGTGCCGCCGTCCGACGAGCTCGACGAGCTGCCGAAGTTGGGCCGCAACTTCGCGCTGGAGGCGTGGACCGAAGCCGTCGCGGCGGCCAAGGAGCACATCCTCGACGGCGACATCTTCCAGGTCGTGCTCTCGCAGCGCTTCGATCTGCTCGAACCCGTCGATCCGCTGAGCATGTACCGCGTGCTCCGCCTGGTCAACCCGTCGCCGTACATGTACTACCTGCACCATCCCGAAGCGACGGTCGTCGGCTCCTCGCCCGAAGCGCTCGTGCAGTTGCGCGACGGTCGCGTGATCAGTCGTCCGATCGCGGGCACGCGGCGGCGGGGCCGCAACGAGGAGCACGATCGTCGCCTGGCCGCGGAGCTCGTCGAGCACCCGAAGGAACGGGCCGAGCACGTGATGCTCGTCGACCTCGCGCGCAACGACGTCGGGCGGGTCGTGGAATTCGGCAGTGAGCACATCGAGGAGCTGATGACGCTCGAGCGGTATTCGCACGTCATGCACCTGACGAGCCAGGTCGCGGGAGACCTCGCCGCCGGCCTCGGACCTATCGACGTGTTGCGCGCCACGTTCCCCGCCGGCACCGTGAGTGGCGCGCCGAAGGTGCGGGCGATGGAGATCATCGACGAGCTCGAGCCCACCAAGCGCGGCCCCTACGCGGGCGTCGTCGGCTACGTCGACTTCTCGGGCAATCTCGACACCGCGATTGCGATCCGGACGATGTTCTGGCGCGACGGCAAGGCCACACTGCAGGCCGGAGCGGGCATCGTGGCCGATTCCGTCGCCGAGGACGAAGATCTGGAATGTCGGAACAAGGCGCGGGCGTTGCTCACGGCAGCGGCCGCCGCGCAGCGGCTCTTCGGAGGATCATGACCAGCTCTTTGAAAGCTCGCTCGTTCCAGGCCCGCGTTGCCCGCGATGTCGTCGTCGTCGACGGCCCGGACGCGACCTCGTTCCTCCAGAGCCTCGTCTCGCAGGACCTCGACACCGTGGCGGTCGGCAGCTCCGCGCACACGTTGCTGTTGCAACCGCAGGGCAAGCTGCTCGTCGACTTCTACATCGCGCACGTCGATGCCGACGCGTGGTGGTGCATCTGCGAGGGCGGGTTCGGCAGCGAGCTCGCGGCCGGACTCAAGCGGTTCAAGATCCGCGTCAAGGCCGACGTCCGCGAGCAAGCGGTGGGCGCGCTCGCGCTGCGCGGCATACCGCTGCCCGACGCCGTCGCGACGGCCGCCGACATGCACGTCGTCGCAGTCGACTGGCCACCGGGCACACCTGCATTCGACGTCGTCGGTTCCGACGAGACCGTCGCGGCGATGAGTGCACTCATCGACGCACCACTCGTCGACGCCGACGCGTACGAACGGGCGCGCATCGAAGCCGGAGTGCCCCGCCAGGGTTTCGACACCGACGAACGCACGATTCCGCAGGAGGCCGGCCTCGAGCTGGTCGCGGTGTCGTTCACCAAGGGATGCTTCGTCGGTCAGGAGCTCGTGTGCCGGATCGACTCGCGCGGCCGCGTGAACCGTCACCTGCGCCGGTTGCGCGCCTCGTCTTCGAACGACCTCGAGCGCGGCACGTCCGTGGCGTACGAGGGCAAGGAGATGGGCGAGATCACGAGCGCCGCGGGCGGGGTCGCACTCGCCATGCTGCGCCGCGAGGTCGAGCCGGGCGCCACGGTGACCGTCGGCGCCGACGAGGCCCTCGTCGAAGCCCTCTAACGCCGGAAACCCTGCCCACAGTTGGCAGGAAAACGTGCGTCACGCGCCGGAAACCCTGCCCACTGTTGGCAGGAAAACGTGCGTCACGCGCCGGAAACCCTGCCCACTGTTGGCGGGGAAACGGGCGGCTCCGCAGTCAGGAGGTGGCGGGCGCGAGGTGGTGCGCCTGGAAGAAGCGCCAGATGGTCGCGCTGGCGTCGATCTGGTCGGTGGTCTTGCCGAGGCGGTCGACGTGGATCGATCCCGGCCAGGTGTGGCCGCCGCCGTCGATGATGTAGAAGACGGCCGCGCTCCCGGGATCACACCCGGTCCAGGTCCGTCGCCGCAGTTCGGTCCCCAGCCTGACCTCGCTGAAGGTCTTGGCGCAGTGGTCGTGCGCGGCCCATCTCGCCATCGCGTCGGGCGCGGAGCCGAGGGACGCGCCTCCGCAACAGCTGACCTTCCCGCCGTTGAAGGGGACGACCGGATCCGCAGTTCCCGAGAACGCCATGATCGGCACCGAGCGCGAACCGCCGCACGCGATGATCACCGCGACCGCGCCGAACGCCGCGAAGCGCTCACTCATCGCGCACGCGAGCACCGATGTCATCGCGCCGCCGTCGGACATGCCCGTCGCGTAGATGCGGGTGCGGTCGACACAGAACGTGGCTTCGATGTGATCGAGGAGTGCACCGACCATCTGCACGTCGTTCTGCAGACCTTTCTCGGAGGTCAGGTTGAAGTGGCGGTGGTCCGGGACCTGGCCGTCGGGGGCGACAATCAGGAAGTCGTCCTGATCCGCCTCCGGCTTGTAGTTCCCGTAGACCATCTGCTGCACCGCGTTCGAACCGAAGCCGTGGAAGTCGAACACCACGGGCACGTTCTCGGTGCCGGTGTACTTGCGCGGCACGTAGAGCTGGTAGGTCCGCGCCGCGCCCTGGAACGTGAACGACTCGGATGTCTGCCCGGCCGGGTGTGGCCGCGCGCACGCGACCGGCGGAACCGTGCTCGAGGGAGCTGTGCCGGCCGGGACCGTGTCGTGCCCTGTCGCAGCCGGCGACGGCGCGGCGGTGGTCGACGGCGCGCTGGTCAGGAGCGGGTTCGTCGAGCGCGAGGAGCTGCCGCAGCCCGCGGCGACGAACGCCACGACGGCAACGAGCGCGACGACGCCGACGATCGGAGACGTCACGCGCCTCGTGCGAATGGACACTCGCTCCATGGCTCGGCTCCCTCGGCGTCGGATCATGTCAGGCTCGCGGTCGCGCGCAACGGAACGGAGACCACGAATCGGGTGCCCCCGCCGGGCGCGACCTCGGCCCGGGCGCTGCCGCCCATCGCGACGGCCAATTCCCGGACGATGGCGAGACCGAGTCCGGTTCCGACCGCGCGTCCCGGCGTCTCCCGCACGGTGTACAGCCGCTCGAACACGCGCGCCATCCGGTCGCCGGGGATGCCCGGGCCGTCGTCGACCACGACCACCGCGACACGATCTTCTCCCTGCGGGGCGGCATAGACCTCGACGCGTGCCGTGGCGTACTTCAGCGCGTTCTCGATGAGGTTGGCGACGATCTGGCCCAGCCGTTCCGGATCGACATCGACCGGGAGCGACTCGCCGCTCGTGATGTTCAGCGCGATACCGAGCTCGCGCGCCTGCGGCGCGAACGCTTCAGCGGCGTCCCGCACGAGCTCCGTGACGTCGCACGGACGTGGGTGGAACGAGAACTGGCGACTGTCGAGTTGCGAGAGGTCGAGGAGGTCACGCACGAGGCGCTCGAGGCGGCGCCCCTCCGCTCCGATGATCGTCGCCGCGCGCTTGCGGTCGTTCGGGTCGGCGGCGTCGAGGGTGCCGTCGGCCAAGGCCTCGGCATAGCCGCGGATCGACGTGAGCGGAGTGCGTAGGTCGTGGGAGATGGAGAGCAGGAACGCGCGCTCGCTGCCGCGGGCCTGGTCGAGCTGCGCTGCCATCGAGTTCAACGCGTGCGCGAGCGCCGCGAGCTCTTCGTCGGTATGGGGCGGCAGCTCGGCGCGGGCGGTGAGGTCGCCGGTCGCGAGTTGGGCCGCGGCGCGTTCGATCGTCTGGATCGGGCGTGTGAGACGCCGCGCGAGCCACACCGACAGGAGGCCCACGCCGATGAGGACGATCACGCCGGCCGCGAGCATCAGCGGCAACGCGTTGCGCAGCACCGTCATGTCCACCCGCTCCGTCGCGATGACCACGAGCAGCCGGCGGCCGACGTGCGTTGACGTCGGTATCGCGAGGAAGACGGTTTCGCCGCGGCGGCCGCTCACCTCCTGGTTGGTGAGCAGCGCGTTCGGCTGGATGTCGGAGGCGCGCAACGACGGCGGGAGCTGGTAGTTCGGAGAGTCGACGACCTCGCCGGCCGGGCCGATGAGCACCGCCTGCATGTCGGCCGCGCGCAGCCCGATCCGGAACTTCTGCGCCGGCCGGGCGGTGAAGTCGGTCGACCTCACGGCCGCGGCCAGATCGGCCGAGCGCGAGCGCATGTCGGAGAGCGCGCGCTGTTGGAGCGAGCGGCGCACGAGACCGAAGGTCGCGAGTCCCGACAGCACCAGCACCACCAACGCCACGCCGGTGAACGCCGCGACGAGACGCGTCCGCAGCGAGATTCGCGTCACCCTGTCACCGCGTCATACCGTCGGGCCGTCATCACTGGGGATCGAGGCGGTATCCGACACCGCGCACCGTGTCGATGCGCACCGAGTCGGCGACCTTCTTGCGCACCTGCGCGATGTGGACGTCGACAGTGCGGGCGTCGCCGTACCAGTCGTGACCCCACACGCCGTCGAGAATCTGCTGGCGCGACATCGCCAGACCGGGTCGTTCGGCGAGGAACTTCAGCAGGTCGAACTCCTTGCCGGTGAATGCGACGGGCTCCTCGCCGACGCGCACCTCGCGCCGTCCGGCGTCGATCGTCACCGCGCCGACCTGCACCAGCTCCGCGGTGGCCGTCGTACCGTCGGCCCGGCGCAGCACCGCCTTCACGCGGGCGACGAGCTCGGGCGGCGAGAACGGCTTGGTGACGTAGTCGTCCGCACCGAGCTCGAGCCCGAGGACGCGATCGATCTCGGTGTCGCGGGCGGTGAGGAAGATGACCGGGATCGACGAGGTCTGGCGGAGTCGGCGGCACACCTCGAGGCCGTCGATGTCGGGCAGCCCCACGTCGAGCACGACGAGTCGGGGCCGGTGCGAGCTCACGGCCCCGGCGACCTCCTCGCCCGTCGCAGCCTTCACCACCCGGTAGCCATCGCGCCGGAGGTAGAGCTCCACCAGATCGGCAATGTTCGGCTCGTCGTCGACGACGAGGATCGTCCCGCGTTCCATGTGTCCTCCATCGTCGCACTCAGGCTCGCGGAAAAGTGTGAGGGGACTGTTAGCCGGGCATCAGGTGTCGGGGCGGGTGGCCCGGGCTTCCGGATCCCGCTCGGGCTCCCGCATCCTGTTGCGCGGCTGTTTGTACGACCCTGCGAGCGACCGGTTCGGAGGGTCGCGTGCGCGGAGCCGGAGCGTAGACTTCCCGCCGCTTGACGATCCTCCACGACATCCTCGCGACCAAACGCGACGAGGTCACGGTGCTCCGCTACCCGCAGACGCGCGACCTGCTCCGAAAGACTGCGCTCGAGGCCGGACCGACCCGCGACTTCACTGCGGCGCTGCGGCGGCCCGACGGTCACGTCGCGGTGATCGGCGAGTTGAAGCGGCGATCACCGTCGAAGGGCGACCTCGCGCCCGACCTCGATCCCGCGACCGTCGCGAAGGCGTACGAAGCCGGGGGAGCGGTCGCGATCTCGGTCCTGACCGACGAACCGTACTTCGGCGGGATGGTGGCCGATCTGCAGGCCGCGCGCGCCGCGACCACCCTGCCGTGCCTGCGCAAGGACTTCACGATCGACGAAGTACAGATCTACGAAGCGCGCGCGATCGGCGCCGATGCGGTGCTCCTCATCGTCGCCGCCATCCCCGACGACGCGCTGCTCGCCGATCTGCACGCGCTCGCGGTCGCGCTCGGGATGGGCGTGCTCGTCGAAGCCCACGACGCGTACGAGGTCGAGAGGGCGTTTCACGCCGGGGCGCAAGTGGTGGGGATCAACAGTCGCGACCTCTCGACTTTCGCCGAGGATCTCGGCGTCGCGACCGGGCTGTCGACGTTGCTGGCGCCCGAGGTGATCGCGGTGGCGGAGTCGGCGATCCGCACGACCGACGACGCGCGGCGGGTCGCAACGGCCGGGTTCGACGCGATCCTGGTCGGCGAGGCACTCGTACGCGCGGAGGATCCCGCGGCGCTCGTGCGCGAGTTGGCGAGTGTCCCCGTCGTCCGAAGGGGTCCGGCGTGACGGTCGAGCAACGTCCGATCGAACCCCGATCGAAGACCGATTGAAGCCCGAGCGCGAGCTGCCGACATGTTCGTGAAGATCTGCGGGATCACCAACGAGGACGACGCGCTGCTCGCCACGGCGCTCGATGCCGACGCGCTGGGATTCGTGCTCGCGCCGAGCCCGCGCCAGGTCGACCCCGAGACGGTACGCGACATCGTCCGGCGTCTGCCCCGCGAGATGCACACGATCGGGGTGTTCCGCGACGAACGCCCGGAACGCATCATCGAGATCGTCGGGCGCGCCGGCCTGCACGGCGTGCAGCTGCACGGCAACGAGCCGCCGTCGGAGGTGGCCTGGATACGCGAGCGCGTGCAGTTCGTCATCCGCGCGTTCGCGGCCGGTGATCCCGCGCTCGCCGACGCGTCTGCGAGCGCGGCCGACATCATCCTCATCGACTCGCCCGATCCGGGTTCGGGGAAGGTCTTCGACTGGCGACTCGCCGAAGGCGCGCCGCGCGGGAAACGCATCCTGCTCGCGGGCGGACTCGACGCGGAGAACGTCGGCGACGCGATCCGGCTCGTACGACCGTGGGGAGTCGACGTGTCGAGCGGAGTCGAACAACGACCGGGCCGCAAGGATCCGGCCAAGCTGCGGCGATTCGTTGCATCGGCGCGCGCCGCGGCCGCGGACGTCGCCGATCTCACCGGTGAGCACCCGATCGATCTCACCGTCGACGAGGTCGGCGGCGTGACCCGACCCTGGGACTGGCAGATCGACCACTGACGGCACGGGAAGTCTTGCTCTCACCCTTGGCCGAACTCCGGCCGCCGGTCGGTGCGGGCGCCGTAGAATCCGCCGGATGCCTGCTCCTCGAGCCGAAGCTCCGCGGCCCGAAGTTCCGAGAACCGAAGTGCAACGTGCCGAAGCTCCGAGAAGAGGTGCGCCGTTGCAGCTCGAGCCACCGGGGCCCGAGCCGGTCGGACTCGGTCGCTTCGGTGAGTTCGGGGGTCGTTACGCGCCCGAGACCCTCGTGCCTGCGCTCGTCCAACTGGAGCAGGAATTCCGGTCGGCGTGGTCGGACGAAGCCTTCCGCGCGGAGTACGCGGCACTGCTCTCGAGCTACGCGGGCCGTCCGACGCCGGTGACCGAGTGTCATCGGCTCTCCGGGCAACTCGGGTTGCGGATCCTGTTGAAGCGCGAAGACCTCACTCACACTGGCTCGCACAAGATCAACAACGTGCTCGGTCAGGCGTTGCTGACGCGCCGGATGGGCAAGATGCGGGTCATCGCGGAGACCGGCGCCGGCCAGCACGGCGTCGCGACCGCGACGGCCGCCGCGCTCTTCGGACTCGGCTGCGTCGTCTACATGGGAGCCGTCGACGTCGAGCGCCAGGCGCTCAACGTCTGGCGGATGAAACTGCTCGGTGCCGAGGTCGTCCCGGTCGAGTCGGGAAGCGCGACGTTGAAGGACGCCGTGAACGAGGCGATGCGGGCGTGGGTCGCGAGCGTCGAGAGCACGCACTACTGCCTCGGTTCGGCCATGGGACCGCATCCGTTCCCGTGGATGGTGCGCGAGTTCCAGCGGGTCGTCGGCGACGAGGCTTACCGCCAGTGCCGCGAGATACTCGGCGACGCCGATCCCGACGTGGTCGTCGCGTGCGTCGGCGGCGGTTCGAACGCGATCGGCACGTTCGCGGGCTTCGTCGACACGAACGCACGACTCGTGGGTGTCGAAGCCGGCGGCCAGGGTCTCGAATCGGGCCACCACGGCGCCGCGGTCATGCGGGGTGTGCCGGGGATCGTGCACGGGATGCGCTCGCTGTTTCTGCAAGACGAGTTCGGCCAGGTGCTCGAGGCGTCCTCGATCAGCGCCGGCCTCGACTACCCGGGTGTCGGGCCCGAGCACGCGATGCTCGCGGCGACGGGTCGGGCCGAGTACCACGCGGCCACCGACCAGGAAGCGCTCGCCGGGTTCCAACTGCTCGCCGCGACCGAAGGCATCGTTCCGGCCCTCGAACCCGCGCATGCGATCGCATGGGTCGCGCGCGAGGCGGGCCACGCGATCCCGGCGGGATCGACGGTGTTGATCACGCTGTCGGGGCGTGGCGACAAGGACGCGGCGCAGGTCGCGGAGATGCTCGGCGGTCTCGAGTGAATCTCGAATCCCATCTGCGCAGTCGCCGCGACGCGGGGGCGAAGCTGCTGGTCCCCTACGTCACGGGTGGTCTGGGGCGGGAGTGGCACGAGGTGGTGCGAGCCGTGGTCGACGCGGGCGCCGACGCGGTCGAGGTCGGCATTCCGTTCTCGGACCCGATCATGGACGGCCGCACCATTCAGGAGGCGAGCCAGCGCGCGCTCGATCTCGGTGCCACGCCGATCGGCGTGATCGACGTCATGGCGACGATCGACGTCCCCGCGCCGCTCGTCGTGATGACCTACTACAACCTCGTCGCGCGGCTCGGGCACGAGCGCTGCGCGCAACATCTGAGTCAGTGCGGCGTCGACGGCGCGATCGTCCCCGACCTGCCTCTCGACGAGCTCGACGGTTGGGGAGACGCGGCCGACGCGGCCGGGGTCGAGACCGTCCTCCTGGCGGCGCCGACCACGCCCGACGAGCGCCTCCGTCAGATCTGCGAGCGTTCGCGCGGCTTCGTCTACGGCGTGTCGCTAATGGGTGTGACCGGCGAACGGAACGAGCTCGCGATCCACGCGGGCGAGATGGGCCGGCGCTGCAAGGCCGTCACCGACAAGCCGGTGCTCCTCGGAGTGGGCATCTCGACACCGGAGCAGGCCGCGCAGGCGGCGGCGAGCGCCGACGGCGTGATCGTGGGCAGCGCGCTCGTCCGCCGGCTTCTCGACGGCGGCGGACCCGACGAGGCCGCGGCTTTCGTCCGGTCACTGCGGGTCGCGCTCGATTCGACCCCCGCCGTCGCCTGACGAGCTCCTGAGCTCCGATCCGCGGCGCCGCGGGACGCCCTGCCGCCCGCCGGTGAACGAACGCGCCGCCCACCGTGTGCCAAATGTCTTCAGCGGGCCGCGGCCGGGGTCGATACCACGCTCTTAGGGACGGCTGGACTCCGGGAGGGACGATGGAAAAGGGCTCGATGATCGGGCTCGGGCTGTGCTTGGCGGGCGTGTTCATCAGCGCGACCATGCACGGCATCAACATCGCGTTCCTGTTCATGGAGTTCGGCTCGATCATCATCGTGCTGTTCGGGCACCTGGGCGCGACGATCGCCTCGTATCCGTGGGAAGCGACGCAGAACCTCGGGAAGTACGTGGGCAAGGCGATGAAGGGCAAGGAGACCCACTCCGCGAGCGAGACCATCGCGAAGATCGTCGTCCTCACCAACCGCGCCCGCGCCGAAGGCCTCCTCGCGTTGGAGGAAGAGGCGAAGGGCATCGAGGAGCCGTTCTTCCGCAAGGGCATCGAGCTGGCGGTCGACGGGACCGATCCCGACGCGCTGAAGAAGACGCTGAACGCCGAGATCGGTGCGATGAAGGAACGGCACAAGGTCGGCCAGGGTTGGTTCACGTCGGCCGGTGTGTTCGCACCGACCTTCGGCATCATCGGCGCGGTGTTCGGGCTCATGGCGACCATGGCCCAGCTGTCGCACCCCGAGAAGGTGGGGCAGGGAATCGCCGGCGCGTTCGTCGCGACGTTCTGGGGCGTGTTCCTTGCCAACGGGGTGTGGCTCCCGTGGGCCAACAAGCTGAAGCAGCTCTCGCTGGCCGAGGTCGCGCACAAGCAGCTGATCGTCGAAGGGATCATGGCGATCCAGGCCGGCGTCTCGCCCCGCGTCGTCGAGGAGCTGCTCAAGTCGCACGTACCGCCCTCGGAGCGCGACAAGGCGGTGCCGCCCGCGGCGACCCAGAGTGGCGGCGGCCAAGCTGCAGCCGCCGCGTAGCGACGGTTCACCATGTCGCACGGACGCGACGACGAGATCCACGAGGAGCACGAAGAGCACGTGAACCACGAGGCGTGGGTCATCCCCTACGCCGACCTGCTCACGCTGCTCATGGCGATGTTCATCGCGCTCTTCGCCATGTCGACGGTCGACGTCACCAAGTTCAAGGCGTTCGCGATCGGGTTCAACGAGGCACTCGGTGGCGGCAAGCTCGACGCGGGCATCGGCGGATCGGGCAAGGCGACGTCGCCCGTCGTCGGGCAGGGCAACGGTGACGGACCGTTCACGGGCGGTCAGCTGGCACCCAAGGACGCTTCGGTAAACGGCGATCAGATCCAACAGATCCTGTCGGCGACGGCGAGCAACCAGGCCCAGGCCGCAACCCAGCGCCAGACGCTCGCCGACGTCGACAAGCGGATCACCGAGGCCGCGAAGAGTCTCGGCTTCGGCGGCAAGGTGCAGACGAAGGAGCTCAACAACGGGCTGCAGGTCACGCTCCTCACCGACCGCGTCCTGTTCGAGAGCGGCCAAGCCGACCTCCGACCGCAGGGGCTGGAGCTGTTGAACGTCATCGGGCAGGTGTTGAAGTCGGTCGACAACCGGATCGACATCAACGGCTACACCGACGACGTGCCCATTCGGGCGGGTGGGCCATTCCGGTCGAACCTCTATCTGTCGTCGTTCCGGGCCGATGCCGTCGCCGACTATTTCGCGTCGATCGGGCTGAGCCGGAGCCGGCTGTTTCCCGCCGGTCGTGGCGACCAGGACTTCGTCGCGTCGAACACGACGGCTGACGGCCGGGCGCAGAACCGGCGCGTCGAGATCTTCGTGCAGTCGAAGCTCGTCAAGCAGGCGCTCGACCAGGCCGGCCTCAACGACAAGCCGGTGACGCCGACCACCAAACCGATCTCGCCGATCACGCCGATCGACTCCTCGGGCGGCGCGCAGCCCAATCTCAAACCCCATCTCGGCGGCAACTAACGTCGGGCCATGCCCGAGAAGATCACCACGCAAGCCGACGGCACGCTGTCGGTTCCCGACGAGCCCATCATCCCCTACGTCGAAGGCGACGGCACCGGGATCGACATCTGGCCGGCCGCCCAACTGGTGATGGACGCCGCCGCGGCCAAGCACGGAAAGAGCATCTCCTGGAAAGAGGTGCTCGCGGGGGAGAAGGCCTTCAACGCGACCGGATCCTGGCTGCCCGACGAGACCGTCGACACGTTCCGCGAGTACCTCATCGGGATCAAGGGTCCGCTCACCACGCCCATCGGTGGCGGCATCCGGTCGCTGAACGTCGCGCTACGTCAACTCCTCGACCTCTACGTGTGCCTGCGCCCGGTGCGGTGGTTCCAGGGCGTGCCGTCACCGGTGAAGCGTCCGGAAGCCGTCGACATGGTGATCTTCCGCGAAAACACCGAGGACATCTATGCCGGCCTCGAAGTCGAGGAGGGAACGCCCGAAGCGCGCGAGCTCATCGCGCTGCTGAAGGAGAAGTTCGACTGGAACATCCGCCCCGACTCCGGTGTGGGGATCAAGCCGATCTCGGAGACCGGTTCGAAGCGCCTGATCCGCGCCGCGATCAAGTACGCGGTCGAGAACGATCGCAAGAGCGTCACGCTCGTGCACAAAGGGAACATCCAGAAGTTCACCGAAGGTGCGTTCCGTAACTGGGGCTACGAGCTCGTGCGCGAGGAATTCAGCGACGTCGCGGTCGGCTGGGACGACTGCGCCGGCAAGCCCGGCGCCAAAGTCCTGGTGAAGGACAGCATCGCCGACATCACGCTGCAGCAGGTGCTGACCCGTCCCGAGGATTTCGACGTCATCGCCACGACCAATCTGAACGGCGACTATCTCTCCGACGCGCTGGCCGCGCAGGTCGGCGGGATCGGGATCGCACCCGGCGGCAACATCAACTACGTGACCGGGCACGGCATCTTCGAGGCCACGCACGGCACCGCGCCCAAGTACGCGGGGCAGGACAAGGTCAACCCGAGCTCGGTGTTGTTGTCGGGCGTGATGATGTTCGATCACCTCGGGTGGACGAAGGCGGCGCGCGACATCGAACGCGCGATCGAGGCGACGATCGCGGAGAAGATCGTGACCTACGACTTCGCCCGTCTGATGGACGGCGCGACCGAGGTCAAGACGAGCGAGTTCGCGCAGGCCATCGTCGACCGCCTCTGATCACGCCGGCTCCGGGACGACGTGGTCGTTCCGGATGGTGACGGTCCGGTCGCGCCCGGGGCCGTAACGTGCGAGTGTGTTCGAGTATCCGGCCCGGTGGGAGAGCGACGTCGTTCTCGCCGATGGCGGCACCGCGCGCGTGCGGCCGAGCCGGCCCGATGACGAACCCGCGTTGCTCGCGCTCTACGAGCGATTGAGCGACGAGTCGATATACCTGCGGTTCTTCTCGCCCGTGCCGCGCCCGACCGCGGTGCAGCTCGAACGGATCACGTCGATCGACTACGTCGATCACATGGTGCTGGTCGCGCAGATCGGCGCCGACATCGTCGCGGTCGCCCGGTACGATCGCATCGCCCCCGCCGAGGCGGAGGTCGCGTTCGCGGTCGCCGACGACCAACAGCAACGGGGTCTGGCCACGCTCCTGCTCGAGCACCTCGCGGGAATCGCGCGTGAGCAAGACATCACGACGTTCTTCGCCGACACGTTGCCGGGAAACTCGAAGATGCTGAATGTTTTCTCCGCGGCGGGCTGGGAGGCGAAGAGCCGCTTCGAGGACGGCGCGGTGCGCGTCCGCTTCGAGATCGCCCCCACGACGAGCTCGGTCGGGGTCGTCGAAGCACGCGAGAGCAAGGCCGAGTCCGCGTCGATCGCGCGGCTGCTCGCGCCGCGTTCGATCGCCGTGATCGGGGCCAGCACGCATCCGGGCCGGATCGGTCACGAGCTGTTCCGCAACCTGCTCGCGTACGGCTTCGAGGGACCGATCTATCCGGTGCACCCCACGTCGCTGTCGGTTGCCGGCGTGCGCGCCTATGCAAATGTGCTCGAGGTCCCCGACGCGGTCGACCTCGCGATCGTCGTCGTGCCCGCGCCCGAGGTCTCCGACGTCGTGCGCGAGTGCGCGGAGAAAGGCGTGCGCGGACTCCTGATCATCTCCGCGGGCTTCGCCGAGACGGGACCCGAGGGCAAGGCTGCGGAGCGCGAGCTGGTCGCCGCCGCCCGGAGCAACGGGATGCGGATCATCGGCCCGAACTGTCTCGGTGTGTTGAACACCGCGCCCGCGGTCCACATGAACGCGACTTTCGCGCCCGCTCGTCCTGTCGCCGGGAACGTCGCGTTCCTGTCGCAGTCGGGTGGACTCGGCATCGAGCTGATGAGCCGCGCCGGCGAGCTCGGCATCGGCATCTCGCAGTTCGTCTCGGTCGGCAACAAGGCCGACGTGAGTGGCAACGATCTGCTGCAGTTCTGGGCCGACGACGCGCAGACGCAGGTGATCCTGCTGTACCTCGAGTCGTTCGGGAATCCGGCCAAGTTCGTGCGCCTGGCGCGCAACGTGGCACGCACGAAACCGATTGTCGCGGTGAAGAGTGGTCGAACCGCGGCCGGGAGTCGCGCCGCTTCGTCGCACACCGCCGCGCTCGCCGCGCCCGACGTCGCGGTCGACGCGCTCTTCCGCCAGGCCGGTGTCATCCGGGTCGACACGCTCGACGAGCTGCTCTCGACCGCGATGGTGCTCGCGCACCAGCCGATTCCCGCCGGGCGGCGGGTCGCGATCGTGAGCAATGCCGGAGGTCCGGGCATCCTCGCCGCCGACGCGTGCGCGGGCGCGGGGCTCGAGGTCGGGGAGCTCGACACCGCAACCCAGGACGCGCTGCGTGCGATTGCCTCGACTGGCGCGTCGGTACGGAACCCGGTCGACCTCGTAGCGGGCGCGACCGCCGAGCAGTACGAGGACGCGCTGCGCGTGACGCTCGCCGACCCGTCGATCGACGCGGTGCTCGTCATCTTCGTCCCGCCCTTGGTCACGCGCGCGGAGGACGTCGCGCTCGCGATCGGCCGGGCCGCCGATGCCGCGCACGGCAAGCCCATCCTGTCGTGCTTCCTCGGCCGCGCCGGCGTACCCGATGCGCTCCGCGGGCGTGACGGTCGCCAGACGATTCCGTCGTTCGCGTTCCCGGAATCGGCGGCGCACGCGCTCGGCCGCGTCGCGGATCTGGCCGACTGGCGGCGTCGTCCGCCGGGCGTGGTGCCGAACCTCGACGGTATCGATCGCGGCGGTGCGCACGCGATCGTGACGGCCGCGCTCGCGCGGGATCCGGAGGGCTCGTGGCTCGAGCCGGCCGCGGCCGCCACGCTCCTCGGCTGCTTCGGCATCCCGGCCGCCCCCGTGCGCGAGGTTGCCGACGCGGAGCAAGCGGCGCACGCCGCGCGCGAGCTCGGCTTTCCCGTCGTGCTCAAGGCGTCGGCGCCGAACCTCGTGCACAAGAGCGACGTAGGTGGCGTCGTCCTCGATCTGCGGGACGAGGAGACCGTACGTCGGGCGTTCACCGAGATGTCGAAGGCGCTCGGTGCGACGATGACCGGCGCGATCGTGCAACCGATGGTCGCCGGGAGCGCGGGGACGGGCGAACGCAGCGGCGTCGAGCTCATCGTCGGTATCACGCACGACCCGTCGTTCGGTCCGCTGGTGCTGTTCGGGCTGGGCGGCGCGACGGCGGAGCTGCTCGCCGATCGGGCCCTGCGGCTCGTGCCCGTCACCGACGAGGACGCGCGCGAGCTCGTGCGGTCGTTGCGGGGATCACCGCTGCTGTTCGGCTACCGGGGCCGGCCGCAGGTCGACGTCGCCGCCGTCGAGGACCTGCTCCTGCGCGTCGGTGCGCTCGCTGACGACGTGCAGGAGATCGCGGAGATGGACCTGAATCCGGTGGTCGCGTCCGCCGACGGCGTGATCGCGCTCGACGTGAAGATCCGGGTCGCGCCCGCGCGTGCGCAACACCCCGCCGACATGCGCCGCATGCGGAGCTGACTCCCCGGCTACCCGAGGCCACGAACCCGAAGGCGGGTCCCCGCCGCGTTACGCGCCGTCGGCGATGGCCCGGACCAGCGTGGGAAGTGATTCGCGGAAGTCGGGGAGCAGCGTTCGGCCCGCGAGCCGCAGCGCGCGGTTGTCGAGGACGGAGTTCGCGGGTCGGGGCGCGGGTCGGGGCGGATCGAGGTCGGCGGTCGAGATCGGTGCCACGCGGGCCGGGTCGTCGCCGTTCGCGCGCAGGACCTCGCCCGCGAACTCGAACCAACTGACCGGACCCTGGTTGGTGACGTGCCACGTTCCGGGCAGGCGTTCGACGACGAACGTGCGCAACATCGTCGCGAGGTCGGCGGCGATGGTCGGACACCCGCGCTGGTCGTCGACGAAGCGCAGAGGAGTGTCGCCCGCGGCCAAGCGCAGGATCGTCTTCGCCATGTTGGCGCCGTACCGCCCGATGACCCACGAGGTGCGCACGACCGCGCACTCGAGGTCGATCTCGAACTCGCCACCGAGCTTCGACTGTCCGTACACCGATGCCGGGTTCGGCGTGTCCCATTCGTGATACGGCTCGGGTTGCGAACCGTCGAACACGTAGTCGGTCGAGAGCGAGACGACGTACGCGCCCGCTCGCCGCGCCCCTTCCATGACCCACCGCACGCCCAGCGCGTTGACGAGGAACGCGCGGTCGCGTTCGGTCTCGCACGCGTCGACCGCGGTCATCGCCGCGCAGTGCACGATCGCGTCGGGTCGGACCGAGCCGATCGCGCCGAGCACCGAATCGCGGTCGGCGACGTCGAGGGCGGCGTGATCGAACGCAAAGACTTGGTGCGCGCCTTCACCGTCGAAGAGCTCGGCGACCTCGCGGCCTACCATGCCGCCCGCTCCGGTAACGAGGACCCGCAACGCTCAGGTCACTTCCACGCGGCCGTCTCGTCGACGGGCGCACGCTCCTTCAGTGGTTCCCACCACTCGCGGTTCGCTTCGTACCACTGCACTGTTTCGCCCAGGCCGTCCTTGAACCCGACCAGCGGCTCCCAGCCGAGCTCGGCCTTGATCTTCGAGTGGTCGAGCAGATAGCGACGGTCGTGACCGGGACGGTCCGGAACGATCTTCTTGAGCGACGCGGGCTTGCCGAGTGCGGCGAGGACCGCGTCGGCGATCTCCTCGATGCTGCGCTCCTCGCCCGTCCCGACGTGGTAGGTCTCGCCGACCCGTCCGTTGTCGAGGATCATGGCGATGGCGCGGCAGTGGTCGTCGGCGTGGATCCATTCCCGCCGGTTCTGGGTCGAGGCGTAGAGCGGGATGTCGAGGTCGTCGATCGCGCGTGTCGCGAACAGCGGGATGACCTTCTCCGGGAACTGGAACGGCCCGTAGTTGTTGGCGCAGTTCGTGATCGAGATCGGGAGACCGAACGTCTCCGAGTACGCGCGGACCGCGTGGTCGCCGCCGGCCTTCGACGCGTTGTACGGCGTACGAGGCGCGTACGGCGACGATTCGTTGAACGGCTCGGTCGCGTCGAGATCGAGATCGCCGTAGACCTCGCACGTCGAGACGTGATGGAAGCGGTGGAACTTGTCGACGCCGATGCGCCGGACCGCCTCGCACAACCGTTGCGTTCCCACGACGTTGGTCTGGAAGAAGACTCCCGGGTTCGTGATCGCGTACGAGTTGTGCGACTCCGCCGCGAAGTTGACGATCGTGTCGATCTCGTACTCGCGCATTGCGTTCATCGCGACGTCGATGTCACCGATGTCGCCCTGGACGAATTCGTGCGGCACGCCGACCAGGCTCTCGCGGTTGCCCGCGTACGTGAGCAGGTCGTACGCGACCACGGTGTCGCGGGGACGCTCGCGCGCCCACCAGCGCACGAAGTTCGATCCGATGAACCCGGCACCGCCGGTGACGAGGATGTTCATGTGCGCATCGGCCACGCCGGGCGGACGCGCTCGCCGATCTCGGCACGCTTCGGATTGGCGGCGTCGCGGTCGGAGAGCTCGGGGTTCGTGACGCCCCAGTCGGCTGCGATCTGCGGGTCGTCCCACGCCACGCCCAGCTCGTCGGCCGCGTTGTAGTAGCCGTCGACGAGATACGTGATCGTCATGTCGGTGAGCGACGCGAACCCGTGCGCGACACCCGGCGGGATGAACACGCCCTCGTGCACGTTCTCGCCGTTCTCCGGCTCGCCGAGGTCGAAGACCTCCGTCGTACCGTCGGTTGCGCTGCCGACGCGCAGGTCGTGCAGGACGACACGCGCCCGGCCGAACGGGACGTACCAGTAGTCGGCCTGATGCAGGTGGTAGTGCAGGCCGACGATGCAACCGGCGGAACGATCGGCGCGGTTCGCCTGGATCATCTCGCGCCCGCTCGGGATCCACTCGCGCCGGTACGTCTCGACGAACAGCCCGCGCTTGTCGCGGTGCACCGACGGCAGCACGTGGAAGACGCCGGCGATGAGTGTGCTCTCGGAGATGGTTGCCATCGCTACTCCAGGTCGGCTCGGGAATGGTCTCCGAGCATCAGTCGCGTCGCTTTGGGTCGGTCGCCGCTGCGCACGACCTCGACCTCGCGCCCGAGCAGGGAATCGTGAATGTGATGTACCCCGATGATCCGGCTCCGCTCCAACACCACGGAGTGCTCGATCTCGGCGTCGCGTAGCTCGCAGTTCGCGCCGATCGCCGTGTAGGGCCCGACGTACGTGTCGGTCAACTTCGTTCCCGCGCCGATGACGGCGGGACCGCGCACGACCGACGCCCGCAGTACCGCGCCGGCTTCGATCACGACGCGACCTTCGACGCGCGATTCGGCGTCGAGGTCGCCGTCGATGCGTGCCACGATGGTGTCGAGGACGAGGCGGTTGCAGTGCAACAACGGGTCCTTCTTGCCCGTGTCGATCCACCAGCCCTCGAGCACCTCGTGCATGACCGGAAATCCGGCGTCGATCAACCACTGGATCGCGTCGGTAATCTCGAGCTCGCCGCGCGCCGACGGTTGGATAGCGTTCACCGCGGCGTGGATGCGTTTGTCGAAGATGTAGACGCCCGTGAGCGCGAGGTCGGACGGCGGGTCGGCGGGCTTCTCGACGAGTCGGACGACACCGCCTTGCGCGTTCACTTCGGCGACGCCGAACTGGCGAGGATCGTCGACGTGTGCGAGAAGGATCTGCGCGGCGGGAAGTTCGCTCTCGGGGTCGTGCAGCTCGCGCGGACGCGTGCGTTCCGCGACGAAGCGATCGACGAGTGGGCGCAACTTCTGCTGCAGCATGTTGTCGCCGAGATACATCACGAAGTCGTCGTCGCCGAGAAAATCTGACGCGATACGAACGCAATGCGCGAGGCCGAGCGGCTCCGCCTGTGGGATGAACGTCAGCTCGACACCGAATTGCGAGCCGTCACCGAGCGCGGTTGCGATCTCGCGACCACTCTCGGGTGACACCACGACACCGATGTCCTTGATTCCTGCCGCAGCCATGTCGTCGACCACGTAGAACAGGATCGGTTTGTTGGCAATCGGCACGAGCTGCTTGGCGCTCGTGTGGGTGATCGGCCGCAGCCGGGTGCCGGCGCCGCCCGCCAGGATCAAGCCCTTCATGAGGGTCCTAGTTGTACCAGCTGCAGAGGTACGGACTGGAGTTCGGGGACGCATGCACAGATTTCGACGATATGGCGGAATGTGGACGCTTCCTGCGCGTTCCCAGTGATTCTCTCGGTGTTCAAGTCTGAATTCTCCCTCGTGTTCAAGTGCGAATCCGCATCCGCCCGCGCGCGTCGACTAGACCGACCGGTCACCGGGGGCGGTGAGTGCTGAGGGGCCACACGATGCATCCGTTCGTTTCGCGACGTTCAAGTCGCGCCCGCCGTCTCGTTCTTGCGGGGATTTCCAGTTTTTTGGTACTCGGTGGTGCGTTCGCCGTCGTCACCAATTCCGGCGCGGCGTCGGCCACGGTGACGGTGTTCGCGACGACGGCGAAGCCGAGCGTTCCGTCGGCCGCGGATCCGCGATCGGTCGAGCTCGGCATGCGGTTCTCGCCGAAGCGCAATCTCTACGCGACGGGAATCCGCTTCTACAAAGGCGCCGCGAATCTCGGCACGCACACCGGCACCCTGTGGACCGCGGACGGCCACGGGTTGCGCCGCGTCGTGTTCACGCACGAGACGGCCGGGGGTTGGCAACACGCGAAGTTCTTGCATCCCGTGCTGTTGCGGGCGAACGCGAAGTACGTCGTCTCGTATCACGCGCCGCGCGGTCACTACGCCTACACCTACAACTACTTCGCGCACACGGTCTCGAACTCCGTCGTGACGATGCCGGCGGCGGGGGCGTTCGGAAAGCCGAATGGCATGTTCCACTACGGCGGTATCGCCTTCCCCACCGTGGGTTCGGGGCGCGCGACCAACTACTGGGTCGACGTCACGTTGTCGTCGTCGCCGTCGACGCCGACCACGAAACCGCCGACGCCCACCACGAAACCGCCGACGCCGACCACCAAGCCACCGGTTCCGGGGGCGTTCCCGAGTACGGCGAACAACGGCGTTCCCACGGGAACGAGGCTGACGAACTACACGGGTCCGATGACGATCCGTTCGTGCGGCGCGGTGATCGACTCGAAGATCATCAACGGTGATCTCACGATCCTCGCGGGCAACGGCACGCGCTCGTACGCAACACCGTGTGTCACCATTCGCAAGTCGTTGATCAAGGGCACGATCGACGACAAGTGGGCCGACTTCGTCTGCGGTTCGAAGGTCGGTTGCGGACCGGTCGTCATGATCGACAACGAGGTCGCGATCCCGAGGGCCGCCGACGTCGCCGCGGTGTCGGACTCCAACATCTTCATGTGGCGCAACTACGTGCACGGTGCGCGCAGCGGTGTGCAGTGCGACGGCTTCTGTGAAATTCGTCACTCGTATCTCGTTGCCGACCACGAGTACCAGAGCGCGCACATGGACGCCTTCATCTCGAACGGGAACTACGGCCACAAGATGGTGCTGTACCACAACTCCTTCCTGTGCCAGCCCGTCAACGGGCCGGTCCCGAACGGCGCGGGCTGCGCGGCCGACGTCGGACTGTTCGGTGACTTCTCGGCGATCTCGAACATGACCGTGACCAACAACCTGTTCAAGGCGACCTCCGCCGCCGGGTACTGCGCGTACACGGGCGCAGGGCTGAGCTCCAAGCCGTATCCGAACGGGACGAAGCTCGTCTGGAAGGACAACGTGTTCCAGCGCGGCAACAACGCAAAGTGCGGTTTCGCAGGAGCGGTCCGGGACTGGAAGGGCAACTCCGGAAACGTCTGGTGCAACAACATGTGGGACAACCGAGTCGCGGTCCTCTCGGGCGTGGCCTGTACGGGGTAGGTCGGGGTCGCTCGCGGACGGAAAAGGGGTCGCGTAGGGGGGACTACCCTGGGTGCTCGTGTCACCTCGCAACGTTCCTTTCCTCGACCTGACGCGTCTGCACGCGACCATCGCGGACGACCTGCAGGCGGCGTACGCCGACGTCGTTGCCACGAGCCAGTTCGCAGGCGGTGCCGTCGTTTCCCGCTTCGAGCAGGAGTTCGCCGCGGCCCATGGCGCACCCCACGCCGTGGGGTGCGCGTCGGGTACCGACGCCCTCGCGCTCGCGCTGCGCGCCTTCGACATCGGTCCCGGCGACGAGGTCGTCGTGCCGGCCATGACGTTCATCGCGACGGCGTCGGCAGTGCGCCACGCGGGCGCGGTTCCGGTCATGGCCGACGTCGACCCGGTGACGCTGTTGCTCACAGCGGAGACCGTCGCGGCCGTCCGCAGCGAGCGCACGCGGGCGATCCTGCCGGTGCACCTGTTCGGGCACCTCGTGCCCTTCGATCTTCTCGCCGCGTGGCGCGAGAGCGGTCTCGTCGTCATCGAAGATGCCGCCCAGGCCCACCTGGCCACCTGGAACGGCGAGTTCGTCGGCAGCGTCGGAGACGCCGCGTGTTTCAGCTTCTATCCCGGTAAGAACCTCGGGGCGCTCGGTGACGGCGGCGCGATCGTGACCAAGAACGAAGCGGTCGCCGAGCGCGTGCGGTCGCTGCGGGACCACGGTCGCGACGATCACTACCGGCACTCCGAGGTCGGATACTGCTCGCGTCTCGACGGGATGCAGGCCGCGTTCCTCTCGGTGAAGCTCCGCTACCTGCCGGACTGGACAGCCGCCCGCCGGGCGTTGGCGGCGCGGTACGACGACCTGCTGCCGGCCGGCACCCTCGTGCCGTGGACGGACGGCGCCGTGCACCACTTGATGGTCGCCCGGGTCGGCGACCGCGACGCGGTGCAGACCGCACTGGCGGCCGCCCGCATCGCGACGGGAGTGCACTATCCGGTCGCCCTCTCGAACCAGCCCGCCCTGTCGGCGTGGGCCCGGCCCGCACCCGCCGCCGAGGAGGCGGCATCGACGGTGTTGTCGCTCCCGATGGATCCGCTGATGACTCCCGCCGAGGTCGAGTACGTGTGCGATCACCTTGATCGTTCGCTCGCGCACGCGTAGGCGGCCGAGAAGCCCCGGCGTCGTACCCTGGATCGTCGGAGGAAATGGCGCGCATGGCTGAGGCGACCGAGGAGCCTGCGCAGGACGTAGACGATTCGCTCGACCGTCTCGTCCGGCGTGGATTGGTCTGGAGCTTCGTCAACACCGCCTCGACCCGCGGCATCAATTTCCTGATCACCGTTGTCCTCGCGCACCTCGTCGCTCCCAGCGACTGGGGCGTGTTCGCGGTCGCCTTGGTGACGATGTCACTGCTGCTGAGCCTGAACGACGTGGGGATCAGCTCTGCGATCGTGCGCTTTCCCGGTGACGTCCGAGACATCGCGGCGACGGGCGCAACGCTGATCCTGGGGGCGAGCTTCGCGCTGTACGGCGTGTTGTTCGCCCTGTCGCCGGTCGTGGCTCGGGTCCTCAAGGTGCCGGACGCGACCGGGGTGCTCCGGCTGCTGGCCGTGAGCGTCATCCTCGACGCCTTCTTCGCGGTCCAGTCGGCGGCGATCACCCGCGAGTTCAAGCAGAATTACCGGACCCTGTCGGATCTCGCGAACCTGGTCGTGTTCTCGGCCGTCGCGGTCGGCCTCGCGCTGCATGGATCGGGCCCGTGGGCGCTCGCGTGGGCCACGCTCGCCGGGACCGTCGCGGGCGGCATCGTGATCCTGATCAAGTCGCCGATCCGGGTGTGGCCCGGCTTCGATCCGGTCATGGCCCGGGAACTGGTCCACTTCGGTGCGCCGCTCACGGGGTCGGCTTTCTTGACCTTCGCGGTCCTCAACACCGACTACATCGTCGTCGGGCACGTGCTCGGGCCCGTGGCCCTCGGCTTCTACTACCTGGCCTTCAACATCTCGAGCTGGCCGGTCACCACGATCTCCTTCACGGTCCGGAGGGTCTCCCTCGCCGGGTTCTCGCGCCTTCAGCACGACCGGACCGAGATGCACGACGCGTTCATCCGGGCGGCGCGGCTCCTCTCGACCGTCGCCTTTCCCGTGTGTGCGCTGCTCGTCGCGCTCTCGGCACCCCTCGTCCGATTCGTGTACGGCGAGCGGTGGGCGGCGTCCGCCTCGCCGCTGCGGTGGTTGGCGGTGCTCGGCGCGATGCGGGTGGTGGCGGAGCTGGGCTACGACTACCTGGTCGCGGCCGGACGGCCGCGGGCGACCGTGGTGCTCCAGGCCGCGTGGTTCTTCTCCCTGGTGCCGGCGCTGACGATCGGGGCCCACCTCAACGGCATCACCGGGGTGGGCGAGGGGCACGCGTTCGTCGTCATCTTCGTGGTGCTGCCCGTGATGCTCTGGGCCCTGGGCCGGACCGGCTTGTCACCGCTCTCGGTGCTGCGGGTCCTGGGGGGCTCGCTGGCGCTGGCGGCGGGCGCGGGGGGGGTCGCGTATTTGGGTACAAGGCTCGCCAGCGGCGAATTCGCCCGTGTCGCCATCGGCGGCACGAGCGGTGCATTCACCGGTGCCGCGATCGTGGCTCTTGTCTGGCAGTGGAAACGCCGATCAGCAGTTGAGTGCGCGCAGCCGGTGGCGCGCTGACCGACACGATGTCCGCTTTTCGGACATTGTTCTGCGGTTAGTATCCGGAGAGCAAACGAAAGGTCACATTTCGCGACATCGGTTGCCAACGACGATCAATCTGTCTACCTTGGCAACGGGTTCGATTCATGTTGGGTGGAGCAGCGTCCCGAGTTCTGGGGCGCGCAGGGTAGCTAGGCCTTTCGGGGGGAAGGTCAGGTCTTCCTTGGGAACGTGAGCGAGGCGCGCATGGACGCTGTGGGCAGTGCTTGGCCAACCGCGGAGGTTGGTACGTCATCGGGCGAACGGATTCAGACGCGCCCGTACGACACGGAGCAACGGTCTGATCTCCCGGAGAGTGAGCTGCCGAGGGCGCAGGGCTCACGGATAGCGAAGCTTGCGGTCGCCGGCGCCGACGCCGTGGCGGTCGCCACCGCGATGCTGCTGGCGGCCCTGGTCCGCCACGCGATGTTCGACGCACCGGAGGCGATCGGTCCGGTCATCATCGTCGCGGTCGTCGCCCTGCCGGTCTGGCTCGGCGTCTTTGCCCGGTACAAGCTCTACACGGCGGCCGCGGTCACGAGCTTCACGGCCGAGCTCCGCCGGATCCTGCACGCGGTCGCCGCCGCCTCGGCCGGTACCGGCCTGGTCAGCGTCGTCTTCGCGCAGCAGATCTCACGCGTCTGGCTCCTCTGCACAATGTTCTTCGCGCTGGGCACCGTGGTCGTCGAGCGCACGATCGTGCGCCAGATCTTCCGCCGGGCCCGGAGTCACGGCCGCTTCCAGCGCAGCGTCGTCGTCATCGGGACGAACGCCGAAGCGCTCGCGATCGTCCAGATGCTCGGCGACAACACCGCGCTCGGCTACCACGTCGTCGGCCTCGTCGAGTGCGGCGGGCCGAACGGCGTCGTCGCCCCCGTGCCGGTGCTCGGGAACTGGCGCGACACGGTCGACATCCTCCGCTCGCTCGACGCCAACGGCGTCATCATCGCCACCAGCGCGATCGAGGAGCCGGCGGCGAACCGCCTCGCCCGGGAGCTGATGGAGTGCGGGTACCACGTCGAGCTCACCTCGGGCCTGGTCGACATCTCCGCCGACCGCCTCCTGACCCGGCCGCTCGGCCGGCGGCCCGTCATGTACATCGAGCCCGTCCGCCTCGCGGGCTGGCGCGCGGTCGCCAAGCGATCGTTCGACACGATCCTCGCCGCGCTCGCCCTCTTCTTCGCCGCCCCGGTCCTGCTGGTCTCGGCGATCCTGATCAAGCTCGACTCCCGCGGCCCGGTGTTCTTCTCGCAGGTGCGGGTCGGTCGCAAGGGCAAGCTCTTCCGGGTCTGGAAGCTGCGGACGATGGTCGCCGACGCCGAAGATCTGCTCGACGACCTGCGCGACCGGAGCGAGGTCGACGGACCGCTGTTCAAGATGCGCGACGACCCGCGACTCACCCGAGTCGGCGCCTTCTTGCGCAAGCTCTCGCTCGACGAGCTGCCCCAGCTGTGGAACGTGCTGCGGGGCGAGATGAGCATGGTCGGTCCCCGGCCCGCGCTCCCGAGCGAGGTCTCGGAATGGTCGGAGGAGGTCCGGAACCGCTTGCGCGTCAAGCCCGGCATCACCGGCATGTGGCAGGTCAACGGTCGTAGTCAGACCACCTTCGACGACTACGTCCGTCACGACCTCTACTACGTCGACAACTGGTCGCTGCTCACGGATCTCGCGATCGTGGCGAAGACCGTACCCGTCGTGCTCTTGCGCCGCGGCGCGTACTAGGCGACGGGTCGGCCCGAGTAGC
Source organism: Actinomycetes bacterium (assembly GCA_025463875.1). Classification (GTDB taxonomy): domain Bacteria; phylum Actinomycetota; class Acidimicrobiia; order IMCC26256; family PALSA-610; genus PALSA-610. The sequence goes on from JAODBI010000111.1 coordinate 27,006, forward strand.
GACCGAACGAGCTAAGCGGCGACCGCGGCGGCGCGCCGTACCGCGGCGATGACGTGGTCCTGCTCGGTCTCGGTCATCTGGTGGAACAGCGGCAGGATGAGCGAACGGTTCGTCGCTATCTCGGTCGCCGGGAGCGGGCCGTGCGGATGGCCGGCGTACGCGGGCTCGAGGTGCGACGCCATGATGCCCCGGCGTCCGCTGATGCCGTCGGCGAGCAGACGCGCCAACAGGTCGTTGCGCGACACCGGAAAGGTCTCGGGGAGCAGGACCCAGTACGACTGGAAGTTGGTGCGGCCCCCGGGCGGATCGGTGACGGTCACGATGCCCGGGATGTCGCCCAGCCCGGCGGCATAGCGCGCGGCCAGCGCGCGCCGGCGCTCGACGATGGTGTCGAGGCGCCCGAGCTGCACGAGCCCGACCGCCGCCTGGATGTCGGTCATCCGGAAGTTCCACCCGGTCTCGACGTACTCCTCGATCACGGCCTTGCCGCTGGCGTGGCGTGCCGCGGCGCTGACGTTCATGCCGTGCTCGCGCAACCGTCTGGCCCGCTCGGCGAAGTCGGCGCGGTCGGTGAGCAACATGCCGCCCTCGCCGGTCGTGATCACCTTGCGGGGATGGAACGAGAGCGCGACGAGCGAGCTGTGACCTCCGATCGGACGGTCGTGGTACACGCTGCCGATCGCGCAGGCCGCGTCCTCGATGATCTCGATGCCGTGCGGCGCGCAGACGGAGCGGATCGCGTCGATGTCGGCGGGGACTCCGGTCTGGTGCACGAGGATGACGGCGCGGGTTCTGCTCGTACAGGCCGCTTCGACGGTCGCAGGCGTGAGGTTCTGGGTCGCGAGGTCGACGTCGGCGAACACCGGAGTCGCGCCCACGTAGCGCGCCGCGTTCGCGGTGGCGATGAACGAGAGCGAGGGAACGACGACTTCGTCGCCGGGCCCGATCTCGAGCAGCAGGAGCGCGAGGTGGAGTGCGGCGGTGCAGGAGCTGACGGCGACGCCGTGCCCGGCGCCGACCTTCTCCGCGATCGCCTGCTCGAAGGCCGCGACACGTGGGCCCTGGGCGACCCAGCCCGACGCCACCGCGTCGGCTGCGGCCTGGGCTTCTTCGGGCCCGAGCCAGGGGCGCATGACCGGGATCATCCGGTCTTCTCCTCGACCGCGGCCTGCTCGTTCGTCCACCACTCGACCAGCCGGCGCAGACCCTCGTGCAGGTCGATCTCGGCCGTGAACCCGAGACGATCGCGCGCCGCGGCGGTCGAGGCGAGCCGTCGGGACGCGATGTTGACGTTGCGGGCCGGACCGTATTCGGGCTCGAGGTCGGAGCCCATGACTTCGAGCAACGCCCGGGCCAGGCCGTCGAGACTGGTCTCGGTCTCGCTGGCGACGTTGAACACCTCGTCGGTGACGTCACTCTGCGCCGCCAGCAGGTTCGCCCGCGCGATGTCGTCGATGTAGACGAAGTCCATCGTCTCGCTGCCGTCGCCGAAGATGAGCGGCGGCTTGCCCGCCGCGATGCGCTCCATCCAGCGCACGAGCACCTCGGTGTAGATGCCGTAGATGTCCATGCGGGGCCCGTAGACGTTGAAGTAGCGCAGGGCGACGTAGTCGAGCCCGTACATCGAGTGGTAGCTGCGGAACGCGCCTTCCAGAAACACCTTCAGCGCGCCGTAGAGCGTCGCGTTCGCGTACGGGTGATGGTCCTCCTTGGTCGGGAAGTCGGTCGCCTGGCCGTAGACCGACGCCGACGACGCCGCCACGACCTTGTCGACCTCGCACGCCACCGCGGCATCGAGGACGTTCATGGTGCCGCCGCCCAGCACCTCGAAGGCGAGGCGGGGATCCTCGGCGCACTGCGTGATCCGGATCGCCGCCTGATGGAACACGACGTCGACGCCCCGGGTGGCGTCCATGACCACTGCGGGATCGCGCAGATCGCCCTCGATGACGACGACGGGTCCGCGCTCGATCGCAGAGGCCAGGTTCGCCATGCGACCGCGTGAGAAGTTGTCGAGCACGCGGATCTCGGCGGGCGCATGCGCCACGAGCTGGTCGGCGATGGTGGATCCGACCAGGCCGGCCCCGCCGGTGATCAGAATGGTCTTGCCGGGCAACAACATGAGGCCTCTCGGGGCTGGGTCGTCCTGGGTTCGGCGTGCGGTCTATGGCTTCGTGGCGAACGGCGTCCTGAAGAATGACCTGAAGAGTGAATCGTCAGGCGAGGCGCGAGATCGGCATCAAGATCCCGCCGCCGGCCATGCTCGCCGAGGCAGCCTCGAGCAGCCGAAGCACGCGCAAGCCTGCTTCTCCATCGGTACGCGACGCGCGCTTCTCACGAATTGCGCCCGCGAGTTCGGTGACCATCGCGCCGAGTGCCTCGTACTCGGGCAGCGCGGGAGCGATCATGTCGCCGACCCGATAGGAGATGAGGCGCTGGCGGCGCGTCTCGCCCGCCGCGGCGTCGTCGAGCTCGATGCCCTTGTCGAACATGCTGATGCGCTGGGCCGGGTCGAGGTCGTTCCAGACGAGCATCCGCCGCGAGCCGCCGATGATGGTGGCGCGCTGCTTGTTCGGGCTCAGCCAGTTCACGTGGACGTGCGCGATGCCGCCGTTCGACAACGGCATCGTCAGGTAGGCCACACAGGCGACGCCCGCGCCGATCGGATCGGCGCCGTGCGCCGCCACCGACACCGGCTCGACGCCCTCGGGCAGGACGAAATCGAGGATGGAGATGTCGTGGGGCGCGAGGTCCCACATGACGTCGACGTCGTGCTGGACCAGGCCGAGGTTGATGCGCACCGAGTCGACGTAGTGGATGTCTCCGAGCTCTCCGGAGTTCGTGAGCTCCCGGATCTTCTGGACGGCCGGCGTGTAGCAGTAGGTGTGGTCGCACATGAGCACGAGGTCCTGGCGCCCGGCGGCGCGAACCAGCTTCTCGCCTTCCGCCACCGACGCCGCAAGGGGCTTCTCCACCAGCACGTGCTTGCCCGCGTCGATGGCCGCGAGGCCGATGCCGCCGTGGGTCGAGGGGGGAGTGGCGATGGCGACCGCGTCGACCGCGTCGTCGTCGAGCACGTCGTCGAGCGAAGCCGTCACCCGGGTACCCGGATTGCGGGCCGCGATCCCCGAAGCCCGGTCGAGGTCCAGGTCACAGACCCAGCGCAGGTCCCAGTCTGCGGATCCCCCGAAGTTCCGGGCGAGGTTCGGACCCCAGTAACCCGCGCCAACAATCGCTACACCCAGAGCCCGCATGACCGAAAATCTAGCGTGCGGTCGAGGGGCTACTTTCCGGCAAGGGGTCCCCGGACAACCGCTGCGCGTGATGATTTGCGCTCCCAGAAGCGGACTTCGCGCCCGAAACCCGGAAAAACGGTGGACCGGGGTCGTCTCGGAGCCGCCGGAGCCGAACTCATACCGTGATTCGCATACCGGCGACGGGCAGGAAGGCCATGCGTGCGCGCAATTAGGGCGCGCATGTGCACTGCGGTCGTCGCCGCGAGCCTGGTGATCCCGCTGGTCGGGCCTTTGCTCGGAATGACGGACGCGCACGCAGCCGGGCCGTGCGACACCCCGATCGTGAACCCGATCGTGTGCGAGAACTCGAAGCCGGGTGTTCCGCCGAACGTGTGGTCGGTGCAGGGCTCGGGCGATCCGGGCCTCCAGGGCTTCGGGACCGAGATCAGCGTCAACCGCGGCGAGACCCTCGACTTCAAGGTCAGCTCGGTCTCGAACTGGCACTTCGACGTGCTGCGCCTGGGCTGGTACCAGGGCAACGGGGCGCGCCTGATCTCGTCCGGGCTCACCCCGAGCACGCCGCAGCCGCAGGAGCAACCGCCGTGTCTCACCGACACCGACACCGGCCTCGTCGACTGCGGCAACTGGGGCGTGTCGGCGAGCTGGCAGGTCCCGGCCGACGCCGTCTCCGGCGTCTACATCGCATTGTTGACCCGGGACGACACGGGCGGCCAGAGCCACATCGTGTTCGTCGTCCGTGACGAATCGAGTCATTCGAAGATGGTGGTGCAGACCTCCGACACGACGTGGGAGGCGTACAACACCTTCGGCGGCTTCAGCCTCTACCAGGGTGCCAACGCCGCGCACCGGGCGTCCAAGGTCAGCTACAACCGCCCGTTCATCACCGTCTCCAACGACCCGCGCAACTGGTGGACCAACGCCGAGCTCCCGATGTGGCAGTACCTGGAGCGCAACGGCTACGACCTCTCGTACATCTCGAGCGTCGACACCGATCGCAGTGGCGCACTCTTGATGAACCACCAGATCTTCGTGTCGTCCGGTCACGACGAATACTGGTCGGGGCAACAGCGCACGAACGTGGAAGCCGCCCGCGACGCGGGGGTGAACCTGGCGTTCTTCTCGGGCAACACGATGTACTGGAAGACGCGCTACGAGCCGAGCACCGACGGCACCAACACGGCGTACCGCACGCTCGTGACCTACAAGGAGTCGTTCGCGAACGCGGTCATCGACCCGGCGGCACCGACGTGGACCGGCCTGTGGCGCGACACACGCTTCAGCCCACCCGGTGACGGAGGCCGTCCCGAGAACTCCGTGCTCGGCCAGGTCAGCACCGTCATCTGTTGCCAGGACACGATGCAGGTCGCGGCCGCCGACGCGAAGATGCGGCTCTGGCGCAACACCTCGCTCGCCACCATGGCGCCGGGAGCGACCTACTCGCTGACCAACGGCTCGCTCGGCTACGAGTTCGACACCGACGTCGACAACGGGGCGCAGCCGCCGGGATTGATCCGCGCCTCGACGACGACCACCACGCAGCAGTCGGTCATCAAGGACTTCTCGGAGACGACGGGTCCGGCGACGGTTACGCACCACATCACCGAGTACCGCGCTCCGAGCGGCGCGCTCGTCTTCGACGCGGGCACGATCAACTGGTCGTTCACGCTGATGGGGAGCCACACCGGCGACCCCGCCGATCCGAACGCGCAACAGGCGACCGTGAACGTGTTCGCCGACATGGGCGTCCAACCCGCGACGCCGGACGACACCCTCGCCCCGGCCACCGCGTCGACCGATACGACCGCGCCGACGTCGACCATCGCCACACCCCTGAACGAGGCGACGGTCGCGCAGGGCAGTGTCGTCACGGTTGCGGGAACCGCGACCGACTCGGGCGGCGGTGTTGTCGGTGGTGTCGAGGTCTCCACCGATGGCGGAACCACGTGGCACCCGGCCGCGGGCCGATCACAGTGGACCTACACGTGGACGGTCGCCGGCAACGGACCGCTGACAGTGCGCAGCCGGGCCGTCGACGACAGCGGCAACCTCGAGTCACCCGCGACCGGCGTGCACGTCACGGTCAACTGCCCGTGCCGGCTGTTCCCGACGGCCGTCCCCTCGACTCCGGCCGCGAGCGACAGCCAGGCGGTCGAGGTCGGAACCCGATTCCATGCCGACGTCAACGGCTACATCTCCGGCGTCCGGTTCTACAAGGGCACGGCCAACACCGGCGTGCACATCGGCAACCTCTGGACGACGAACGGGACGCTGCTCGCGACCGCGACCTTCGCGAACGAGACATCGTCGGGTTGGCAACAGGTCAACTTCTCGGCGCCGGTCGCGATCACCGCGAATACCGACTACGTCGTCTCGTACCACACGAACACGGGTCACTATGCCGACGACCCGCGCTACTTCTTCACGAGCGCCGACACCGCGCCGCTCCACGCGCCTGCGAGCTCGGTAAGCACGCCCAATGGCGTGTACTCGTACGCAGCCGCGAGCACCTATCCGACGTCGACCAACGGCGCGCAGAACTACTGGGTCGACGTCGTCTTCACCACTGATGCGTCACCGCCGACCGTCCTGTCGACCAACCCCGTGAGCGGCGCCACCGCCCTCGCGCCGAGCACCGTGGTGAGCGCGACGTTCACGAAGCCCGTCCAGGGTGCGACGGTCTCGCTCGTGCTCAAGGATCCGGCCAATGCAACCGTTCCCGGAACGCTGACATTCAACGCGGGCACGAGCACGGCGACGCTCACTCCTTATTCCGCCCTCAACCCGTTGACCACGTACACCGCGACGGTGAGCGGGGTGCTCGACACGTCGGGGAACGCGATGCCGGCTCCGTACTCGTGGTCGTTCACGACGACGAGCTTCGCGGTGTGCCCGTGTTCGGTCTTCGCGCCGTCGTCGACGCCGGTGACGCCGGCCACTGCCGACGCGCACTCCGTCGAGATCGGCCTCAAATTCCGCGCCGACGCCAACGGCTATGTCACCGGAGTTCGGTTCTACAAGGGCGCGTCCAACACCGGTGTCCACACCGGCACGCTCTGGTCGTCGACCGGTCAACAGCTCGCGACGGCGACCTTCTCGAACGAGTCGGCGACGGGTTGGCAGCAGGTCGACTTCTCGACCTGGGTTCCGGTCACGGCCAACACGGTCTACGTCGTCTCGTATCACGCGCCAGTCGGCCGCTACGCCCTCACGTCGAACGCGCTCACCAACGGCGTCGACAATCCTCCCTTGCACGCGCTCGCGAATGGCGCGTCGGGTCCGAACGCGGTCTTCGCCTACGCGGTCACCACCACGTTCCCGACGACGTCGGGCAACAACGCGAACTATTGGGTCGACGCCGTGTATGCGTTGTCGAACGCGGCGCCGACCGTGACCTCGTCGACTCCGGTGGCGGGCGCGACCGGCGTCGCGACCAGTACCGCGGTGACCGCGATGTTCGGCAAGTCGGTCGTGGGCGCGAGCGTCAACATCGCGCTCACCGACCCGGCCGGCGCGGCGGTTCCGTCTTCGACCCTGTTCAACGGCTCGACGAACACCGTGACGCTCGCGCCCGCGAGCGCGCTCGACGAGTCGACGAGTTACACCGTGACCGTCAGCGGTGCGACCGACCCGGCCGGCGTCCCGATGGTCGCGCCGTACTCGTACTCGTTCACGACCGCAACGTCGCCGTCGTGCCCGTGCACGATCTTCACGCCGTCGACAACCCCGGTGGTCGTCTCGGCGGGAGACGCCAAGGCCGTCGAGCTCGGCGTGAAGTTCAAGGTCGACCAGGGCGGCTACGTCACGGGCGTCCGCTTCTACAAGGGTTCGACCAACAGTGGCGCCCACGTCGGCAGCTTGTGGTCGTCCTCGGGGACGCTGCTCGCCCGCGCGACGTTCGCGGGGGAGAGCGCGTCCGGTTGGCAGCAGGTGAACTTCTCGCCGCGGGTGCTCGTCCGCGCGGGCGTCACGTATGTCGCCTCGTATCACACGAACGCCGGGCGCTATTCGTACACGGCGAACGGCCTGGCTTCGGCCGTCGACACCCCGCCGATGCACGCGCTCGCGAACGGCGGTCCCGCCGGTGCGAACGGCGTCTACCAATACAGCGCCGGCAGCGTGTTCCCGACGACGGTCGGATCCGGGACGAACTACTTCGTCGACGCGGTGTTCGACGCCGCGCCGCAGGTGACAGCGCGTTCGCCGTTCCCAGGCGCCAGCAACGTCGCGACGACGTCGACGGTCACCGCGCGGTTCAGTGAAGCCGTCACTGCCGCGTCGATCGCCTTCTCGGTCGTCGACGACTCGAGCAGCAACGTCGCGGGTACCACGAGCTACAACGCATCGACGCATACCGCGACGTTCACGCCGAATGCCGCGCTCAGCCCGTCGACCGCGTACACCGCGACCCTTGCCGGCGCGACCGACGCTGCGGGCGAGGCGATGACGGCGCCGTACACCTGGTCGTTCTCGACGATCGTGCTGCCCCCGACCATTGCCTCGACCACACCCGGCTCCGGCAGTAGCGCGGTCTCGCTGCGCGCGCCGATCACCGCCACCTTCGGGCAGTCGGTTGTGGCCGCGTCGATCCAGTTCTCGCTCACGCAGAACGGCCAGTCGGTGCCGGGCGCGCTGTCGTACGACGGTCCGTCGCACGTCCTGCGCTTCCAGCCCGCCGCCCCGCTCGACCAACTGCAGAGCTACACGGCAACTGTGAGCGGCGCGACGAACGGCTTCGGGAATCCGATGACCGCGCCGTACACGTGGTCGTTCACGACGCCCCAGGCGCCCCCGACGGTGATCTTCGCCGACCCCTCGGGCGACAACGCGTCGCAGGTCGGCTTCGACGCAACCCCGTCGGTCACGTTCAGCCAGGCGGTGTCGCCCGGGTCGGTGCAGATGACGGTGGCCGATCAGGACGGCAACGCAGTCGCGGGAACGCAGTCGTTCGACGCGTCGACGAACGAGGCGACGTTCACACCGGACGGACTACTCACGCCGTCGACGAAGTTCACGGTCACGACGAGCGGTGCGACGAACTTCGGCGGCGTGCCGATGACGGCGCCCTTCACCTTCTCGTTCACGACGGCCGCGCCCCAAGTGGTGCTGAGTGCGCGGACCCCGGCGGCAAACGCGACCGATGCTCCTTTGCGCACGCCGGTGACCGCCACGTTCAGCCAGCCGATCGTGCCCGCATCGGTGTCGTTCACGGTGCGTGACAGCGCCCGCAGCACCGTGCCCGGCACACTCACGTTCCTCGACGGCTCCACTGTCGCGCACTTCGCGCCGAGCGCCACGCTCGCCGCCGGCGCCGTGTACACCGCGACGGTCTCGGGCGCGACGACAACCGACGGGCAGAAGATGCCGGTACCGGTGTCGTGGTCGTTCACGACGACGCTGCCTCCGGTCGTCACCTCGAACACACCGACGGCCGGCGCCACAGCTGTTCCGCTCGACACGACGATCGCGGCGGGCTTCAACCGTGCGGTTGCGAACGGCTCGACCTCCTTCCAGGTCGTCGACGCGCTGAACCAGTCCGTCCCGGGTGCGGTCACGTTCAATGCCGGCGGCACCGTCGCTACGTTCATCCCGTCCGCCGCGCTTGCTTCGGAGACGAGCTACACGGTCAGGGTTTCCGGCGCGACCTCCCTTGGCGGTGCCGTCATGACGGCACCGGTTTCGTGGAGCTTCACGACCGCGTCGCGGCCGACGATCACCTCGGTGACGCCGTCCGCGAACGCGACAGGTGTCGCGGTCGCGACGACCATCGCCGCCGCATTCAACCAGTCCGTCACCGGCGCAACGGTGGCGGTCACCGATCCGGCCGGTTCGCTCGTCGCCGGATCGAGCGCGTACAACACGGGGGCCAACTCCGCGGTCTTCACGCCGGCCGGCCCGCTCAATGCATCGACGGCGTACACGGTCACTGTGACCGGCGCGACGAGCAGCGGAGCGGCGATGCTCCCGTACATGTGGTCGTTCACGACCGTCGGCTACGGGTGCCCGTGCACGCTCGTGGCCCCGACCGCAACGCCGGCGACCCCGGCCGCCGCCGACACCAAAGCCGTCGAGCTCGGCGTCAAGATCAAGGCCGACGTGAACGGCTATATCTCCGGCGTGCGCTTCTACAAGGGCACCACCAACACGGGCGTGCACATCGGAAGCCTGTGGACCGCTGCCGGGACGCGGCTCGCGGCCGTGACCTTCGCGGGTGAATCGGCGTCCGGATGGCAGCAGGCGACGTTCTCGACGCCGGTGCCGGTGACTGCGGGCGCGACCTACATCGTCTCGTACCACACGAACGTCGGGCGCTACTCGTACACAATCGGCGTCTTCTCGAACGGCGGAGCGATCAACAACGGTCCGCTGCACGCGCCGACCGCGACCAACGGCGTGTTCCTCTACGGGGCGAATTCGGTGTTCCCGTCGTCGGTCAGTACGACGGGCGTCAACTATTTCGTCGACGCGGTGTTCACCACGGCCGGTTCACCGAACGTGACCGCGCCCGGTCCCGCCGACGGTGCGACGAGCGTTGCCGTCTCGCAACCGGTGACCGCTCGCTTCGACGTGCCCATGCAGTCGGCCGGCCTGACCTTCACGCTGGTCGACGGGTCCGGCGCCAACGTGCCGGCCACCGTCGCGCTCGACGCCACCGCGACGCTCGCGACCCTCGCGCCGTCAGGCCCGCTGACGCCGGGAGTGAGATATTCGGCAACGGTTCACGGCAACGACACCTTCGGAAATCCGATGATCCTTCCGTTCGGCTGGTCGTTCATGACCTGACCCGCCGAGAGACCGGGCCGACCTCCCGAACGTGTGGGGCCGACTTACTCTGAACGTTTCTGCGCGGCGGCCGATACAGACGTCGTCACGGTAAGTGCCCGCACGCCGATCGGTCCTGCGTACGGCACGAAGTGGGCGACATACGTGTTCCAACTCCGCCCAGTTCGGCCGATACTCTTTTCGACGGATCAGCGCACCCCAGGACAGGAAGTTCGACCTCAATGGACCTCTTCGCTGCGCTCGTGGCCCTCGGTCGGCGCTGGTACCTGACCATCGCCATGCTCATCGTCCTCCTCGCGGGAATCTACGTCGCCGCGAGCGCGACGAAACCCGAATACAAGGCGGAGGCATCCGTCATCGTCCTCGCGCCGAGTCAAGCGGGCCCCGACACCGTGAACCAGGGGACCCTCAATCCCTACCTGAACGCCGGACCGGCGGTGTTCGCGACCGTCCTGTCACGCGTCATGTCCGCCGACACGACGAAGCAGCAGATTCTGAAATCGGGCGGAACGGGCAGCTACACGGTCGGCCAGGGCACGTCGACGAACGGGCCCATCATCAACATCGAGGCGACGAGCTCGGATCCGACGCTGGCCACGCGTACCGCCGCACTGCTCATCTCGTCGATCAACCACGAGGCCGTGCAGAAACAGCAGAAGGCGAACGTACCGACCAAGAGCTACATCACCACGCAGACGGTCACGGCGGGCGACAAGCCGAGCAAACTCCAGGGCAGCCGGACGCGCGTGACCGTTGCCGTCGGCGCCGTGGGTGGCGTCCTCACCTTCGCCACGGTGTTGCTCATCGACAACTTCCTGACCGCACGCCGGACCCGCCGACGCCGCGGCAAGGGTCGACGCGGTGACGAAGGCACGGCCGGAAGCGGCGGGCCGGGGGGAAGCGGTTCGGGGGGCGACGGATCCTCCACCGGCGAGTCGCCGAACGCTGACGAAATCCCACTGGTTCGCGTCCGGCCCTGATCGGTCGCAGTGAACCGTCGCGTCGTCACACTGACCCGGGAATTCGGTCGAGAGCTCAATCCGTCCGCGCGCAAGGCTCACAAGCCCCGGGCGCAGCGCGACGCGGTCTCGTTGCTCAGCGTCTACGCGTTCTTGCTGTTGCTGATTCCGTCGCGGCTGGTGTTCAAGCCCCTGGGAGGGAACGGCACGCCCGCGCTCGTCGTCGGCCTGATCGCGCTCGTGTTGTGGTGCGCAGCCCGCCGCCCGGAGAACGATCGCACGCTGCGGGCCCGGCCGGTTCGCTTCGTGATCCTCGTGTACGTGCTCGCCGACGTGACGAGCTACGCGCTGTCGATGCTGCACGCGCTCGACCCGGCCGAGATCCGCTCCGCGGATCGCGCGCTGCTCGCGTTGGGCGCGGCCGCCGGCATTGCTCTGTGTGCGGCCGACGGCATCCCGAGCCGGGAACGGCTGGAGAAGTTGCTCAGCCGGGTCGTGATCTTCGCTTCGATCGGCGCCGCGATCGCCGCACTGCAGTTCTTCGGGTTCGACATCACCAAGCACTTCTACGTGCCGGGTCTGCACGCGACATCGGAGCTCGGCGCAGGAGCCGTCCGCTCGTCGTTCCACCGGGTCGCGGGCACGGCGCGCCATCCGATCGAGCTCGGCGCGACCCTCGCGATGATCCTGCCCATCTCGTTGCACTTCGCGTTCAAGGCCCGGGGTCGCGAGAAGTGGTGGCGGTGGGCGTGCGTCGCGCTGCTGGGCCTAGCGATCCCCATGTCGCTCTCGCGTACTGCAATCGTCGCCGTGCTGATCGTGGTGATCGTGCTGTTGCCCACCTACCCACCGGTCCGCCAGCGCGGCGCGCTGGTCATCGGGGGCGCCTGGACCGTGCTCATGTGGCTGGCGGTCCCCGGGTTGGTAGGAACCTTGGGGAGCCTCTTCGCCAACTACGGCACCGACAGCAGCGTCACCGATCGCACCGCGCGGTACAGCCGCATCGGCGGGCTCTTGGCCCACCATGCGTTCTTCGGTCGAGGTCTCGGCACGTTCATTCCCGAGAAGTACTTCGTCCTCGACAATCAATACATTGCGAGCACGCTGGAGGTCGGCGTCGTCGGTCTCTGCGCGCTGATCCTCGTGATGCTCGTCTCGTTCGGCTGCGCGCGTGGTGCGCGCCGGTTGTTCAAGGATCCGGTGTCGCGAGATCTCGCCCAGTCGATGGCGGCGGCGGCGGCCGTGCCGCTCGTGGTCTTCGCGACCTTCGACGCGCTGAGCTTCCCGATGATCCCGGGCCTGATGTTCCTGCTGCTCGGCTGCAACGGCGCGCTGTGGCGAATCGCCCGGCCGGCCTGGCGACCGGCGATCGCCGGCGCCCCGCCGCCCTGAGGGCCGGGCCTCCTCCGTCCCCGGGGTCCGCCTTCTCGGACCTGCGGGGCGAATTGCCCGAATCGCCGCGCTCAGAGGCCGCTCAGACGTTCCCCGCGCGCGACGATGAGAGGGAGAGCGACGTCGCCTGGCGTCGCGCGAATCCGCGACCCGACTGCGAGCAGCGAAGCGTGGACGAGACTCCCGACCAGATCCTGGCGCGGCTCGAGCGCCATGCCGAGTCGGTTCGGCAGGCGAACAGTGGAAGAGTCTCGCCCAATGGTGCGGCCCGGCTTCCGGGCGCACACTCGGGTCTGCGCGTCGATCGCCCGTCGTCCGCCCCGCCGACCGGCACGCTCGGGAACGGTTCGGGCCGGCAGCCTTTCGCGCCGCCGGTCGGGCAAGCTCTCGCGCCCACTGCCCAGACCGCCCCGGTCGCACCGCCCTTGGCCTGGCCGGATGCACTCCGTTCGGCTCACCCGCCGACTCCGGCCCCCGCTGCACGCCGCACCCCGATTCCCGCGGCCGCGCCGCGGCGTCCGATCCCTTCGCACGGCTCGAGCCCGTCGACGGCGATGCCCTCTCGCTCGCTCTTGGGGGACGGCGCCGCGCCCGGACCGACTCGGGTTTCGACTCCGGAGGCCCAGCCCGGCCCCCGCTTCGTGGTCTGGGGCGACGACCGCGACTCCGACCTCATCCCCATCGAGTTCGTCGAACCACCGAGATTCGGGCTGGTCGTGCGCACCATCGCCGGTCAGGCGGTTGCTGTGCTGGCCTGTCTCGTCATTCTGATCGTCTCCGTCGCCACGAGCACGATCGTCACCTCGGTGATCGCCGGGCTGGTTGCGCTTGCCGCACTCCTCGCCGCCTTCCGGCGGGTGCCACTCGCCGGGTGGTGGGCGTTCGGCTGGCTGCTGGGCTGGGTCCTGGGCCGATTCTCGTGAGCCGGGTCCCCGGTACCGTCATCTCGCTACCGTCGCAGCCGCCGTGGTCGATGGATCGACGGAAGGCGAGCGAGACGATGGGACGGCGGCGGTGAGTGGGATCCGGCGACTGATCATTCTGGGAGCGGGTGCGCTCGGACGCGAGGTCGCCGAGGCCGTCCGGGCCGCCAACGCGGTCAGCCCGCAGTTCGACCTGGTGGGGTTCCTCGACGATGCCCCGGGTGCGGACGACGCCGGCCTCGACGCCCCCGTGCTCGGCACGTTGGCCGAGGCGAAGGGATTCGCCGACGAGTCGTTCGTGCTCGCCGTCGCGAACCCGCGGTCACCGCGGCTGCGCGCGGAAGTAGCCGCCCGGCTCGACATCGAAGACGACCGGTTCGTAACCGTCGTGCATCCTTCGTCTTCGATCGCGGCGTCGACCCACATCGGCGCCGGATCGATACTGCTCGCGGGTGTGGTGACGACCGCCGATGTCGAGATCGGTCGGCACGTGATCGCGATGCCCAACACCGTCTTCACGCACGACGATCGCGTCGGGGACTTCGCGACGTTCGGCGCGGGGGTGCTCGTTGCCGGGCGCGCGACGATCGGAGCGCAGACGTACATCGGCGCGGGCGCCAAGATCCGCGAGAACCTCACCATCGGCGCCGGCGCGCTCGTCGGCATGGGCTCGGTCGTCACCACCGACGTCCCGGACGACGAAGTGTGGGCCGGCGTGCCCGCGCGCGTGCTGACGAAGCGCCGTCCCGTGGATGTCTTCGTGCACCCGCTCGGAGTGTGCGAGAGCGACGACGTCGGCGCCGGAACCCGCGTGTGGGCGTTCGCGCACGTGCTGCCCGGCGCGGTCGTGGGGGAGCGGTGCAACATCTGCGACCACGCGTTCGTCGAGGGCGGTGCCCGGCTCGGTGACAACGTCACGGTGAAGAACGGCGTGTTGGTGTTCGACCGCGTGACAGTCGAGGACGACGTGTTCCTCGGTCCCGGTGTGGTGTTCACGAACGACCTGCGTCCTCGGGCCGCGAACAAGAAGTCACACGCGGAGCTCGACGCCAC
>JAODBI010000144.1 GCA_025463875.1 Actinomycetes bacterium
AACGCGGTCAGCCGGCCGTCGTCGTCACAGCCGACGGTGAGATCGATGCGGATCGGGTGCCGCTTCGGATGGATGAGCAACGACTCCTCACGCGACAAGGTGCACTTCACCGGCGCGTCGAGCAGGAACGCGGCGAGCGCGGTCTGGGCCTGGTTCGCCATGTCCTCCTTGCCGCCGAACGCCCCGCCGTTCGCAACCTGTTCCGCAGTGATGCGCTGCGGGTCGATGCCGAGCACCGACGCGACCTGGTCGCGGTCGTCCCACACGCCCTGGCCGCCGGAGTACATCATGAATTTGCCCTCGGGCTCCGGAACCACCAGGGTCGACTCGGGCTCGAGGAACGCGTGCTCGATGCGTTGCGTCTGGAACACCTCGTGCGTCACGTGCGCGCTCGCGTCGAGGGCGGCGTCGACGTCGCCGCGCGAGTACGCCGAGCGCGACAACACGTTTCCGTCGAGGCCCCAGACGGCGTCCTCGTCGTCGGTCAGCGCTTCCACCGCGTCGGCAAGCGTGCGCAGGACGCGGTACTCGACCTCGACCAGCTCCGCCGCGCGCCGGGCGGTGACGCGGTCGTTCGCGACGACGAACGCGAGCACGTCGCCGAGATACGACGTGCGGCCGCCCTCGGGGATGAAGACCGGCCAGTCCTTGTGAATCAGCCCGACGCGGAGCTTTCCCGGCACGTCGGCGGCGGTGAGCACGCGCACGACACCCGGCACGGCTTCCGCGGCGGACGTGTCGATCTTCAGCACCTCAGCGCGCGCGTGGTCGGCCAGGCGGACCGCGCCGTGCAACACCCCGGGCGGGCGCATGTCGTCGACATACGGCTTCTCGCCCAGTGCGAGCTCGAAGCCCTGATACTTGCTCCCGCTCGTGCCGACCCCACCGAGCGGTTCCAACTCGAGCGTCTCACCTTTCGCGAGAAGCTCGACCGCGTCGAGGATCTTCACGTAGCCGGTGCACCGGCAGAGATGGGCGCCGAGATGACGGGCCGCGGTGTCGCGGTCGAGATCGGCGCCCTTGCGTTCGAGCAGCGAGGCGACGCGCATCAGGATCCCGGGAGTGCAGAAGCCGCACTGCAGCGCGCCCGTCGCCGCGAACGCGCAGGCCATGCGGTCGCGGTCGGCTTCCGGAAGACCCTCGAGGGTCGTGATCGCCGTGCCCGCGACTTTCTGCAGCGACAGGTTGCAGCTGACGACCGCCTTGCCGTCGACGAGCACGGTGCAACATCCGCACTGCCCCGACGGCGAACAGCCGTCCTTGGGCGAGCACACGCCGAGCTCTTCGCGCAGCGCCGCGAGCAGATGCGGGTGCTCGCCGCCGACGGAGACCTCGGAACCGTTGAGGATGAACGAAACCATTACCGGCTAGCGTCCTCTCCACTTCAACAAAATGTCAACGCGAGATCCGTTGCGTTCGCGTGAAATCGACACTGGCTTCCACCTCAATGCGACAAGCTGCGCCCGTGCTCCTCGTCAATCCCGGCCGCCGGCACCCAGTGGTCGGCGGTGAGGTGGTCGGCGAGGTGGTCGGCGAGGCCGGGCCGGGCGTCGGGCCCGACGAGTCGCCCGCCGCGCTTCACCGGCGGTTCCCCGGGTACGCGCCGACGCGGGTCGTCGACGCCCCCGGCCTCGCGGCCGAGCTCGGTTTGGCGAGCCTCGCGGTCAAGGACGAGTCGGAGCGGCTCGGGCTGCCGTCGTTCAAGATTCTCGGCGCGTCGTGGGCCGTCTACCGGCTCCTCGTCGGCCGCCTCGGCCGCGAGCCGGAGTGGCGCGACCTCGACGAGCTGCGCTCGGAGTTGACGCCCCTCGGCGCGCTCACACTGGTCGCCGCGACCGACGGGAACCACGGACGCGCGGTCGCGCATATGGCGCGACTGCTCGGCTACCAGGCGCGCATCTTCGTCCCGGCGGGCACGGCCGCGGCGCGCATCGACGCGATCGAGAGCGAGGGTGCGCCGGTCACCGTCGTCGACGGAACGTACGACGACGCGGTGCGCGCGTCCGCCGAGCTCGCGGCCGACGACGTGCTCGTCGTGTCCGACACGTCGTGGGAGGGATACACCGAGGTCCCGCGCACCGTCATCGAGGGCTACGCGACGATCTTCGCCGAAGTCGACGAGCAGCTCGCCACCGCGCCGCCCGATGTCGTCGTCGTCCCGATGGGGGTCGGCGCGCTGGCCGCGGCGGTCGTACGGCACTACGCCGACCACGCGACCGTCATCGTCGTCGAGCCGTTGTCGGCCGCCTGCGGGTTGCACTCCGCGGCGGCCGGCTTCCCCGTCGAGGTGCCCGGTCCGCACGACTCGATCATGGCGGGCCTGAACTGCGGCATGGTTTCGATCATCGCCTGGCCGGTCGTCTCCGCGGGCGTCGACGTGTTCGTCGCGGTCGACGACGACGCCGCCGAGCAGGCGATGCGCGATCTGGCGCAGATCGGAGTCGTCGCGGGCGAGACAGGTGCCGCCGCGCTGGCCGGGCTGCGCGCCGCGGTCGCGGCGGGCACGGCCGATGTTCGCGGCCGGAACGTGCTCGTGTTGTGCACCGAAGGCGCCACCGACCCCCTCGCCTACGAACGCATCGTCGGCCCCCACCCGTGACCCCCCGCTTCCCCTCCCAACAGTTCGGAGGAATTCAGGTCCCCGTGACCCGTTTCCCTCCCAACAGTTGGGAGGAATTCCGGTGTCTGCCCACCGCTGACGGTCAGTCCCGTTGCAATCTGTTTGCAACTTTTCGGACCGCCACGCGTCACTTTCGTTGCAATCTGTTTGCAACTTTTTGGACCGCTACGCGTCAGTTTTGTTGCAATCTGTTTGCAACTTTTCGGACCGCCACGCGTCGGTTTTGTTGCAATCTGTTTGGTGGGTTTGGGGGGTCAGGGGGCTCCGAAGAGGGTGCGGGCCTTGCTGCGGAACTGGTCGACGTCGACGCCGAGGGCAATGTGCCAGTCGGCGAAGCCGGCGGCGGCCGATTGCATCGAGCCTTCGAGCGCGGCGAAGAACGGGGCGCGGAAGTCGACGACGGTCGTGCCCCACGCTGCGTCGCCGCCGCAGTCGACCGCCAGCGGCAGGACCGGTGCGTCGAGGATGACCTCCGGCGCGCCGAGCGCGAGAACTGCGAGCAGGTCGTGACACGGGGTGTCGGGCGAGGTGAAGGTGGAACCGAACTCGCGGTAGAAGCGCAGCGGCGCGTCGAGGAACGCCGCGGCCGGGGTGCGGTGCTCGGCCAGGAGCGCGAACTCGTCGGATCGCAAGGTGGCGACGAGCGTCACGTCGAGCCCGACCAACAACGGCGGCCGCGCCCACGGCGCGACCACCACCCGTTGCGCGGCGATCGGATCATGGGCGACGTTCGCCTCGCCGCAGGGGAGGGCGTTGCCCGCGCGGCGCGCGGAGCCGCCCATCACGACCAGCTCGGCAACCGCACCCGCGAACGCGGGATGTTCCTCGACCACGACGCCGATGTTGGTCAGCGGTCCGAGGGTCACGAGCGCCAGCTCCCCCGGCCGCTCGTCGACGAGGCGCGCGAGCAGTTCGGTCGCCGGTTCGTCGACCGGCCGTACCGGCGCGACCGGGCCGGCGGCGTTGCCCAGCCCGTCGTCACCGTGGATGAACGTGGCCGGCCGCAGGTCGGGGGCCGGCAGCAGCGGCCCGGGCATCCCGACGGCGACCGGCACGTCGCCCCGTCCCGCCGCATGCACGACCCGCAGCACGCTCTCGGTCGCCACCTCGACGTCGACATTGCCCCACACCACAGTGATCGCCACGACGTCGAGCGCGGGATCCGTGAGCGCCCACCACAACTCGACCGCGTCGTCGACACCCCCGTCGGTGTCGATGACGACGGGGCGCGGCGCGGGAACGACCGGGCGCGCCACGCGGGTCGCGATTCAGGCGTCGCGGTTGGCGGCGGCGACCACCGGGCCGTCGCACGACCACGGGAAGTTGATCCAACGTTCGGTGCGCGCCCACGCATACTCGGGCGAGATCATCGACCAGGGCTTGTGGTACAGCACCGCGGTGCGCGCCTCCGCCACGTGCTCGGAAATCTCCTTGCGCACGAGCTCGAGCGTCTTGCCGGTGTCGGCGACGTCGTCGGCGATGAGCACGCGCATGCCGCGGATGTCGATGACGTCGAGCGTCGGCGGGAGCACGACCGGCACGTCGAGGCGTTCGTTCACGCTCGTGTAGAACTCGACGTTCATCGCGAAACAGTTCTTCACCGCGAGCGCGTACGCGAGTGCACCCGCGACGGTGAGACCGCCCCGGGCGATCGCGAGCACGACATCGGGCCGGTACCCGTCTTCGGCGATCTCGGTGGCGAGGGCCCGGGTCGCCGTACCGAAGAGCTCCCACGTGAGGATCTCGCGCTCGGCCGGCGGTTGGTTGCTCTGGTCGGTCCGGTCGGTCAGGTCGATCTCGGCCACGTCCCCAAACTAGCGAGGTGCCCATGATCGAGCGCGCCATCGACGGCAGCACCACTTCGCCGCCCGACATCCCCAAGGCCGTCACCGAGCTGTGCGACGCGCTCGAGGCGATCGACGCCGACGGCTGGTATCCCGTCATCGACGTCGTCCGGCCGTGGTCGCGCCACAATCCCCAGATCACGGGCGAGTTCGCCCGGCCCGGCACCATCCGCCGCTACCTCGAGCGCGAGCTGGCCGCGCTTTTGGAGTTGGGAGCGACGATCACCGTGCGTCCGTCCCGACCCGCCCGCTCGATCGACGACCCCGATCTGCTGCGCGCCCTCGACGAGAACGCGTGGGAGATGCGGGCCAAGAAGCTGTTCCTGTTCGCGCCCGAGCGCATGGCGCTGTCGATGGAACGGCTGACGCACTACTGCGGGACGCCGGCCGAGTCGTTCCAGCGCTACGTGCTGTTCACCAACTACAAGATGCACGTCGAGGAGTTCCGGAACCGCTTCCCCGACGCCGAGGGTCCGGTCCGCCCCGACGTGCAGATGCCGGCGTGGCACCACCGCACGCCCGACCAGGACGGTGTTTCGATCGTCGACATCGGCGTGGGGCCGTCGAATGCGAAGACGGTGACCGACCACATCGCGGTGCTCCGGCCCGACGCGATGCTCATGATCGGCCATTGCGCGGGGCTGCGGAATCATCAGGACATCGGCGACTACGTCGTCGCGACCGCCTATCTGCGCGACGACCGCATCCTCGATCACGCGTTGCCCACCACGATCCCGGTAATCCCGAACCACCGCCTCAACTCGTACCTGCTCGACGCCCTCGACGCGCGCGAGGCGCACTACCGCAACGGCACGGTGCTCACCACGGCCAACCGGAACTGGGAGCTCGAGATCGCGGCGATGGAGCACACCTTCGAGCAGTCGCGTGCGGTCGCGGTCGACATGGAATCGGCGACCATCGCCACCAACGGTTTCCGCTACCGCATCCCAAGCGCGACGCTGCTCTGCATCTCGGACAAGCCGCTGCACGGCGCGCCGAAGCTTGCCGACCGGGCGAGGCGCTTCTACGACGCGAGCCGGCGCGCGCACCTCGAGATCACACTCGAATGCATCGACCGGGTGCGGCGCGAACACCCGGCCGGCATTCCCAACGCCGACATCCGCAGCCCGGGCGAGCCGCTCTTCGGGGCCCCCGCCGTCGAGTAACACGCCGCTCGCAGCCGCCATGCCGGCCAAGCCGCCCAGAAGGCGAAGCAGCAACCAACGCGAAGAAGGGGATCCCGATGAGTCACGAGCACCGGGGCGCGAGCACCTCCGACGAGATCTGCGTCAACCCGCTCTTCGCCCGCCGCTCGGAGCACGCGATCCCGCGTTGGCGGTTGCCCGACGACGAGATGTTGCCGGAAACGGCGTACCAGATCATCCACGACGAGCTCTTCCTCGACGGCAACGCCCGGCAGAACTTCGCGACCTTCGTCACCACGTGGATGGAGCCCGAGGCGACGCAGCTCTACGTCGAAGCGTTCGACAAGAACATGATCGACAAGGACGAGTATCCGCAGACGGCCGAGATCGAGGAACGCTGCATCCACGTGCTCTCCGATCTCTGGAACGCGCCCGATCCCCACGGGACCATGGGCACGTCGACCATCGGGTCGTCGGAGGCATGCATGCTCGCGGGCCTCGCGTTCAAGCGTCGGTGGCAGCTGGCCCGGCGGGCCGCAGGGAAGTCGACGGAGTCGCCGAACATCGTGTTCAGCTCGGCCGTGCAGGTCGTGTGGGAGAAGTTCGCGAACTACTTCGAGGTCGAGCCGCGCTACGTGCCCATCACCAACGACCGCCCGTACCTCACTCCCGAAGGAATGCTCGCGGCCGTCGACGAGAACACGATCGGCGTCGTCCCGGTGCTCGGCGTCACCTACAACGGCGTGTACGAACCGGTGAAGGAGCTCGCCGGCGCGCTCGACGACCTCGAGGCGCGCACGGGTCTCGACATTCCGCTCCATGTCGACGCGGCGTCGGGCGGCTTCGTCGCGCCCTTCCTCGATCCGGATCTGGAGTGGGACTTCCGGGTGTCGCGCGTGCACTCGATCAACGCGTCGGGGCACAAGTTCGGTCTCGTGTACCCCGGGCTCGGCTGGATCGTCTGGGCGAAACGCGACTACTTACCGGAGGAGCTGATCTTCAACGTCAGCTATCTCGGCGGGAACATGCCGACGCTCGCGCTCAACTTCTCGCGACCGGGCGCGCAGGTGCTTCTTCAGTACTACAACTTCCTCCGGCTCGGACGCGAGGGCTACCGGCGCGTGATGCAGGCGTCGAAGAACGCCGCCCGCTACCTCGCCGCGGAGCTGGCGAAGCTCGGTCGGTTCGACGTGCTCAGCGACGGATCCGACATGCCGCTCGTCACGTGGACGACCGACGACCGCGAGCGCGCCTGGGATCTGTACGACCTGTCGGGCAAGCTGCGTGAGCGCGGCTGGCAGGTGCCCGCCTATCCCATGCCGGCCGATATCACCGACGTGACCGTCATGCGCGTCGTGTTCCGCAACGGCGTGTCGATGGACCTCACACGAATGCTCCTCGACGACATCGTCGCCGCGATCGCGTTCCTCGACGCGTTGCCGGCCGCGCGCCCCGACACCGTCGATCCGCCGATCGCCTTCCACCACTGACGGCACCGGCACTACCGTGCGCGGATGAGCCGTAATGTTCGGCTGCGTGAGCTCCTCATCGGCATCGAGGGTCTCGCGTTGCTGCGTCATCTCTACGACGGCAACGACGCTGATGCCGAGCAGCGCCTCGCCGAAGTACGCGCGCTCCTCGACGACGACGCGTTCGCAGGCAGCGAGCCCACGAGCGAGTCGGACGCGCGGACGGGCTACCGCGCGTGGGCGACGAGCTACGACGAGCCGGGCAATCCGCTGATCGCACTCGAGGAACCGGTGGTCTGGTCGCTGATCGACGCGCTCCCTCCCGGACCGGCGCTCGACGCCGCGTGCGGCACCGGGCGTCATGCCCGTCACCTCGTGGAGTTGGGCCACGAAGTGGTCGGCATCGATCTCACGCCCGAGATGCTCGACCACGCCCGCCGTGCGGTACCGGAGGCCCGGTTTCTCGAAGGCGACGTCACCGATCTTCCCGCCGACGACAATCAATTTGCGGTCGTTGTCTGCGGCCTCGCGCTCGCGCATGTCGCCGACCTCGACGCCGCGGTCGGCGAGCTCGCGCGCGTCATGCGGCCGGGAGGGCGGTGCGTCATCTCGGCGTTGCATCCGTTCCAGGCCGTGCTCGGCTGGCACGCGCCGTTCGAGGACGAAGCCGGCGCGCGTCGCTTCGTTCGCGAGCACGCGCACACCCACGCCGACTACCTCGCCGCGTTCCGCGCCGCGAACCTGCGTCTGGTGAATTGCGTCGAGCCGCAGCTGACCGCGTCAGAAGTGGAAGCGAAGCAGCGCGCGTTTCGCAACGTCCCCGATGCCGCGCTCGCGGCCTACGTCGGACTCCCCGCAGTGCTCGTCTGGGATGTCGAGAAGACCTGACCGCGTCAGGGCTTCAGCACCACCGCGGCTTCGGGCGTCGCGATGCGGAACGTGAAGCTCTCTTCGATGTAGAGATACACGTTGTCGACGTCGTGGTGGTCGTAGCCCACCGAGAGATCCTCCCCCGACTCGAACAGGAAGTCGCCGCCGCGCAGGCTCACCACGACTCCGCCGCGCACGCCGGGCGTCCGGACGATCGGCCCCCCGAGGATCTCGCGCAGATGATCGAAGACGGTCAGACCACCGTGCTCGGTCTCGACGACCTCGGTGTAGCTGTCGGGTCCGAGCGCCAAGCCGTAGGGACCGCTCACGCCCGCCGACAGCAGGGTCTCGACCGCCTTGGCGACGTGCTTCGGGTACTCGGCGAACTTCTTTCCGGGAGCGACCAACTGATTCGCGGCCGCCTGCGCGATTCCGACGATGCCCGCCGCCTTCCAGCCGTGGAACACCGCGGCGTTCTCGGCCTCGGCGATGCGCCGCGCCGCGCTGTCGACCGAAATGAAGTCGGTGTCGACGGCGCCGCGATCGAGGTCACGCAACTCGGACCGCGCCACCACGAAGTCGGCCCGCAGCTCGACGAGGGGAAGCACCATGCGCTGGCTCGCGCGCAGACCCTGGCCCGGCGCTTCGACCGTCGACACGCGTCCGAGATCGACGGCCGATTTCTCCCAGCCCTCGGGCCCGGAGAAATCGATCAGGCGCCGCGCCGCGAGGCCGGGCAGAAGCCGATCCTTCACCTCTTTGTCGATCTCACTCCATCCCTGATCACTGATCGGGGCGTACGAGCGCAGGAGATGGTTCATCGGGTTCCCTTCAAGCTGCCGATGCCGAGCGATCCGGACGAATCGGTTCCCGATCCCCCGCCGTCGTCACCGGACTCGGCTTCGTGTTCCATGCCCACGATCGATCCGGACGTGAACAGGTACGTGCGGAGATGCTCGTCGAGCACGGAATCACGCCGGCGCAACCACTCGATGGCCATCGCGGCGTGCTCCTTCTCCTCGTCGCGGTTGTGCGCCAGGACCGCGGCCAGGTCCGGGTCGGAGGTCGCGTCGACCCGCTGGGCGTACCAGTCGACGGCTTCCAGCTCCTCTTGAATCGAGGTCAGCGCGCGGTGCCGATCGATCGTGTCGGGCGAGAGCTTGCCCTCCGGCTCGTGCAACCCTGCACTCTGGGCCATTTCGGCGGCTCCTTCGAGTTGGTCTTCGGCGAATTCGGCGGATCCTCGGACGAGACGGGCCGAGGGCTGACGAAGTCTGGACCGCGCAGCAAGCCTGGGTCTACCCAGACGCCCTGTCGAATATCACCCCTCGCGGCGATCGTGCAGCACGCTCGGGACACGATCGCGCAGCACGGCGACCGCTTCGCCAACGAGGCCGCGCACGACGTCGCCGGCCGCCTCGGTCGCGGTCACGAACGACGCGGCCTCGCCGGCCCATACCGCTCGTTCCGCAATCGCGGCATCGCCGTCGATGCTCCGGTACTCGGCGCGGTGGTCGGCCGCCCACTCGAGCAGCGCGTCGTCGCGACCGTCCCAGCGATCGAAGAAGTCGTTGCGGATCGCGCGGCCCGAAACACCCTCGGGCCACGGCATGCCGAGCGCGACGTCGAAGACGTCGGTGAGCACCGTGTCGTCGCCGGTGGCCTCGACGACCCGGGCCTTGTACGCGTCGGAGACGCCGCACTCGTATGTAGCGAGGAAACGCGTGCCGATCCACACCGCCTCGGCGCCGAGCATCAGCGCGGCCGCGACCCCGCGCCCGTCGGCGATCCCGCCGGCCGCGACGACCGGAACGGGCGCGACCGCATCGACGACGCGGGGAACGAGCGGCAGTGTCGAGACCATGCCGGTGTGACCGCCCGCCTCGGTGCCCTGTGCGGTGACGACGTCGACACCGCAATCGGCGGCGTGGCGCGCGGCATCGACTGTGCGAACCTGACACATCACGATCGCACCCGCGGCGTGCGCGTCGTCGACGAAGGGAGCCGGGTCGGCGAAGGAGTGGGCGACGATGCGGACACCCTCACGCAGTGCCGCCGCCATCAGCTCGGCCGCGTTCGGCAGGTGGCTGATGAAGCCGACGCCGAAGGGACGGTCGGTCAGCCCCCGCGCGATCCGGATCTGCTCCACCAACCACTCGACCCCGCCGATCGTCGTTCCGCCGATGAGGCCCAGGCCGCCCGCTTCGGAGACCGCGGCGGCCAGGCGACCGGGCGCGTCGCCGCCGCCCATCGGCGCGTTGAGCACGGGATGCTCGATCCCGAACAGCTCGGTCAGCCGCGTCTGCAACATCGCGTCACACCCCTTCGGTCATCGACCCGATCGATCTCGTCGGCCGTCGTCGAGCTGGTCGAGGTTCGACCACAGCGACCGCATGCGCGGGGCGAGGCGCCGCAGCTCCTCGAGGTGCACGCCGCTCAGCTGCCGGAGCCGGCGCGCGCCGAGCGCCGTCAGACCGAGGCGCACGACCCGATGGTCGGTCGGGTCGACCTGACGAACGACCAATCCGGCCTCGACCGCCCGATCGACGAGGCCGACGACGCTGTGGTGCCGCAGCAGCAACGACTCGGCGACGTCGCCGATCGTCGGCGCGGGGCCGCCCACCTGGCCGCGAATCGCGAGAAGGAGCTGGTGCTGCGCGGGCGTGATGCCGACCGCCGTCGCCTGCTGCTCACTCCAGTGCAGGAACTGGCGCAGACCGGTGCGCAGCTCGAGCAGACGTCGGTAGTCGTCGTCATCGGGCGCGGGATCGTCGTGCGTTCGATCGCTCGTCGGAGACCGGCGGGACACGCTGATATCGTACTACGATATGTTTTCGGGCCGCGCCATCCGGCGGTACTTCGACCGAGGGATCTTGGGCATGTCGCCCGCGCTCCTCGGCGCGACCGTGGTCGTCGGACTCGCCGGCGGCGCGATCGGCGCGCTGTACCTCCTCGCGATCCATCTCATGCAGCACGCGCTGTGGCCCGACTCCGTCAGCAGCGCCGCGGAGTTCGTCGTGCTGGGTGCGACGGGCGTCGCGGTGGTCGTGATCGCGCGCCTGCTCGGCAGTCCCGGCGACGTCGAACTGCTCGTCGACAACATCCACGTCTCGGGTGCGGCGAGCGACGTGCACACGTTGCGATCGCTCGTCCCGATGTCGGTGCTCACGATCGCGGCGGGCGGCGCCGCGGGACCGGAGGCACCGCTGGTCACGACCTGCGGCACGCTCGCGGGTTGGTTCGCGAACAAGCGCCGGCTCACCGTCGACGACGGACGCTGCGTCACCATCGCCGGCATGGCCGCCGCGTTCACGGTGCTGTTCGGCGCGCCGCTCGGCTCGGCGATCTTCGCGCTGGAGATCCTCCACCGACGCGGGATGCAGTACACCGAAGCGCTGCTCCCCGCGATCGTCGGTTCGCTGATGGGCTTCGTGTGCTACGTGGCGATCACCGGCGCCGATCTCGTACCCGCGTGGCGGATTCCCGGGGTCACCCGCCTGCATGCTGTCGACCTGCTCTGGGCGGCCGCCGCCGGTCTCGTGGGCGCGCTCATCGCGGTCGTGTTCACGTACCTCACGCTCGGCCTGCGATGGCTCTTCCGCTTCGTTCCCGCCCCGACGCGCCCCATCGTCGGCGGCCTCGGTCTCGCGTCGCTCGCGCTGTGCTCGCCGTACGCGCTCACCTTCGGCGAAGTACAGACCGGCCACGTGCTCGCCACGCGTCTCGGCGTCGGCGTGCTCGCGCTCGCCCTCGTGGTCAAGCTCGTGGGCACGTCGCTCACCGTCTCCTCGGGCTGGCCGGGAGGATTCATCATCCCGCTGTTCTTCGTCGGCGCGACGGTCGGCCAGCTGACCCATCACGCGTTCGCGGCTGCACCGGTAGGCGTGATCTGCGCCGCGCTCATGGTCGCGGCCAACGTCGGCGTCACCAAGACGATGCTCGGATCGACGCTGATCGTCACCGAGATGGGTGGCCTGCGCCTCCTCCCGACCACGCTGATCGCGGCGACGATCGCGTTCGTCCTCACGAGCGAAGTCGGGTTGATCCACTCGCAACGCGAGCGCAGCCCGCGCGCGCCTGCCTAGGAATCGGCCGCGCCGCGACCGCCCGCGCATCCGGCTCGGTGCTCTTCACCGACCACGCCGCAGTCGTCGCAGACGAGGTGCGCCGAGCACGCCGCCTCGCCGCCGTCGGAGAGCCGGGCGACAGTCCCGGCGCGCACGACGAGATCGTCCATCTCGGCGCAGCTGTCGGGATCGGGCAGCCTCGGAGCGAGGTCGGCGGCTGTGGACCGCGGCGCCCGGACGCGCACGGTGTTCGCGACGGATTCCGCGGTTCGCTCGATCTCCGGCATCCTCCACCGAAGATAACGGGCGCCGGCCAAGCCCCGAACGGATGCGTGGCTACATTCAACTGTCGCCGAGCTGGGGGAACCACGTTGGGACGCAGGCTCCGCCTGACCGGAATCGCTCTGCTCGTGGGTGTACTCGCGGCGTGCTCGTCGTCCGCTTCGAAGTCGGCGCCGGCCGCGTCGTCCTCGACCGGCGCGCCGACTCCGACCACGGCCGCCACCGCGCGCTGCGTACCGCCGGACGCGGGCGGACCGGTCGCGGCGACGAAGGTGGGTGGCATCGCGAGCGACTGGACCCTCAGCTCGTTCGACGGGACCAGGATCCGCATGCACTGGTTCCGCGCGCTCGGGGCGAGCGCCGCGCACCCGGCGCCGAGCGTGCTGATGGGACCGGGCTGGGGCCAGGCGGGCGACACGAACACGTCGGGCGTCGGGCTGTTCGGATCACTCGGGATCGGCGAGCTGCAGAAGGCGGGCTACAACGTCTTGACGTGGGACCCGCGCGGCTTCGGCCAGTCGACGGGAACGGTCGAGACCGACAGCGCCGATTTCGAAGGGCGCGACGTCGAGAAGATGCTCGACTGGCTAACGACGCAGCCGGGCGTGCTCCTCGACGGGCCCCGCGATCCGCGCGTCGGCATGGCCGGCGGCTCGTACGGCGGCGGCATTCAGCTCATCGCGGCCGCGATCGATTGCCGGGTCGACGCCATCACGCCGATGATCGCGTGGCATTCGTTGACGACGAGTCTCTACAAGGCCCAGACGCCGAAGAACGGTTGGTCCGGGCTCCTCACCGCGGTCACGAAGGGGCGTTCCGTCGATCCGCACATCCCACACGCGTATCAAGTGAGCATCACCACCGAGATCCTGGGCGCCGACGACCGCGCGTGGTTCGCGGGTCGCGGTCCCGGCGACCTCGTCGGGCGCATCAACGTTCCGACGTTGATCGTGCAGGGCACCGTCGACAATCTCTTCACCCTCGACGAGGGCATCACCAACTACGGAGTCCTGCGCAAGCGCGGCGTCCCGACCGCGATGGTCTGGTTCTGCGGTGGGCACGGCGTGTGCCTCACGAACACCGACGACGGGAAGCGTGTCGGCAACGCCGTGATGGAGTGGCTGCAGCGCTACGTGAAGAAGGACACCTCGGTGAACACCGGTCCGCGTTTCGACATGGTGGATCAGAACGGCACCCGATACACGGCCGACGACTACCCGGTGCCGACCGGGACGCCGGTCACCGCAACCGGGACCGGCACGCTGCGTTACCTCGCCGAGGGAGGCTCCGGACCCGCGCATCCTGCGACCGGTATCAAGGATCCCCTCGCCGGTGTCGCGGCCGGGATCACTCCGGCGAAGGCGACCAACGCGGTCGACGTGCAGGTCGACTTCGCGACGCCGGCGGTGCTGGTGGGAGCGCCGCAGTTGCACCTCGCGTACACGGGCACCACACCGGCCGGCGTGCGCCCGACCCGCGTCTTCGCCCAGCTGGTCGACGACGCGACGGGCCTCGTGCTCGGCAACCAGATCACGCCCATCGACGTGACGCTCGACGGGAAGCCCCACCAGACCTCGGTGCCGCTCGAGGACATCGCGTTCACCGCGCGTGCGGGCGCGCACGTCACCTTGCAATTGGTCGCGACGACAACCGCCTACGCGGAGCCGCGGCTCGGCGGGAGCATCACGTTCGACACGATCGGCGTGAGCCTTCCGGTCGCGGCCGGATTGAAGACCGCGGGATCGAAGGCCGCGGGATTGAAGGCCGGGTAGTCGTCAACCCGGGACGGGCGGATAGAACGTCATCGAGGTGAGCCGGGGCGAGTACACGTGCAGGCTGAGCGCGCGCCGCCGGCCGAGGTTCGCGACATCGTGTACGTGGTCCTCGGGGATGGTGAGCGTCGTTCCCCGCGTGATGTGCCGGACCCGTTCGGTGGCCTCCTTCGGGTTCGGGCGGTACGACTCGGTCAACGTTCCCTGCAATACGTGCACGGCACCGTGCGAGCCGCCGTGGTCGTGCGCGCCCACCCGACTCGACCCATCCCACGCGATGAGCCACGCGTCGGCGTCGGGAGTATCGAGCACGCGAGTCCAGGCGCGCTCCCCGGGGACGAACGTCAGCGTGCGCGCCCGGACGAGCAGCGCGCCGCGGTCGCAGAGCAGCTCCGACGCGAGGCTCAGGGCGCGGATCGCGCGGCCGTCGACCGCGTCGGTGAGCACGTCGGTGAGCATGTCCGTCAATCGATCCGTGCCGAGATGCCACCGATGGGCGCGCGCCGGAGGGACATCCGCGCGCCGCGTCGGTGGGCGCCGCGATGGAGCGTCGGTGCCGGTCGCGCCGACGTGATGCGCGCCGTGACCTGTTCCGCCTGTGCGCGGAGCTCGGGAATCGCCGTCGTCTCCCATTCCGAGCCGCGTCGCATCGGTCCGACGACCGACATCGATGCGACCATGCCACCCGAGGCGTCGACGAGCGACCCGTCGGGCGCGACATCGAAACCGAGGCCGAGGAAACCGGGCCGGGCGAGGCCCTCACCGAGGAGGCCGCGCACGAGCGCCCCGCCCGAACGCCGGAGATCGAAGTCGGGCCCGGTGCAGTTGACGACCCAGTGCGCGTCGATCACCGGGCGGTCGCCGTGTGGTGCGCGCACCACCACGCGGCTCGCCGAACGCGATCGACGTTCGATGCGCTCGACCCCACCGGTGCGGAGTCGGAGCCGGCCGGTCGCGACGAGCTCCCCGGCACGCTCGGCCA
Organism: Actinomycetes bacterium; assembly: GCA_025463875.1. Taxonomy (GTDB): domain Bacteria; phylum Actinomycetota; class Acidimicrobiia; order IMCC26256; family PALSA-610; genus PALSA-610. The sequence continues at coordinate 15,052 of JAODBI010000144.1, forward strand.
CCTCGGGTGCGATGCGGTGCCGGTGGACCTCCCAGTACCGACCGGCGTGCCGGAGGAGGCGAGCCCGCTCCGGCTCGGAGAGTCGGCTCCACATCTCGTTCGTGTGCGGCCGTACCGCGTCGAAGACCGCGCGCCAGTCGCCGCCCGCGTCGGCGATCGCGCCCCGCAGCCAGCGCATTGCCGACCGCGCGGTCAGCGCGTCGGCGCGCGGCGGAACCTCGACTGCGACCGCCGACGTCGCACGGAGGTCGTGCGGGCGCGGCAGCAGTCCGCGGCGCGACACCATCTGCAGCGGGCCGCGGTGCCCGCGCGCCGCGAGCGTCAACGCGACGTCGATCGCGGTGAGGCCGGTCCCGACGATGACGACGGCGTCCTCGGGGGCGACAGCATCGACGGCACACGGCGACCACGGATCGTCGATGACGTGCTCGGTGTCGCCGGCAAGTGGTCGCGGCCGGGGGTTCCCGAGGGCGAGGACGACGTGAGCCGCGTCGATCGATCTTCCGTCGCCGAGGTGAACCCGGGCGGCGGGGCGGTCGAATGTGCGACTCGAACCGGGATCGACCCGGGTTGCGGTGCCGGTGACGCGCGCGAGATGTGAACGACGGGAGAGATGTGCCGTGCGCGCGGTGGTGTCGAGCAAGTCGCGCAGGTACGTGCCGTAGTGCGAGCGTGGAAGGAACGCGCACGGCGTCACGTCCGGCATCCGCCGCGACGCCCAATCGACGAAGTCGAACGGCCGGTCGTGGTCGACGCCGAGCTTTCCGGCCGGCACATTGAGCAGATGCTGCGCGTCCCGGGTCGCATACGCGGGTCCGGTGCTCCACGAAGCATCGCGCTCGATCAGCACGACCGACGGGTCGCCCGCGCGGAGCAGCGCCCGCGCCGTCAGGAGTCCCGATGCCCCGGCGCCGATCACCACGATCGGTTCGATCGGCTCGACCGTCGGCCGGCCTCGCACTTCCCTGTTCAATCGACTGCTCCCGGAGAACTCTACTATTTCGATTGACAAACTAGAGTACTTCGGGCGGTGACGTCAAGTCACCGGACGTGAACGGGCCGACGGCGGCCGGTGACGGTTTCGTTACCAGAGCGTCAGCTGAAGAGCTCGCCCCGGAGCTGCACCGAGCGGAACCCGTCGGGACCCACCGGAATGTCGCCCGCGAGCGTCACCCGCTCGACCCGGCGGTCGAAGTCGCTCGACGCCAGGTCGACGGGCCCGAGGTGCGCGGTGGCCCGGTTGTCCCAGAAGGCGAGGCTGTCGGTCTCCCACCGGAACCGCACGGTGAACTCGGGCCGGGCGATCTGGTCGAACAGGAGGTCGAGGAGATAGCGGTTCTCGCGGTCGGTGACCCCGACGAGGTAGCGCGTGAACGAAGGGTTCACGAACAGCGCGCGCTCCCCCGTGACGGGATGCACGCGCACCACCGGATGCACAGCCGACGGCGGCGGTTGGTTCCGGTCGTATCCCTCCCGCGTCTCGCCCGTGAAGCCGTGCCAGCGGTGCACCGCCTGCAGATGATCGACGAGCTCGCGGATCGGCTCCGAGAGCTCTTGGTACGCCGCAACGAGGTTCGTCCAGAGGGTGTCACCGCCGTACGGCGGCACGACCGCGCCCCGCAGGACGGATGCGAGCGCGGGGTTCGCGACGAACGTGATGTCGGTGTGCCAGCCCGTCTGCGTGAGACGAGGAGGCGCGAAGCGCGGTCGCTCCTGACCGTGACCGAAGAGCTTCTTCTCCTCGCGCGAATCGACGACGTAGATCTCGGGCTTGTCGGCCAGACCGGGCTCGATCGGGTGCGCGGGCGTGAGCTCGCCGAAGTTGCGGGCGAAGTCCATCTGCTGGTCGTAGGAGATGGGCTGGTTGCGGAAGAACAACACCTTCCAGCGGAGAAGGGCGTCGCCGATCTCGGCAACCGCATCGGCGCCCAACGGTTGACGGAGATCGATGCCGTCGACCTCCGCGCCGATGACGCTGGTCACGGGCCTCACCTCGAGCTTCCGGTTCGCCGCATGGATCGTCATCGCTTCGAAGCCTTCCAGTCGTCGTTGCCGGCGGTCGTCTCGGAGGCGACCGCCCGCTCTCGCACATGCAACGGTAGACCGGAACCACGGCACGCCGACCGGGACGCGACCGTCTTGCGGCACCGCCTCCCGCTACCGAGGCCGCGGGCGGCGCCCGGAGTGCGGTCGGCGCATCTCGGCCCGCATGAGGTCGTGGATGCGCGCCCGCGGCGCGCGGCGCGGCGGACCATGCGTTCCGGCGACGATGAGGCGCCAGACCCGGGCCCGGTGCGGACGGAACGGCTCGAGCAGCTCCAGCATGCGGGCGTCGTCGGCCCGGGCTTCGCGCGCGAGGGCGAAGGCCACGTGACTCGGCAGGTGCCAGTCGCCGACCGGGACCGCATCGGCGTCGCCGGAGACGAGATGGGTGACGTGCGCCGCGGTCCATGGTCCGACTCCGTCGACGGCGCGCAGCCGGTGATCGAGGGTGACGGCATCGACTGCGGCCGCCCGATCGATCCGGTCGCAATCACCCGCGATTCGGCGCACCGTCTCCGAGCGGCGGCCTTCGACTCCGAGATGTCGCCACTCCCAATCGGGAAGGCGCGCCAACACGGTCGCCGCCGGCGGCACCACGAGCGCGGGCGTGTGCTCGGTGCCGGGCGCGACCGTTCCGTGCCGCCGCACCATCGCCCGCCACGACCGCCCGGCTTCGAGCGACGTGACGCGCTGCTCGATGATCGTCGGGACCGCGACGTCGAGGACACACCCGATCCGAACGAGTCGCATCCCGCGCACCCGCCGGTGCAGCGCGGCGACGAGCGCGTGCGTCGGACGAAAGTCGTGCCCCGTGTCGGCGACGCCCGAGATGCCGGGCGCATGTTCGACGACCCACGATCGTCCCGGTCCCCAGGCGTCGACGGTCACCGTCGCTTCCGCGCGTCGTGCGCGCACGCGGAACGTCACCGGTCCCGCGGGCGAGTTCATCGCGTGCCAGAAGGTGTCACCGTCGAGGTGACTCGCCGGGTCGAAGCGACCGCGCGTCAACCCGCCGAACGTGAGCGCCACGTCGATCGGCTCCGGACACCGCAACGTCCGGGAAGCGACGGGCACCCGCCGATCCTACGTACCCGCGAGAGGACGAAAACGGGTACAGGGGACCCGAATTCCTCCCGACTGTTGGGAGGAATTACGGGGTGGGTGGGGTGGAACGGGCCTGCAATTGCGGTGCGCGGAGGGGGCCGCCGCTCTCGGCGGGTTCGGTCGCACCGGTACTGCCCGCCAGGGCCGCGGCGACGGCGTCTCCGTCGACGGTCTCGTGCGCGACCAGGTCTTCGACCAGCCGATCGATCGCGTCGCGATGATCCGCGAGGAGCGAGAGCGCGCGCTGCTCGGCCTCCTTCAGCAGCGCCGAGACCTCTTCGTCGATGACCTGCTGCGTCGCCTCCGCGTAGTCGCGGCTGCGGACCTGCTCCGTGCCCAGATACATCGGCGAGCCGCTCGCGAAACCGACCGGGCCCAGGCGCGCGCTCATCCCGAACTCGCGCACCATGCGTGTCGCGAGGTCGGTCGCGCCCGCGAGATCGCTCGCCGCGCCGGACGAAGCCTGACCCAGTACGAGTAATTCGCACGCGCGCCCCCCGAGGCGGACCGCGAGCGACGTCTTCAGGTAGCTCTCGCTGTAGAGGTGGCGCTCGTCGGACGGAAGCTGCTCGGTCACGCCCAGCGCCTGTCCCGCCGGCAGGATCGTGATCTTCGACACGGGATCGGCTTCGGGCGACAGCGCGGCGACGAGCGCGTGCCCCGACTCGTGCACCGCCACCGCGTGCTTCTCGCCGGGCATCAGCGCGTTGGTCGCCTCGCGCCGCCCGAGGAGAATGCGATCGCGCGCCTCGGAGAAGTCGGCGGCAGTGACGACGTCGCGGTCGGCGCGCACCGCGACGATGGCGGCCTCGTTGAGCAGATTCGCGAGATCGGCGCCCGAGAAGCCGGGCGTGGCCCGGGCGACGGCGTCGAGGTCGACGTCGTCGGCGAGGTGCTTCCCCTTCGAGTGCACGGCGAGGATCGCGGCCCGTTCCCGCAGGTTCGGGAGCGGGATCTCCACCTGGCGGTCGAACCGACCCGGGCGCAACAGCGCGGGATCGAGCGTCTCCGGTCGGTTCGTCGCCGCGAGCACGACGACGCCCGCAGTCGGGTCGAACCCGTCCATCTCCGCGAGGAGCTGATTGAGGGTCTGCTCACGTTCGTCGTTCGAGACGAATCCCTGCCCGCGGCGCTGGCCGATCGCGTCGATCTCGTCGATGAAGACGATCGCGGGCGCCGCCTTGCGCGCCGCCGTGAACAGGTCACGCACGCGCGCCGCGCCGACGCCGACGAACAGCTCCACGAAGCTCGACCCCGTGAGCGCGAAGAAGGGAACCTCGGCCTCGCCCGCGACGGCACGGGCCAAGAGAGTCTTGCCGGTTCCGGGCGGACCGACCATGAGCACACCCCGGGGTGCGACCGCGCCCGCGCGCGCGTAGCGGTCGGCATGCTTCAAGAAGTCGACGACCTCGCTGATCTCCCGCTTGGCGCCGTCGTAGCCCGCGACGTCGGCGAACCGCGTCGTGGGGCGTTCCTGGTCGTAGACCTTGGCCTTCGAGGCGCCGATTCCGCCGATGCCGCCCGCGATCTGGCGGCTCGCGCGCCGGCTGATGAAGAAGAACACGCCGACGAGCAGGAGCAGCGGCAACAGGCCGACGAGGACGCTGAGGAGACTCGTCGAGCTCGCCGTACCACTTGTCTTCACGTGGTGCGCGATCAGGTCGCCCGCCAGGGAATTGTCGGTCAACACGGTGGGGATGCGCGACTGGTAGTGCGTCTTGTTCTTGTCGAGCAGCTGACCCGTGACCTTGCCGGACTGGTCGATCACCGCGGTGTCGACCTGATTCGCGACGATCTTCGCCTTCCAGTCGGAGTAGAGGAGCGAGGTGGTGTTCGGCTTGGCACTCGGTGCGAACAGCAACAGCAACGTGAGCACGAGTCCGACGATCCAGAGCGTGTGCATCCAGCGCGGCGCGGGTTTGCGGCCGGTCGGCGGCTTCGGCGGATCGTTCGGCGGCCCCGACTTGGCAGGAGTCGAGTGGTGCACCAAGAAGCCGGGTCTGCGTTCGAAAGACGTTGTCATGCGCGCCCCTGGTCGCCAGCGCCCACACTTAACCAGAAACCGGACCCGCGCGTAGTTCCCGCGTTTCATCCCAGCTCCTGCGGCGGATTGCGACTGCACTGGTGACGACCCAGATGTCACCCGCAGTGAGGCCGGACCGCTGCAAGAGACCGTGGAACGAGCCGCCGAGTGTCAGTGCGAGTGCGATCGCGCTCACTCCTCCCGCGATCGCGGCGGCGGCCGCCCACGCGGTTCGACCGAGCCGCAGCAGGGGCCGCGCGCTGAGCAACGCGGTGGCGGCCAGGGTGGCGTAGCCGACGCCGGCGAAGATGCCGTGTACGGAATCGATCGTCGACGAATGGTCGAGCGGGAACGCGGCGACACCCAGTGTCGCGACGCCCGTGGTCAGGGCCGCGATCCACGCCGGACCGTCGAGGGTCGAGCGCAGTGCCCGCGCGTAGAACGTCAAGCCGATCGCGAACACCACGAAGGCCGCGGTCATGTACACGCGCGTCGACGCGTGCACCGCGGCGAGGTCGCTGATCGGATCGTGAATCGGCGAGTACCGCGCCTTCACCGCGCCGAGCAGGGCCCACGACGCGACGAACACCAGCGGGCCGATGATTCCGCCGAGCGCGGCTCGGCGCGCGTGTTGTTCGACCCCGAGTGGTTCGACCGTGCGCCGAAGGTATCAGCGCGCGACTACGACGAGCTCGTGCGCCGCAGGTGCTCCGCGAAATAGCGGATGTGCAAGGTGACCATGTCGCGCGCGGCGAACAGTTGATCGACATCGGCCGAACCCCGGAGACCGAAGATCTCGCCGTTGACGTAGCTGATACGCGCGCGCCAGGTCTTGGACGCGGTCGCATCGTCGACGCGCACGACCGAGCCCGCGCCGAGCCGGAGCGCGGGCAACGGACCCGACGACGACGGGGGCCGCAGCCGGGCGCCGTGCTCGAGCGTGACGGAGGCCGGCACTAGCGAACTCGCCCACGACGAGGTCCCCCGACAAAGGGGGAATCGAGGGACCCCGTCGCGATCTGGTGCGCACGCATCCGAGCCGGTTCGCAGTCGCGCCTCCGGTCGAGCGGGACGCGCACGAGCCCGTCGAGCAGGCTCAGCCGGCTCAGCGCCCGATTGAGCGATTGCGCGTGGAGCGCGAGCTCGCGGACGCGGGCAACGAGGCACTCATTCGAGCAGGGTCGCACGATGAAGTCGTCCGCGCCGTGCAGCAACATCGAACGACGTACCTCGGGCGTGGCGTCGCCGGAGATGGCGAGCACGCTCGTCACGTTTCGGGGACGGGTCTCGGCCGCCAGCGCGCGCAGCATCGAGAGTCCGTCGACCTCCGGCATGTTCACATCCACCACGAGGACGTCGGGCTCGTAGGTGCGCATCGTCGCGAGCGCCTGGCGTCCGCCGGTCGCGCTCTCGACGCGCCAGAACCCTCCCCTTTCGAGAACGCGACCCATGATGCGCAGTGCATCGGGATCGTCGTCGACGATGAGGACGCGCGCGTCCTCGCGAGCCGACTCCGCGAGGGAGCGCGTGCTCCCGTCGTAGTCGCGCTCGAGGAGCTCGGGTGCCACGGACTGCTCTGCGTACGTCATCGATCTCACTCCCACCGGTACGGGCCGATGCCGGGACTCCGGCTCCGGAGCCCGACTGCTGTGGAGGTACTCATCGACGCCGGCGCGCCGTGACGCTCAGCAACGGGCGTCCAACTTCGTCGGGAAGCCGTTGACGGGAGTTGTGCGTGCGTTGTTACACCGCAATTCGCGGCGCGCCGATACCCGTTGTCGAGCACCCGAGGAGGAGTTCGATGCCTGGAGTCGCCGCTACAACCAGCATGCCCACGCCCAGCTCGAGGCCGATCGGCCCGGCGGGTGGATACGAACCTGTTTCTCCCCCGAAGGAGGTTCCTACCTACTGCATCCCGCGGCGAACTCAGGGTTCGAACACGTACCCAGCCCCCCGCACCGTACGAATCCACCTCGGGTGCTCATGATCGTCTTCGAGCTTGTGCCGGACGCGACGCACGTGTTCGGTCACGGTGGCGAGGTCTTGCCAGCCCGGCATCGACTGCCACACCTGCTCGAGCAACTCCGCGCGCGAAAACACCCGGCGCGGCGCGGCGGCGAGAAAGACCAGCAGGTCGAACTCCTTGGCGCGGAGCTCGACCGGCTCGCCCCGCTTGTAGACCTCGCGCCGCGCGACGTCGAAGGTGAGCTCGCCGAAGTCGAGGCGCGGGCGCCGATCCTCCGTCGCCCGGCGAAGCACGGCACGTACACGCGACGCGAGCTCGCGCGGCGAGAACGGTTTCACGACATAGTCGTCCGCGCCGAGCTCGAGCCCGAGCACGCGGTCGATCTCGGCACCGCGTCCGCTCAACAAGATGACGGGCATGGTCGAACCTTCTCGAAGTCGCTGCAGGATGTCGAAGCCGCCGACAACGGGGAGGTTCACGTCGAGGATGACGAGGTCGGGTCGGCGGTTCTCGACGGCCTCCAGCGCGGCCGTTCCGTCGCCGGCCTCCGTCACGTCGAAGCCCTCGCGCTCGAGGCCGTCGCGCACGAGTCGCCGCACGACTGTGTCGTCGTCGACGACCAGGACACGCGCGTTCTGAGGATCGGCGCCGCCGGCCGTAGGCCGGGTTGCGATCCGAGCTTCTCCGAGCTGCATGCGTGCGTCCGATTCGGTCCGACGGCCGTACGGTCTGGTCATCGGCGCGGCGCGGGAGATACGTGAGCGGCGTCGAAAAGTTGCCGAGGAGCGCCCCGACCGGCGGGGCGCACGGCGGCCGGACGCCCTGCCCGGCGAGCCGTGTTACCCCGTCGCGCCGGCCGGCAAACGCACGAGATCCGATTTCACAATCACTCAGTCTCCGGCGTCGAAACGCCGATTCCTCGAGTCACCCGCGTCCGCGGCAGCTCGAGGAGGTTGCGTGATCGGCGCTACGTGTCCGGCTCGGATTCGGAACCCGTCGCCCGGGGCGGCGAAGTCGGCGCGCGCGCTTGTCGTCGTATCGATCCTCCTCGTTCCGTCGCTCGCGGGCATCCGTCAAGCGGGCGCGCTCCTGGACCCGTTCGCGATGTCGCCGACCGCGGGGCCGCCCGGAACCGTTGTGCACCTCAGCGGAAGCGGTTGCGCGCCCGGCATCGCGGTGTCGCCGGCCTCGGACTACGTCAAGATCACGTCGAGCGCGCTTTCGCCGTCGACCAACATCCCCGTCGCCGCGAACGGGTCGTGGAGCGGCTCGGTCACGGTGCCCGCCACCGCGCCGGCGCTGCCGGGTCTCGTCGTCGCCACCTGCTTCACCGACGGGTTCCTCTCGCTGACCGCGACGTACGCGCCGAAGACCTTCACGGTGACGAGCGCGCCGCCACCGGTCGGCGTCCCGACGCCGACCACTGGGCCGTCGACACCCACCACCGCGCCCGCGACGCCCGCGACGGTCCCCGGCCCGACCCCGACGACCGTGTCGACCGACACCCCGCCCAGTCCGTCGACCGGCGGTTCCACGCCGGGCGACAACCGCGGCGGTCGGCCCGGTCCGGGCCCGACGACCGTATCCCCGGGCCCGGCGGGAACCGGCGGAGCGCCCGGGAGCAGCGGCTCCGGTGCGAGTCCGGGAGGCACCGCGGGTCACGCCCCGAAGAACAGTGGATCTCCCGGAGCGATCGCCGCGTCGCGCCCGAACCTCGCGGAGACCGCGAGCGCGGCCGGGCTCGCCGATCCGTCGCTCGCCCGCGCCTCGAGAAACGACGGCAGCAATTCAGTCTGGCTGCTGTGGCTCGTCCTGCTCGTGCTCGTCGCAGCCGCGAGCGCGTTCCTGTGGTGGTGGCACCGACGACTCCCCGGTGACTCCGAGCCGACGCACGAGGCGCCGTGACGACGCGGCTCGTGCGCCGGCGCGTCGTCCGCGCGTGTGTCACGGTCGCGGCGATCGGCCTCGTCCTCACCGTCGGCTCGTTCGCGGTCGCTCGCGATGTGGTGACGCGCCTGAACCGCCAGCGCGTCGAGCGGCCCGCGAACGCGGCGCTGCTCGCGGTACAACAGCTCTCGTCGTCGGCCGACCAGGTGCTGGCGACGGCCGCGGGCGTCGTGGCCGCGACCGGTGGTGACCCGCGCCGGTTCGTGCGCGTGCTCGGACCCGACGTCGAAGCGAGCGCGAGCCTCGCGGGCATCGCGCTCGTCGAGCGCGTCGCCGGCCGAGACCGAATCGTGAGTTCGGTCGGCGACACGTCACTGCTCGCGGGCAACCTCCTGGCGTCGCTCGGGGCCGATCGGAGCGCCACCCTCGTCGCGCACCGCCACACGAGCTCCGAATACGACCTCGGGCTCGCGTCGGGGCTCACGTCGGGCCGGCAAGCGATCTTCCTCCAGATCGCCCTTCCCTCCGGCGCGAGCCCCGGGACGTCGTTCGCGCTCGTCTCCCGTTCCGCACCGAACGCGCCCCCGACCGCGTCCGGCGACATCGTGCTGGGCAACGTCGGCACGACGGCCGGACTCGCACGGTGGAACGACGGTGTCGTGCTCGGCGGCCAGGAGCTCGAGTTGTTCGTCGCCCGCGCCGGCGCCGGATCCTCGTTCGGGTGGACCGGGTTGCCGACGGTGACCCTCGTCGCCGGACTGCTGCTGAGCCTCGTCGCGGCGTTGATCGCGCGGTCGGTCGTCCGCCGCAACTTCGCGGTCGATCTGCTGCAGACCCAGAACCGCGCCCTCGACGCCGCGGTCGCCGAGCAGCGCCGGATCGAGGCCGAGCTCCGGGCCGCGCAGGCGCGATTCGAGGCGATGCTCCGGGATTCGCCCGATGCGATCGCGCTGTTGCACGTCGAGGAAGGGAACTGCGAGATCCTCAACCGGGAGGTACTCCTCGGACATCGCGTCGGCGCGTTGGACGCACCCGACGGCTTGCTCCACCTCGTGCATCCCGACGACCGCGCCGACGCCCGGACCCAGTTCGACCGGTTGCGCGAGCTGGGCGGCGATCAGATCCTCGAGACCACGTTGCGTATGCGCGACGCCGAGGGTCGCGACCGCTTCGTCCGGCTACGGTTCTCGCTGCTGCGCGCGCCCGCCGACGCGCCGCGCACGTTGCTCGGCCTCGTCAGCGATGTCACCGAAGAGTGGGACAACCAACTGCGCGAGGCGGAGTTGCAGGAGGCGTTGCGGCGGTCGCAGCGCCTGGAGTCCGTGGGTCGGCTCGCCGGTGGCGTCGCGCACGACTTCAACAATCTCCTGGCCGCCATCCAGGCGTCGGCGGAGCTGTTGTCAGGCGAGGTTCCCGACGGCCGGCCCGAGGAGTACCGACAGGAGATCGAACGCGCCGCGCAACGCGGCGCCGCGCTCACCCGTCAGCTCCTGACGTTCGCCCACCGCGACCGGACGGAACCGAAATCGGTCGATCTCGCGGAGGTGGTCGTCGGGATCGAGTCGCTGCTCCGCCGGACGCTCAGCGCCGACGTCCAGCTCCAGCTGACGACTCCGCCGGAAGCATGCCGGGTCTTCGCCGACCCGACGCACCTCGAGCAGGTGATCGTCAACCTGGCGCTCAACGCGCGCGACGCGATGCCGGAGGGCGGCGTGTTGTGGATCGCCGTGCGGAACGAGCCCGACACCGGTGAGCCACACGCGGGGACGGACGCTGGTTCCGACCGCCGCGTGATCCTGAGCGTGACCGACACCGGTACCGGCATCGATCCGGAGGTACGCGACCGCATCTTCGACCCCTTCGTGACCACGAAGGATCCGGGAAAGGGCACCGGCCTCGGGTTGGCGACGGTACGGACCATCGCCGACTCGGTCGGCGCCGAGATCCGCGTCTTCTCCGAACCGGCGCAGGGCACCACGTTCGAGATCGCGTTCCCGTGCTCCGCCGACGCGCCGGCCGGGCGCGTCTCCGAGGTGCCCGACGACGACATCGACGGATCGGGCGTCCGGATCCTGTTGGTGGAGGACGAGGGCGCCGTGCGCGCGGCGCTGACCCGGACGCTCGAGCGGCGAGGCTTCGACGTGACGCCCGCGCCGACGGGAGTGGAAGCCCTGCACGCGGTCGAACGGTGGTCGTTCGACCTCGTCCTCACCGACATGGTGATGCCGGCCATGTCGGGCCGCGCGCTCATCGCTCGCCTCCGCGAGAGTCACCCGGAGCTGCGGATCCTTGCGATGTCGGGCTACGCGCCCCGTGCCGGCGACGACGACGATGCGGATCTTCCGAACGCCGTCCGGCTCGTGCGCAAGCCGTTCACGAACATCCAGCTCTTCGCCGCCCTGCGCGCCACACTCGCCGAGGGTTCGGAGCCGGCGGAACGGCCCGTCGCGGAGTCGACCGCATGACCGGCCTGCGGATCCTCGTCGTCGACGACGACCCCGATCTCTGTCGGGTCGCGTGCTGGACTCTCGAGCGTATGGCCACCTGCGAGGTCGCGCACGACCTCGAGTCCGCAGCCCGCCTGCTCGACGCGACCGCGTTCGACCTGGTCCTGATCGACGTGACCCTGCGCGGCGAGTCGGGCCTCGCCCTGCTCGACCAGGTGCGCTACCGATGGCCCGATACGGCGGCGACGGTGATCTCGGGGAGCGACGACCTCGACATCGCTGAGGAGGCACTCGCCCGCGGCGCGCTCGCGTATCTGGTCAAGCCGTTCCGGGTCAACGACCTGCGGATCCACGTCGCCACGGTATGCGCGACGCACCGGCGCATGCATACGAGCGGCTACCGCCCACCGCGGGCCGAGATCGTCGGCGCGATCGAATCGATGTTCGCGAGTGACACAGGAGTGATGTGTGCCGTCGTCGAGTTCCGCCAGCTGCCGCTCGTCGGCCGGCCTGGTACCGCGACCTCCGACGAGCTCGGCGAGCGGTTGCAGCACTCGGCTCGCATGCTGCACGATCTCGACTTCGTTGGAGTGCTCGGTTCGGCATCGTTCGTCCTCGCCGGTAGGTGCGAGCTCGGCGCGCCCCCGGCCGACGCGCCGGACCTGGTGCGGATGGCGATCGACGCGACGGCGCGCGTTCCGGCCGGCGTCGGCCACCTCGCGCCCGGGTTCGTGGTCGGGGTGTCGGTGCGGAGCGCCGACGCGGAACGGCTGTTGACCGAGGCCGAGGCGTCCGCCCGCGCCGCGCTCGAGCACCACGTTCCCGCGCTCACGTTCACGGCCGAGCTGGAGGACGCGGCCTGCGACGAGCTCGAGCTGTCGTCCGACCTCGCGGCCGCAATCGCCGGACGCGATCTCCGGGTCGCGTACCAGCCGCAATACCTGTCGCGATCGCTGCGGGTGATCGGTATCGAGGCGCTCGCCCGCTGGCATCACCCGACGCGCGGCGACGTTCCCCCATCGGTCTTCGTACCCATCGCCGAACGCCACGGCCTCATCGCGCCGCTCGGCGGACACGTCCTGCGCGAGGCGTGCCGGGCCGCGGCGAGCCTGACTCCGGACCCCGCACGCGGGCCGCGAATGTCGGTGAACGTCTCCGTGGCGCAGCTGCGCGACCCGGACTTCGCGGACACCGTTCTCGGCGCGCTGCGCGAGGCGCGACTCCCGGCGGCGCGGCTGTGTCTCGAGGTGACGGAGTCGCTGGTACTCGAGGACTCCGACCTCCTCCGCGCGCACTTCCGGCGGCTCTCCGAGCACGGGATCCGTTGGTCACTCGACGACTTCGGGACGGGCTTCTCGACCTTCGAGAGCCTCGCCGAGTTCCCGTGGAACGAGCTGAAGGTCGACAGCATGTTGACGGCGCAATTCGAGCGCCGATCGGGACGCGCGATCCTGCATTCGATCGTCGCGATGGCGGCCCGACTCGACCTCGATGTGGTCGCCGAGGGTGTCGAGTCGACCCGACAATTCGAAGCGCTGCGCACCCTCGGTTTCGGCGCGGTGCAGGGCTATCTCATGGCTCGACCGATGCCGCTCGAGCAACTCCGCGAGGTGCTCGCGGCCCCCGTCGCGCGCGACTTGCGCACCCGCTTCGCCAGTGTGAGTTGACATGAGCCGGAAGCGCCGAATCGCGTCGTCGCAGCCACTCGCCGGAACCAGTCCGTCGGCCTGGTCGTAGCCCGAACCGAGGACGCTCTTTCCAACGAGTGTCCGGGCAGCGATTAGAACGATGGGCGACGTGCGCGAACCGACGACGACCCCGGGCGGAGTGTGGTCACCCGGACGGCGCGCGCTCACGACCGGTCTCGTCTTCACCGTCACGCTCGTCGGCTTCGAAGGCCTCGCGATCGCGACCATCCTGAAAGTGATCGACGACGATCTGAAGGACATCAACCTGATCGGGTGGGTGTTCAGTGCGTTCTTCCTGGGCAACCTGCTCGGCGTGGTCGCCGCGGGTTACGAGGCCGACCGCAAGGGCCCGGCGCGGCCGTTCGTCGCCGGACTCGTCTTGTTCGCACTCGGGTTACTCGGGGGCGGGCTCGCGCCGAACATGGTCGTGCTCGTCGCGGCGCGAGCCGTACAGGGTGTCGGCGCGGGGGCCATTCCGGCGATCGCGTACGTCGCCATCGGTCGGTCGTATCCCAAGGCGCTGCAACCTCGCATGTTCGCAGTCTTGTCGAGCGCGTGGGTGCTGCCCGGATTGATCGGACCCGCGATCAGCGGCGCGGTCGCCGAGGCCTTCGGCTGGCGGTGGGTGTTCCTCGGGCTGCTTCCACTGGTCGCACTCGCCGCGATCATGACGACGCGCGCGCTGCTCGCCCTGGGCGCCCCCGGTGGCGAGGAGCCGGTCGATCGCCGGCTCGAGGCGCTGACCCTCGTCGCCGGTGCGGCGCTCGTACTGAGCGGCGCGTCGGCGCATTCCGCGATCGCCACTCCGATTCTGCTCGTCGCGGGGGGCTTCGTCGGGGCCCGGGCCTTCAGCCGGCTCGTTCCCACCGGCACGGTGCGACTCGCGCCCGGGCTTCCCGCTGCGGTCGCGCTGCGCGGTCTGGCGACGTTCGCGTTCTTCGGGACCGACGCCTACGTGTCGTACACCGTCACGTCGGTGCGTCACTCGAGCATCGCGCTCGGCGGCATCGCGCTCACCGCCGCGACCCTCACGTGGACCGCCGGCTCCTGGGTGCAGGAACGACGGGTGCGCCGACTCGGACCGCAGGTGTTCGTGCGGGTCGGGCTGTTCCTCATCGCGTGCGGGATCGCGCTGATGATCGCCGTCGCGGAATCGGTCGTTCCCAGCGCGGTCGCCGTGCTCGCGTGGGGCGTCGCCGGCCTCGGGATGGGCATCTCCTATGCGCCGCTCTCGCTCGTCGTGCTCGACGAAGCTGCCGTGGGTTCCGAAGGCGCCGCGACGGCCGCGCTGCAACTGTGCGACACCCTCGGCGTCGCGCTCGGCACCGGAATCGCGGGCGCAATACTCGCGGCGGGCGCGAGCCTCGGGTGGACGCTCGGGTCCGCATTGACGGTTGCCTTCGCTCTGTCGGCCGCGGTCGCGCTCCTCACCTCGCTCGCGGCGGTGCGACTGCCCGAGCTGATCCACCAACACGACGCGTAGCCGATCTCGAGCGGCTCACACGTCGGGCATGTGGCAGCGCGTGAAGCGGGTCCGGCCCGCGCCGATGAGATCGTCGCAGTAGTCGCGGAGCTCGTCCATCGAGTAGCCGTTCGACATCAGGTATGCGTTCTCGTGGAACTCGCCGCGGATGTTCGCGATGACCGGGAGCCGCTTCGCCTCGTACAGCACCTCGTATTCCGCGCCCTCGATGTCGATCTTGAGGAGCGGGCAATGGCCGATGTCGTGCCGGTCGAGGATCTGGTCGAGCGTGACCGACGGAACGGTGACGCGGTCGTGCCCGGGGAGCGCGTGATCGGCGGCGTACGCACTCCCGCCGCCGGTGTTCGACTGCGGGTGTGACACGAGATCGAGATCGCGACCGTCGCCCGTCACCGCGACGTTGAACGGCACCACATTGCGCACCTTGTTCCGCTTCACATTGGCAACGAGGAGATCGAACACACGCGGAACGGCCTCGAACGCGAGGATGCGCGCGTCGGGATGACGCTTGGCGAGATAGATCGACACGATGCCGATGTGCGCACCGATGTCGAGGATCGTGTCACCGGGCGCGATGTCGATGTCGCGGAAGTCGTACGCACCCTGCCCGACCTCGCCCGCGACGACCTCGACGGCCACGGAACCTTCGACGTCAGCGAGCAACATGCGTTCGCCGTCGACGTCGAGCTCGCGCAACACGATGCCCGGCTCGGCGCGGACTCCCGAATATCGCACTCGCCGCCGCACGCCGTCGGCGATCCGGCGCACATCGTCCCCGACCGAGCCCGCCCGCATAGGGCCCGGACACTATTCGGCCACGAACGATGCCGACGACACGCGTGAAGCGCGGCGGCCCTTCAGATCCGGGGACGGATCCGCACTTTCATCCAGCCGGTCGAGCCCGCGGAACTGGTGTCGAGCGAGAGCTCCCAGCGGCCCGAGGTCGGATCGTATTCCGGAGCGGCCCCGACGGTCCCGCTCGCAGGCGACCACGCGCGGGCCTCGACGGGTGTGCGCGACCAGCCGACGAGACGTACTCCTCGGTCCTCCTCGCCGCCGAGCACAGTGACGACGACGCCGTCGCCCCGCTCGTCGATCGCGACATCGGCGACGCGCGTATCGCCGGCGCACGCGTACAACGCGGGATCCCCGATGACCGCGAGACCGTTCGCGATGACCGGGGCCGCGATCCGGTAGTCCCAGCCCGCGGGTTCGAGCGCGACGTCGAATCCACCATCCGCCGGAATCACGCCGATGGTCCCGGTTCGCCAGTCGTAGAGCGCGACCGATTCGCTCGCCGGTCGATCGTCACCGACGTCGGGCAACGCCACGTGTGCCTCGAGCGCCTGTTTGTCCATCCCCACGTTGCACGCGAGCACGTAACCCCACCGACCCGCCGAGTGCTGCGAATGGGCCGACGCGACGAGCGGCGCGCCCGTCCACACCGGCGCGTCGAACGCGGCGCGATCGGTCGCCGCGATCGGCACGTCGGGACGCACGAGCACACCGTCGGCCCTACACGTGCGCCGCACGAGATCGACGTCGGCGACACCGATCCGGTCGCCGACACCGACCGGCCCGGCCGACATGACCCCGAGCAACGCCTCGACGTCGCGCGTCGCGGATTCCGGCGAGGCGTGGAACACGTCTTTGTACGGCCACAGACCGAGCGCCCGCGCCATCACGTTGTTGTGCAGGAACCAGGCCCACAGCACTTCGGGCCCAACCAGATAGCCGTGGTCGCCGCTCGTCCGGATCGACGTCACGTGCCGCAGCCGGCTCACCTGCGCGAAGTCGGCCGGCGACGCCATGCACCACTGCGCGGTCAAGTTGCGCGCGCCGAGCGCGGCGTCCA
>JAODBI010000164.1 GCA_025463875.1 Actinomycetes bacterium
GCTGTTCGGCGTCGGCATCGTGTGGCCGATCGTCTCGCTGGCTCGCTTGTCGGTCTCCGTTGTCGCGCCGACCGACGCGACCGTCGGCGATGCACTGTAGCTCCGGATCGAGATCTCGGGACGCGCGGCACGGCTCGACGTGCGCGAGCTCGATCCCGCGGGTACGTGGCGGAGAACCTCGGCGCCCACCGACGGGCATCTCCCGCACACCGCGGTGCGGCGCGGAGAGTTCCGATCGGTGCGGTTGCAGCTCCGCACGTCTGCGCCCCTCGGCGTCTTCGTCCGGACCCGCACGGTCCGCGTCCGTCTGCCCGCGCCCATCGTCGTCGCACCGCGCCCGAGCGTCGCTGCCGCGATACTGCACCCCGTCCCCGACGAGCTGTTCTCCGTCGGCTCGCCCCTCGTGATGCACGGCGGCGGCGACACGGTGCGCGCGGTGCGCCCCTACGCGCCGGGTGACCCGGCGCGCCTCGTGCATTGGCCCACGAGCGCGCGGCGCGGCGAGATCGTCGTGCGCGAGCACGAACCTCCGCCCGCGTTGGGGGTCGCGCTCGTCGTCGACCTGCGCGGGAGTGCACCGGAGGCGGCTGCGAGCCGCGCCGCTGGTATCGGCACGGCGACGCTCGCCGCGGGTGGTGTCGTGTGGTGCGGGACGTGCGAGGACGGGACCTCTGTCGGCGAGATGGTTTCCGACGCGCGTGATCTCGGACGCCGGCTCGCGCGCGCCGGGCCCGGTTTCCCCGCGGCCGCACCCGAGGGTTGGCCGGTTGAAGAGGTGCTGGCATGACCCCGAGCGACGACGCGTTCCCGATCGTCGAGGCCGCGCCCCGCGAGCGGCGCGTCGCGCCCGCGTACCGCGTCGTCGCGGTCCCCGCCGCGATCGCGCTCGGGTCGGTCGGCGGTATCGCAGCCGAACGTTCGCATCTGCCGTGGATCGTCGGCGCGCTGGCCGGTGTCGTCGCGGCCGTGCTCGGTGTGTTGGCCCTGCCGTCGATTCCGACGCGCCGCGCCACCGTTGTGCTCCTCGGACTCGGTGGTCTGATCGCGCTTCGCCACGCGTCCTACGCCGGAATCGATCGCAGTTGGCTGCTCGTCATCTGGGCGACCGGAACGATGCTCACGCTCGTCCTGGTCGATCGGGCCGACGCCGAGCTCGCGCCGGCGCTCGACGGTGGTTCCCCGCTGCCCAACCGGCTGCGCGAGACCGCGCGCGTCGGCGCGGTGATCGCGCTCGTCGTCGTGGTCGCGGCGGTGGCGCTCGTGCCGACAGTGACGAATCGGCTCGGGCGGCACGTGTGGCCCGGTATGCAGCCGACCATCGGCGATCGCGCCGACGCGACGTCGTCGTTGCTGTCCGGCGATCAGCTCAGCTTGACCTCTCGCCCGCGGCTGTCGAACGCGGTTGTGTTCACCGTCGATGCCAACCACCCCGATTTCTGGCGCGGCGAGACGTTCAACGTCTACTCCTCAACGGAGAGCGCATGGACGAACAACCTCGGCGACGATCCCGTGCCCGACGATTCCGTCGCGCGCGTCGGCACCCGCGTCGACATCGCACCCGAGGTCTACAACCGGTCCGCGCGCGACGGCAACGAGTTCCGCCAGACGTTCCACGTCGAGACCTCGTACTCGAATGTGGTGTTCGCCGCGCCGAGCGCCCGCGTGGTGGAGACCGACAAGCAGGTCATCCGCAAGCCCGACGGCACGTTGCGCGTCGCGGGCGCCGACATCTACCGCGGGTTGGACGGATCGGATTCCGGTTTCGGCAAGGGCGCGGTCTACACGGTCACCAGTCGCAGCATCCCTGTGACGGAGACCGCGTTGCGCGCCCCCGCCGGCGTGACGACCCCGGCGCAGATCACCCAGTCGTATCTGTCGGTCAACGACGGTGCCACCACTCCGCGCGTCCGGGCGCTGGCGCAGCAGATCGCGGCCGGCGCCACGAACCGCTTCGACAAGGTGCGGGCGTTCGAGAGCTGGCTGGGCGCGAACACGCGGTACTCGCTGAATGCGCCGCTGTCTCCGTCCGGAGTGGATGTCGTCGACAACTTCTTGTTCAACAGCCGGGTCGGTTGGTGCGAGCAGATCGCCAGCAGCCTCGTCATGATGGCGCGCGCCGCCGGGATACCCGCCCGGCTCGTCACCGGTTTCGTTCCGGGCTCGCGCGACTCGCTGACGGGCCGGTTCCTCGTTCGTGAGCGCGACGCGCACGCGTGGGCGGAGATCTATTTTCCCGGCATCGGTTGGCAGGGCTTCGACCCCACTTCGTCCGTTCCGCTCGCAGGCGACGCGCACGCCGGTGGGTCGTGGTTGAGCGACGCCCGGCGCAACGCGGTCCCGCTCGCGATCACGATCGCCTTCGTCATCCTGCTCGCGGTCGCGGCGCCCGAGATCGTGGCCGGGCTGCGCCGCCGCCGCGCCCGGCGCGCGTCCTGGAGCGCACGCGCGTTGCATCGCCTCGAGCGTGCGGGCCGTAAGGCCGGACGGGTGAGGGCGCCCGCCGAGACCCCCCGGGAGTACGCGGTCGCACTCGCAGAGAGGCTCGGTGACGATCGCCTGGCGCGGGTCGGCGACACCCTCGATGCCGACCTGTACTCGGCGAAGGGCGCCCCCGAGACGGATCGGGCCGATGCCGACTCGGTGCTAACCTCGCTTCGACCGTGAAGGGGATCCCGTGAGGTCCCTACGGAGGAGTTGGCGATGTCGCCCCTGCAGGCCGGTGAACCAGACGCGCGCGACGGGCGCAGTCCGGTCGTTCCCGACGCAGGCTCTCTTCCCGCACCCGGCGATGGCCGCGGCCCCGGTGACCTCGATGCTTCGGTCCTGCGCACGCACGTCTTCGACGCCGCCGACCTGCGCCGGGCGCTGACCCGCATCGCGCACGAGATCGTCGAGCGCAATCACGGCGCCGACGAAGTGATCCTGGTCGGTCTGTACACCCGCGGCGTCAGCCTCGCGCATCGGATCGCGGCTGCGATCGCCTCGTTCGAGGAGGTCGAGCCCGCGGTGGGGGTGCTCGACGTCGCGTTCTATCGCGACGACATCGGTCTGCGTCCGGTCGCGCCCCTCGGCCCGACCGAGGTGCCGAGCATCTCGGGCAAGGTCGTGGTGCTCGTCGACGATGTGCTCTTCACGGGTCGCACAGCCCGGGCCGCACTCGACGCGCTACACGAGCTCGGGCGGCCCCGCGCCGTGCAACTGGCGGTCCTGGTCGACCGGGGCCATCGCGAGCTGCCGTTGCGGGCCGACTACGTCGGCAAGAACCTCCCCACCCGGTCCAGCGAGGACGTGCGGGTGCGGTTGGCCGAGGTCGACGGCGACGACGGGGTCGATCTCTGGGGTGTTCCCGAGCGGGAGGAGCCGCACCGATGACGACGCCGGTGACGACGACGACGTCCCCAACGACGACGACGTCCCCAACGACGACGACGTCCCCAACGACGACCGGGACGACACGGATGACGACCGGGATGCAGCATCTGCTCTCGGTCGACGACCTGGGCGGCCGGGCGGGCATCGAGTCGATGCTCGACCTGACCGAGTCCTTCCTCGAAGTCACCCAGCGCGACATCCCCAAGGTCCCGGCGTTGCGGGGCAAGACCGTCGTATCTCTCTTCTACGAGGATTCCACCCGCACCCGCATGTCGTTCGAGACGGCGTCGAGGCGCCTCTCGGCCGACACGATGAACTTCTCGGTCTCCACCTCGTCGGTGAAGAAGGGCGAGAGCCTGCTCGACACGGTGCAGACCATCGACGCGATGGGGGTCGACGCGATCATCGTGCGCCACGCGGCGGCGGGTGCGCCCCACCGGGTCGCCTCGTGGAGTGACGCGCACGTGATCAACGCGGGCGACGGCTGCCACGAGCACCCGACCCAGGCGCTGCTCGACGCGTTCACGTTGCGCCGTCATCGCGGCCCGTCGCTCGACGGCTGTCGCATCGCGATCGTCGGCGACATCCGCCACTCGCGCGTGGCGCGCAGCGACGTCACCGCGTTCCACGCGCTCGGGTGCGAGTTGACCCTCGTCGGGCCGCCGACGCTGATGCCCGAGCGCCTCGACGGGTGGCCCGTACGGGTCACGAGCGATCTCGACGACGTGCTCTCCGACGTCGACGTCATGTACCTGTTGCGCATCCAGCGCGAGCGCATCGGTCAGGCGTTGTTCCCCACGCTGCGCGAGTACTCGGCGCGCTGGGGCCTCAGCGTCGAACGGGCGGCCCGCTGCAAGCCCGACACGCTCGTGATGCACCCCGGTCCGATGAACCGGGGGATCGAGATCGCGGGCGAGGTCGCCGACTCCGCGCGTTCGCTCGTCACCGAACAGGTGGCGAACGGTGTCGCGGTCCGTATGGCGGTGTTGTGGTCGCTTCTCGGATCCGGAGGCTCGATTGTCTGAGGAGCTCCTCATCCAGGGTGGCCGCGTGCTCGATGCCGACGGCCTCCACCCCCGACACTGCGACGTGCGCGTGGTCGACGGCGTCGTCGCCGAGGTCGGAACCGGGTTGGCGCCGTCGGCGGGCGCGCTGGTGCTCGACGCCGAGGGCTGTGTCGTCGCGCCCGGGCTCGTCGACATCCAGGTGCACTTCCGCGAACCGGGACGCGAGGACGCGGAGACGATCGAGACCGGATCACGGGCGGCGGCGATGGGCGGTTGCACCGCGGTCGTCTGTATGCCGAACACCGATCCGCCGATCGACGATGCCGCGGTCGTGCAGTCGATCTTCGATCGCGCCCGGGCCGTCGGCCTCTGCGATGTGCGGCCCGCGGGATGTATCACGAAGGGTCGTCAGGGTGTCGAGCTCGCGCCACTGGGCGAGTTGTACGACCTCGGCGTCCGCGTCTTCACCGACGACGGTGACTGCGTGGCCGACGCGCTCGTCATGCGCCACGCCTTCGAGTACGCGGCCGCGCTGCCGGGCGCCGTGCTGGCACAACACGCCGAGGATCCCACGCTCGTGCGGGGCGGCCACATGCACGAGGGCGCGTGGTCGGCGCGCCTCGGCATTCCCGGCCGACCTGCGGAAGCCGAGTCGACGATCGTGGCGCGCGATCTCCAACTCGCGCGGCGCACCG
>JAODBI010000178.1 GCA_025463875.1 Actinomycetes bacterium
CACGCGGGCACAGATCGCCTCGACGAGCTCGACCTCGCGCGGCGTCGGCGCGCCGTAGGACGTCCCGTCGACGGCCGCCCTCTGCACGGCCTCGACGACCTTCGAGTCTGCGTGCCCGAGGATCGACGCACCCCACGACTGCACGTAGTCGAGATACTCGCGACCGTCGGTGTCGACGATGTGGCTGCCGTACGCGCGGGCGACGAAGAACGGCTCGCCGCCGACCGAGCCGAAGGCGCGTACCGGCGAGTTCACGCCGCCGGGGATGACCGCCTGCGCGCGCTCGAACCAGCTGCTCACGAAAGCGCTTCGGCGAACTCGCGCGCCCAGTAGGTCAGGATCATGTCGGCGCCGGCGCGCTTGATCGCGAGGAGGTGTTCGAGCGCGACCGCGTCGCCGTCGATCCAACCGAGCTGGGCCGCGGCCTTCACCATCGCGTACTCACCGCTGACGTGGTACGCCGCGACGGGAACGTCGAACGCGGCGCGCACCTCGGCGATGACGTCGAGGTACGCGAGCGCAGGCTTGATCATCACCATGTCGGCGCCTTCGGCGACGTCGAGCGCGACCTCGACCATCGCTTCGCGCCCGTTGGCGGGATCCATCTGGTATCCGCGGCGATCACCGAACTGTGGCGCGCACTCGGCCGCGTCGCGGAACGGGCCGTACAACACCGACGCGAACTTCGCGGCGTAGGCGAGGATCGGGGTCGTCGCGAAGCCGTTCCCGTCGAGGGCGGCGCGGATGGCGCCGACCTGGCCGTCCATCATGCCGCTGGGGGCGATCACGTCGGCGCCCGCGGCCGCCTGCGCGATCGCGATGCTCGCGTACCGCTCAAGCGTCGCGTCGTTGTCGACCTCGTGCGTCGCCTCGTCGACGATGCCGCAGTGACCGTGATCGGTGTACTCGTCGAGACAGTCGTCGACCATCAACACCAGGTCGTCGCCGACCTCGTCCCGCAGGTTGCGCAGTGCGACCTGCATCACCCCGTCGGCCGCGTCGGCCTGGGTGCCCCGCGGATCCTTGTGGGCGGGCACCCCGAAGAGCATCACCGCGGGAACCCCGAGATCGCACAGCGCGCGCACCTCCTTGCGGAGGCTCTCCTGCGAGTGCTGCACCACGCCCGGCATCGACTGCACGGCCTCGGGGGCGTCGATCCCCTCCTTGACGAACAGGGGCGCGACGAGGTCGTCGACGGTGACTCGATGCTCCGCGACCAGGCGGCGGAGGGCCGGGGTACGGCGCAATCGGCGCAGCCGGCGCTCGGGGAACGACACGCAGAAAGGCTACTGTCCGAGTTGACGGACGAGAGCCTCGACCAGGCCGTCGATCGTGTGCGGATCGGCCTCGACGTCGACGCGCAGCCCACGGGCCCGGGCCGCCTCGCTCGTGATCGGCCCGATGGAGACGACCGCCGGCTGCGGGTCCGGGACCGTCCCCCCGAGCGCGTCACAGAAGTTGTCCACCGTCGACGACGACGTGAAGGTGATCGCATCGACTGACCCGGCACGGGTGCGGGCGAGGTCCTCCTCCCGGGCGGGCGCGGGCTCGGTGCCGTAGACGGGCAGCACCTCGACGTCGTATCCCTTCTGCGCCAGGCCGTCGGGCAGCACGTCGCGCGCGACCTCGGCGCGGGCCAGCAGCACCCCGCCCGAACCCTCGGGAAACGCGTCGAGCAGCGATTCCGCGACGAACCGCTCGGGCACCAGGTCGGCGCGCAGTCCGCGGCGCGCGAGCGCGCCGCCGGTTACCGGACCGATGACCGCTAGTCGGACGGGCGCGATCGCGCGGGCGTCGAGGCCGGCGGGCTCCAGGCCCCGATCGAAGAACGCGTCGACACCGTTGGCGGAGGTGAAGACCACCCACGCGAAGCGCGTGAGATCGGGTAGCGCGAAATCGAAGGGGACGATGCGAATGACCGGAAGCTCGAGCACGGTCGCGCCGAGTTGCTCGAGGCGCCCGGTGAGCTCGCTGGCCTGTTCGCGCGCGCGGGTCACCACGACCGTCCGGCCGAAGAGCGGGCGCTTCTCGAACCAGGCGAAGTCGAGGGCGGCGACGTCGCCCACGATGATCGCGCTGGGCGGCTCGACGCCGATCTCGGCGATCGTCGCGAGCGTCGCCCGTACAGTTTGCTGGTCGGGACGCGTGCCGTAGCGCACCGCGGCGACCGGCGTGCTGTCGGCGCGGCCGCCGCCGATGAGCGCTTTGGCGATCTCGGTGACGCGACCCGCGCCCATGAGGATGACGAGCGTGCCGCCCGCCTTCGCGAGCGCGTCCCAGTCGGTGTCGCGGCCGCCCTTGGTCGGATCCTCGTGACCGGTGACGACGGTGAAGCTCGTCGACACTCGGCGGTGCGTCACCGGGATCCCGGCGTAGGCGGCCGCCGCGATCGCGCTGGTGATGCCGGGTACGACTTCGAAGGCCACGCCGGCTGCGATGCAGGCCTCCGCCTCTTCGCCGCCCCGACCGAAGACGAAGGGATCGCCACCCTTCAGGCGTACGACGTGACGGCCGGCCGCGCCGCGGTCGACGAGCACGTCGTTGATGTCGGTCTGCGACATCGGGGCGTTGCCCGGCGCCTTCCCCACGTCGATGAGCTCGGCATCGGGACGCGCCAGCTCGAGCAGCGCGCTCGGTGCCAGACGGTCGTACACGACGACGTCGGCCGCGCGCAGCAGCGATTCGCCGCGCCGGGTCAGCAGGCCGGGGTCGCCGGGACCGGCGCCGACGAGATAGACGGTCACGCGACGTCGTCCATCAGCGCGCGTCCACCCTTGCCGTCCAGCAGGTCGAGGGCGGCGGTCGTACCGACGTCGACCGGATCGTCTCCCGCCACGCGCGTGCGCAGGACCACGTGACCGTCGAGCGAGGCGAGTAGCGCGTCGAGCACGATGCCTCCGTCCGGACCGCCGACGCGCGCGAGCGCGCCGCACGGAAGGTCGCAACCGCCGCCGAGCTCGGCGAGAAACGCGCGCTCGGTGTCGACCGCCCGGTGCGCGATGCGATCGTCGATCGCGCGTAGGCGCGCGATCGTGCGGGCGTCGTCGGCCCGGCACTCGGCCGCGAGCGCGCCCTGGGCGACCTGGGGCAGCATCACATTGACGTCGAGCACGTCAACCGAGTTGTCGACGAGCCCGAGGCGTTCGAGGGCGGCGTACGCGACGACGATCGCGTCGTAGCCGAGCTCTTCCCGTTTGCGGAGCCGGGTCTGGATGTTGCCCCGCAACGGGCCGAATGTGAGGTCGGGCCGCGCCGCCGCGAGCTGGGCGCGGCGGCGCACCGAACCGGTGCCGATACGAGCGCCCGCGACCAACCCTTCGAAGCCGGCTCCGACGAGCGCGTCGCGCGGATCGGCGCGTTCGGGAACCGTCGCGAGCACGAGTCCGGGCGGGGTGGCCGTGGGAAGGTCCTTCGCCGAGTGCACCGCGACGTCGGCCGCCCCGTCGAGTACCGCCTGTTGCACTTCCTTCGTGAACACGCCCTGGCCGCCGATGACGTGTAGATCCGAGGTCTGGTCGCGGTCGCCGGTCGTGGAGACGAGTACGTACTCCACCTCGCGCGCGCCGCTCTCGCCGAGGAGCGCACCCACGCGTTCCGCCTGCCAGCGCGCGAGCGCGCTGGCCCGCGTCGCAATTCGGATCACTCGGATTCGACTGTCGGCTCGGTCGGCAGATCGAAGAGCGACGCGAGGGCGTCGGCGTAATAGTCGCCCCGGGGAGTGCCGGCGGCTTCCTTCACGCGCACGGTCGGCTCGTGCAGCAATTTGTTGACGACGCCCTGCGTGATCGCGTCGATGAGGTCGCGCGCGTCGGGGTCGAGCTTGGCCAACTTGGCGCGGAACCGTTCGAGCTCACCGCGCCGCATGTCTTCCGCGGCATCGCGGAGCGAGGTGACGAGCGGTCCGACCTCGCGTGCCGCGCGCTCGGCGCGGTAGCGCTCGATCTCGGCCGCGAGGATCGCCCGCACCTTGCCGATCTCGCCCCGGCGCCGCTCCGCCGAACGCTGCGCGTACTCCTTGAGGTCGTCGAGGTCGAGCAACGTGACGTCGGGGATGTCGCCGACTCCGGGATCGACATCGCGCGGGAGCGCCACGTCGAGCACGAGCAACGGCTTGCCGTCGCGGCACGCCATGACCATCTCGACCATCGCCCGTTCGACAAGGACTTCCGACGACGCGGTCGACGTCAGCAGTACATCGGTGTCGACGAGCGTGTCGGCGATGTCGACGAGCGGGATCGCGGTCGCACCGATCGTGGTTGCGAGATGCTCGGCGCGCTCGAAGGTGCGGTTCGCGACGACGACGTCGACGACACCCCGCGACCTCAGGGTGGAAGCAAGTCCGGATCCCATCTGACCCGCGCCGACGACCAGCGCGCGCGCGCCGTCGAGGTCGCCGAGTTGCTCGGACGCAACCGCGACCGCGGCGGACGGGATCGACACCGGATGCCGGGAGATGCCGGTTTCGGTGCGCACCCGCTTGCCCGACTCGACCGCGTGCTTGAACATGCGGGAGAGGAGCTGGGGCGCGGTCTGCTCGCGCACGGCCGTCTGCCACGCCTCCCGTACCTGGCCGAGGATCTCGCTCTCGCCCACGATCATCGAGTCGAGACCGGCCGCGACCGAGAAGAGGTGCGCGACCGCGGCTTCGTCGTAGTACGTGTAGAGGTGGTCGGCGAACTCGTCGGGATCGGCTCCGGAATGCGAGGCGAGGAAGTCGCGGACGTCGCCCACCGCGGCATGGAAGTGCGTGCAACGCGCGTAGATCTCGGTGCGATTGCACGTCGACAGCAGCACGACTTCGAGCAGGTGCTCGCGCGCGGAGAGATCGTGCAACGCCTTCGCGAGCCGGTCCTCGGGCACTGTCATGCGCTCGAGGAGCTCGACGGGGACCGTCCGGTGGTTCAGACCGACGACGAGGAGAGACACGTCCTCAACAACTCCCTTGCCTCGTCGACTCGACCCGTGCGCACCAGTTCCACGATGCCTCCGTCGAAGACCGATTGCCAGTTGGCGTCTTCGGACGAACGTCCCGTACCCCGCAAGCCTTCCCGGGCCTCGGAAAGAAGGTCGAGCAGGGTTTCGTACTCAGGTCCGAGCTCCTCTTCCAACCGGCGGCGGAGGTGGGCGGCCAGCGCCGGGCTCCGACCTCCGGTGCCGACACTCACGACGAGATCGCCGCGGCGGATCACCGACATCAGCGTAAAGGAGCAGTTGGCCGGATCGTCTGCACTGTTGACCCATACCCGGGCCGCCTCGGCCGCCGCGTGCACGGCCGCGTTGACCGCGGGATCGTCGGTGGCGGTGAGCGCGAGCCACGCGCCGTCGACGTCGGCTGCCGCGAACGGGCGCTGGTGGAGCACCAGCCGCCCCGCGTCCGCCCAGTCGCGCACCTCGTCATTCGTCTCCGGAGCCACGACCTCGACCACGGCGCCCGCGTCGAGGAGTGGCTCGATCTTGCGCGCCGCGATCCGGCCCGCGCCGACGACGACCACGCGGCGACCGCGCACCAGCAGATTCACCGGATAGCCGGCGAGTCCGGGCCGCGTCGCACCCCCGGCCACGGTCAACCCGTCCGTTCGCGGGGAGGCGCGGTACCGCCGGTGCCGCGCCGCAGTTGATAGAAGGAGAGGATCTGCAGCTCGATCGCGAGGTCGACCTTGCGCATCGACACGCCCTCGGGGACCGAACACACCGCGGGCGCGAAGTTGAGGATCGAGGTGACGCCCGCGGCGACGAGGCGATCCGCGACCTCCTGGGCGGCACCCGCAGGTGTCGCGAGGATGCCGATCGCGATGTTGTGCTCGCGCACGACCCGGTCGAGATCGTCGATCGACACGACCGAGAGATCGCCGATCTGGTGACCGACCAGTGCCGGATCGGCGTCGATCAGCACTTCCACGCGAAACCCCCGCGCACCGAAGCCACGGTAGTTCGCGAGGGCGCGACCGAGGTTGCCGATGCCGACGATGGCGACGGGCCAGTCGCGCGTGAGGCCGAGCTCGCGGGAGATCTCGTGGAGGAGGTACTCGACGTCGTAACCGACGCCCCGGGTGCCGTACGACCCGAGGTACGACAGGTCCTTGCGGACCTTGGCCGCGTTCACCCCGGCCAGCTCCGCGAGCCGTTCCGAGGAGATGGTCGCAACCTGGCGCTCGCCGGTCTCCATGAGGGCGCGGTAATAGAGCGGCAGGCGGGCGACGGTGGCCTCTGGGATCCGGCGTCGCGACGAGGCTGTCACCCAAATGTCCTTTCGGCGCTCCGCAGCGGAGCACGGCCCTGCCTGCAGGGTACCGAGCTTGTGCACGCGTTCTCAAAGTGTGCGCCGGGTTTCTGGAGGCATTCTGCGGGAGCCGCAGAGGTACCCTCACTCCCGAAATGGTCGCCGGCCTCGCATTCCTCGCCACTGCCGTTGCGACGGTCTTCGCGCAGGCGACCGGCGTCCGCTACTCCCGGTCGAAAGCCCCTCATCAGGGTGCCTGGACGTTCGCGCTCGCGCTGTTCGCACTGGCGTCGGCCGCGCTCGCCACGGCGGCCTCGACCGGTTGGGACCAAGGCACCTTCCGCGTCTTCTACCTGCTCGGAGCGGTGCTCAACGTGCCGTGGCTCGCGCTCGGCACGCTGTATCTGCTGGGCGGCCGCAAGCTCGGTGACCGCGTGCGCAGCTTCCTCGTCCTGTTCACCGGCTTCGGGCTCGGCGTGGTGCTCGCGGCACCGATCCACGGCACGATCCTGCGCGACGGCGGGATCCCGGTGGGCAAAGACCACTTCGACGTGCTGCCCCGGGTGCTCGCGGCGGCCGGCAGCGGCGTGGGTGCGGTCGTGGTCTTCGGGGGCGCCGCCTATTCGGCGATCCGCTTCGCGCGCCGGCGCACCCCCGGCACCGGTCCGCTCGCCGGTGGCAACGCGCTCATCGCCCTCGGCACGCTCGTGCTCTCGAGCGGTGGACTGTTGCAGGGTGTCGTCGGTCAGGACGAAGCCTTCACCATCTCGCTCGCGGCCGGGATCGTGGTTGTCTACGCGGGTTTCGTCGTCGCATCGTCGGCGGGTCGGCCGGCGTCCGACTCGGTCGACGCGGCTGACGACGGCTCGGACGCCGAAGGCGACGACGACAAGGCGCGCCGCACGAGCTTGCCCGCGAGCGTGCGCGGCAACGACTCGACGAGCTCGACACGCGTCGGCAGCTTGTAGCGAGCGAGTTGGCGGCCTGCGTGCCGGAGCAATTCCACCGGGTCGGGATTCGATCCGGGACGCGCGACGACGTACGCCACCACTGTCTCTCCGGTGCGCGGATGCGGCTCGCCGATCACCGCGACGTCCTCGACGTCGCGGTGGCTGCGCAGCGCGTCCTCCACCTCGCCGGGATACACGTTGAATCCCGAGACGATCACGACGTCCTTGGCCCGGTCGACGAGCGTCAACCACCCGTCGGCATCGGCGACTGCGACGTCGCCGGTGTGCAACCAGCCGTCGACGAGCACGGCCGCGGTCGCGGTCGCGTCGTTCCAGTAGCCCACGAAGACGTTGGCGCCGCGGACCACGATCTGGCCGGGGTCGTCTTCGAGTGCGGGATTGCCCTCGCGGTCGAGGAGCCGGACCTCGATGCCGGGGAGGGGCGGGCCGATTGATCCCGGCTTGGGCACGGCGGCGACCGCGGTGGTTGTCACGACCGGCGACGCCTCGGTCAGGCCGTACCCGTCGTGCACAGTGACGCCGAAGCGGTCGTGCATCGCCGACCTTGTGCCGTCGTGGAGTGTCGCCGCGCCGGAGACGCACAACCTGACCGCGGCGAACGAATCGCGCGGTGCCGCTTCCTCGTCAAGGCCCGCCCAGGCGTCGTAGATCGCGGGGACGCCGGCCAGGACTGTGACGCGGTCGCCACGAACGCGCGCCATCGTCTCGACCGGGTGGAAGTGGTCGACGAGTGCGACGGCCGCGCCCGCGCGCAGTGCGAGACCGATGACGACGTTCAGGCCGTAGACGTGAAAGAGGGGGAGCACGCCGAGCACGACGTCGGTCGCGTCGACCCGTAGGCCGGGGTGCGACTGCATCTGCTCGAGGTTCGCGAGGAGCGCGCCGTGGGTGAGCATCGCCGGCTTCGGGGCGCCGGCAGTTCCGGCGGTGAAGAGCAGGACCGCAAGGTCGCTCGCGTCCTTGGATACCGCTCGAACTTTGGCCGGCGAATTCCCGGGCGAATTTTCGGGCGTCCCGTCGTCGACGACGACGACGGGAATTCCCCGTGTCGAAGATTCTTCGGAAGATTCTTCGAAACGGGCTCCGGGTGGGGAGACGGCGCGCCGGGCGAGATCCGCATTTGCGGTCGAGGCCAGGACGAGTACGGGCTCGACCGTCTCCAGCTCCCGCGCCAGCTCGTGCGACGGCGAACCCACGTTGAGGGGTACTGCGACGGCCCCGCCGAGCAAGGTGCCGAGGTACGCGACGACGAACGCGGTCTCGTTGCCCGCCACGATCGCGACCCGGTCGCCGGGATCGGCCCGTTCGGCCACGACCGATGCGACCCCCGCCGCCCGCGCCGCGAGCTGCGCATACGAGACCGGTTCGGGGCCCGTGAGCGCCGGCCGATCGGGGTCGGATTCGGCGGTTGCGAGCAACACCGCGGCGAGGTTCACGCTGCGGGAGGCTACGCGAGGAGCGCTCCCGATGAGAGCTCCCGCGCCACTCGCCGGAGCAGGGTGCGATGCGGTGGAGAAACAGGTCCCGGCCGCAGCTGCGGACGTTTTTGGGGCGGGCTGGGAGGCTACGTTGCGTGGTCACCCGGATTTCCCGAGCGGCCACACGCCCACACCCACGACCGGAACCCGATCTCCTTGCGAAGCAGCCGGGAGGCCGTTGGGACGCCGTTGGTGCCAGCCCCCGTCAGTGCCCGGTCCCCTTCGCTGTACGCAAGGTAACGACACCGAACCGGGGCACCTTAAGGAAAACGACCACTCTGCGTGAGATCTAACCGAGGTGGAAGACGAACTGTGTGAGCGCCGCCACGAGGATGAGGATCAACAACAACACGAGCACCAGGCTCGTCCCCCACCTCATTACCGTTCCTCCGGCAGCGCCACGACGGTGAGGGTCTTTCCGGCCCGCAACTTCAGCTCCGCGGCGGCGGAACGCTGATCGAGCGCCAGCGCGCACATGCCGTAGGAGTCGACGAGCAGCGCCAGCTCGGCGGGCTTGGCGTCGGCGAAGGCTGGCACCCAGTGCGCCCGACGATCGTCGGCGCCGATCGTCACACCGACGTATCCACCGGGCATGACGCCGCGCTCGACGAGCTGCTCCGGCGCGATGTTGAGTTGGCAATTCCCGAAGCGGTCGACCCAGAGGACCTCGCCCGCGATCGTCCCGTCGTCGCCTTCTTGGGGCAACGGCACGAGGCCGGGAGCCAGTCCGGCCGCGTCGACCGGCGTGCCCAACGCGTCGATCGGGAGGCCGCCCGCGAGAGAAGCGGCCGCCGGAGCCATGACGTCGCGGCCCGCGAAGGTCGCGCCCGGCGCCACGAGCTGGTACTCGGTGTTGTCGAGGCTGACGATGCGGCCCGGGCCGCCGAGCATGGCGACCGCCGGCGCCAGCAGACCGTTGTCGGGTCCGACCAGGTAGCCCCCGTCGACCTCGACGGCGATGCAACGCCGGTCGGTGCCGACGCCCGGATCGACGACGGCCAGGACGAC
>JAODBI010000188.1 GCA_025463875.1 Actinomycetes bacterium
CCCCGATGCCCACGAACAGGGGACTCGAGATCACGCCACCGAAATCGAAGATCACCGTGCTGATCGTCACGGGCCGCAAGTTATCCAGCCGGTCACATTCGTGCGACGCGTTCCGTCGCAGCACTACAGGCGGCGAAACGCCGAAACGCCGAAACGCCGAAGCGCCGAAGTCAGTCGAGTACAGGAGAGTCCGAGGCAGACACCGATGAGAATTGCAGTGGCCGGGGCGACGTGAAGCGGATGGTCGTGGTGTCGATCATCGGAACCGATCGGTTCGTCGGCGGCTACGGCGCCGCCAAGATCGCGCACGAGCAGGTTCCGACCCGGAACCTCGTCGACATGGCGGAGTTGCTCGTCGCCCGGCGCGGCGGGACGCTTCGCATCCAGGCCGTGAGCGACGCCGCCGACCCAACCGCGGCTCAACCAGTCGGGCGGACTGCTACCCGGTCCGTACGCGATGCTCGCCGGGCCGACGTTCGAGGGGTGGCCGGACGCGACGTCCTGAAGATTCGAAAGGGGGTCACGGCCCCGGCGCGGCGCAGCACGCGCTCGGTGCGGGCGCAAGCGCGAGCGACACCTCGCCGATCGACGCGGCGAACGCGATGGAACGGGCCTCCGGTTCGGTGACCAACAGCGTCACACCCGACCCACTCGTGTCGGAGGTGCCGCTGCCGGTCGAGGTCGGGGGCTCTGCCGCCTGCGACGCGGTCGCGCCGGCCAACGCGACGACCTGCGCCCCGCGCGCGACGACGGTTGCCTGGCCCGGTGACCCGGGCCCGGCGGCGATCGACGGGTCGAAAGTTGCGAGGACGTCGACGACCGCGTTGACGGGTGGCTGGAACCCGTCCTTCACGACGATGTGCACGGCCCGGCGCCCGATCGGCACGACCCCGTTGATTCCCGCGACGAGGTGGCG
The DNA here is from genome assembly GCA_025463875.1 of Actinomycetes bacterium. Classification (GTDB taxonomy): domain Bacteria; phylum Actinomycetota; class Acidimicrobiia; order IMCC26256; family PALSA-610; genus PALSA-610. The sequence continues at coordinate 917 of JAODBI010000188.1, forward strand.
CGCGCCGACGACGTCGTCGCGCAACATCGGGACCGCGACGATCCGACCGATCGCGGCCGTGAGATCGCGCAACGCGCCGGCCGACACGGTGGTCGACGGACGGCGGACGACGCGCAGATCGCCGGCGCCGACGGTCATCCCGAGCGGCAGGTCACGCGCGGCGAGCACAACCGCGATGTCGGTGCCGAGGTCGTGGGCGCGACGGTGCAACGAGCCGAGGTCGTCGGTGACGACCCGGGCCGTCGCCAGCATGACGATGAGTGCGGCCGCCCACGCGAGCAGCACGCGAGGTGAACGACGCATGGGTCCCCTTTCGCCGCGGAGCTCCGCCGAGATCCGGACTTTGCGAACAAAATTCGCATTCCGAACGGGCGAAGGCGAGGGGGAAGCGCCGGAGAAGTGGGGTGAGAGTAGCGACCGCGATTGCTGCGCAGGGCAATGGGGAAGGATGGGAATGTCATCACATCGCCCGGGGTTGGACAAAGCGTCATCCCCCGGCCCCGGCGCCCCAGTGGCGCCGTGCGAGTCCCCTGGCCTGCCGGTCATCGCCCGCCCGGACCGGTAGGTCGGGGGCACTCGTTATGCAGGTGAAGGTGTCCCTGCAGAACGACGGCGGCCCGGTAGCGCTCAGGAAGCGCTCACCCTGTCGCGCCCGGATCGTGCATCCCGAGCGGGCCGACCGCGGCGGCGCATCCGCACCCGGTGGGCTCCGCGGGCAGGTGCGGCACGAGGTCGTGTAGCAGCGCGCGCACACGGTGGACGTTGCTCTCGAAGAACGCGAGCACTTCCTGCTGCGACACCGGCGGGACACCGGCGTCGTGCTCCACGCCCGTGTCGTAGTCGGTGACCAGCGCGATGCCCGCGTAGTGCATCCCGAGCTCGCGGGCGAGGTACGCCTCCGGGTACTGCGTCATGTTGACCACGTGCCACCCCTGCGCCCGGTACGAGCGCGACTCGGCGCGCGTCGAGAACCGCGGCCCGGGGATGACCACGACCGTGCCGCTCGCGTGCATACGTACGCCGACGCGTTCGCCGGCCTCGACCGCGTGGCGCGCGACCACTGCGCAGTACGGATCGGCATAGGACACGTGATGGGTGTCGCCGGCGTCGTAGTAGGTGTCGGGGCGACCCCACGTGCGGTCGACGAGCTGATCCAGAACGACGAAGTCGCCCGGATGGATCTCCGGCGCCAGCGACCCCGCGGCGCACGGTCCGAGCACCTGGCGTACGCCCAGCGCGCGCATCGCCCAGAGATTCGCCCGCGCCGGCACCCGAGCCGGTGCGAACTGGTGGTCGCGTCCGTGGCGCGCGATGAACGCCACGCGGCGGCCGCCGACGTCGGCGATCGTCACCGGTGCGCTGGGCGGCCCGAAGGGCGTCTCGACGACGACCTCTTCGACGTCGGCTCGGCCACCCGCGGGGTTGTCGAAGCTGTAGAAACCCGACCCGCCGAAGATCCCGATCTCCGCTTGCATGCCGGCGGTCGGGGAGTTATGCGCTCTTGGCCCGCGACCCGTTCGAGCCGGACGAGCTCGAGGAGTCGGTGGCGGGTTTCGACGACCCCGACTTCGACGACCCCGATGAAGAGCCGGACCCGGAATCGGACGACTTCGAAGACGAACCGGAATCCGAGGAGCCGGAAGACGAGCCGGAGTCGGACGAGCCCGACGAAGAATTGGAGCCGGAGTGCTCCTTCTCCTTCGAGGCCCCGTTCTTGGACGACCGGTTGTCGGTCTTGTAGAAGCCCGACCCCTTGAGGACGATGCCCGCGGCCGACAGCACCTTCGCCAGCTTGCCGCCACAGTCCTCGTGCTTCGCGAGCGGCGCGTCCGCGAACGACTGGAACGCCTCGATCTGCTCGCCACACTTGGCGCAGCGGTATACGTATGTCGGCATGGACGCTCCGTCTGGACGGTCGCCGGGATTGGCACTCGACGCCTACGAGTGCCAATCGTACCGCGCCCGCACGCCCGTTCGTCCACCTCGCCCGTGCTCGGCCCGACCGGCGATCGCCACTCCGAGGGTGTGTTCTGTGCAGCTGATCAAGGTCGGTTGGGCCACAATGGCGGGGCTTGGTTGCCATCGCGCTCCTCGTTCCCGTCGCCTGGCTGCTCGGGACGTTCCCCAGTGCCCTCCTGGTGGCGCGAGCGCACGGCCGCGACATCCTCGAAGAGGGTTCGGGGAACCCGGGAGCGTCGAACGTCGCCCGGCTGTTGGGCTGGCGCGCCGGCGCGCTCGTGCTGCTCCTCGACTTCGCCAAGGGTGCGATCGCCGCGGGGGCGGGCCTCGTGATCGGCGGACGGGCGGGGGCGTGTGTGCTCGGCGTCGCGGCGGTCATCGGGCACACGTACCCGATCTTCCGCAAGGGCGGGAAGGGCGTGGCCGCCGCGGGTGGCGCGCTCGTGGTGCTGTATCCGTTGGTCGTTGTCGGCCTCGCAGTGTGTTGGGTGCTGATCGCCCGGGTACTGCACAAGGCGTCGCTCGCGTCGTTGTTGTTGACGATTCTTTTTCCGGTCGCTGTATTCGCGCTCGGCTATGACCGATGGGAAGTAGCTGTCGTCGCAGGGCTGTCGGTGCTCGTCATTGCCCGCCATGCGGCCAACATCCGCCGGTTGTTCCGGCGGGAAGAGATCGATCTGGGCGTGAATCCCAACGAATGAGACAGCGACTCGCTCCAGCGACTCAGGGAATGGTGGAGGACTCGGAATGACACGGGTGCGCAAGGCGGTGATCCCGGCGGCCGGATTGGGCACCAGGTTCTTGCCCGCGACCAAGAGCTCGCCCAAGGAGATGCTTCCGGTCGTCGACAAGCCGGCGATCCAGTACGTCGTCGAAGAGGCCGTTCGAGCCGGACTGACCGACATCTTGATCATCACGGGCCGGAACAAGCGCGCCATCGAAGACCACTTCGACCGCAATTTCGAGCTCGAGCACTTTCTCGACAACGCGGGCAAGCACGACCTGTTGAAGGAAGTGCAGTTCGCGTCGGACCTCGCAGACATCCACTACGTCCGCCAGCGCGATCCGCTCGGCCTCGGGCACGCAGTGTCGGTCGCGCGCCATCACGTCGGCGACGAGCCGTTCGCGGTGCTGCTCGCCGACGACCTCATGGTCGACGACGGCGCGCTGCTTCGTTCCATGCTCGACGTGCACGAGCGCTACGGCCGATCGTGCGTCGCGTTCTCGGAAGTGCTTCCCGAGGAGATCTCGTCGTACGGTTGCGTCGACCCGATGCCCGTCGCGTCGGATGCGCCCGTGTCGGGCGAAGACGTGATCGAGATCAGGCGCGTCGTCGAGAAGCCGCCGCGCGACGAAGCACCGTCGAACCTCGCGATCATCGGTCGCTACGTGTTCACGCCCCAGATCTTCACGATGCTCGACCGCATCGAGCCGGGACGCGGTGGCGAGCTGCAACTCACCGACGCGATCGCGATGTTGATCGAAGCGCAAAGTGTGTTCGGAGTCAACTGCCGACACGGCCGATACGACGTCGGTCAGAAGATCGACTTCCTGCGGGCCAACGTCGAGATCGCGTTGGACCGCACCGATCTCGGACCCGCGTTCGGCGAATGGCTGCGCGGATACGTCGCCGACCGCTGGCCCGTTTGAACCGCAGTTCGGTGTGATACGCCTAGTGGCGTGATCCCGCTCGCCGACGCGCAATCGACGATCCTCGACGCGATTTCCGTCCTACCCGCACGCACATTCGCGCTCGCCGACGCGCGCGGTCTCGTGCTCGCGCAGGACGTCGTGGCGGGCGAGCCCGTTCCACCGTTCTCGAACACCGGCATGGATGGCTATGCCGTGCGTGCCGTCGACACGCCCGGCTCGCTGCGCGTCGTCGGTGAGTTGCCGGCCGGACGCGCGCCCACCATCGCGGTCGGCCCGGGTGAAGCGATACGCATCATGACCGGCGCGCCGATGCCCGATGGCGCGGACGCGGTGGTCATGGTGGAGCGGACGCGCGTCGACGACGACAACCACGTGATCGTCGAGGCGGCCAAGTTGGGCGAGCACGTGCGAGTGGCCGGCGGCGACGTCGATGCCGGTGACCTCGTGTTCCGGCGCGGCACGTTGCTGACGCCCGCGCACCTCGGAGTTCTCGCGAGCCTCGACGTGCACGAGGTGATGTGTCATCCCCGGCCGCGGGTGGGAGTCATCTCGACCGGTGACGAGCTCGTCGAGCGCGGCGCGCTCGAGCCGGGCCGCATTCGCGACTCCAACCGTCCGATGCTGCTCGCGCTCGTCGACGAGCTCGGATGCGAAGCGGTCGACGGCGGCATCGTCCGCGACGACGAGCGCGCGATCACGGAGGCCGTCGAGCGCGTGATCGGCTCCTGCGACGCGTTGTTGACAAGCGGCGCCGTGTCGGTCGGCGACTACGACTTCGTCAAGCTCGTGCTCGAACGCGTGGCCGGCGAGCGCGGCGGTCTGTCGCTGTGGGCGCAGGTCGCGATCAAGCCCGCGAAGCCGCTGGCGTTCGCGATGCTCGGCCCAGTTCCCGCGTTCGGGCTCCCGGGCAACCCGGTCTCGTCGCGGGTGAGCTTCGAGCTCTTCGCCCGACCCGCGCTGCGAAAGCTGGCCGGCCGGGCGGACGTGGCTGCCGAGTCGGTGCGGGCCACGGCGCGCTCGGCGATGCCGCGCCGCTCCGACGGCAAGCTCCATCTCGACCGGGTCCGGGTCTGGCTCGAGGACGGCCGCTACGTCTGCGAGCGGGCGGGGGCCCAGGCGAGCAACGTGCTCTCCGGCATGGCGGCGGCGAACGGGCTCGCTCTGCTCGGCGACGGCGACGGCGTCGAGGCCGGTACCGAAGTACGTGTACTCCTCCTCTGACGGCTGACGGCGCACGCTCGGACCCGTCTTCCCGACCCGGGCGAGGTGACCCTCGTCACCTCGACGTTCACTTCATCGAGAAGCCCCTTGCCGATCATCACGGAGCGTGGTACAACTTGTGCACAACGGAGTCGCCGGGCGGGCGAATGCAATGCCAGGGAGGCGGCACCGTGTGGCAAATGCGACGACACGCAGGGCTGGCGTGACGCTGCATTCCCGGGGAAGCATTGATCCGTCGGCTGAAGTTGGTCGCTGCGCCGAGCGGGGAGCCAGAGCGAACCCACCCCCGGGAGCCACGCCAGGCAGCGCATGCCTGCTCAGCTCATCGGTCCGGGAGTCACGGCTTTCGGGCTCCCCGTAACCTGATCCGGTGACGACTCGCGCTCGACCCGTTCCGTTGATCGATCCGTTCGC
>JAODBI010000189.1 GCA_025463875.1 Actinomycetes bacterium
AGCGGGCGGCCGACCTTTTGGGCAATCCGGTCCGCGCCAACGAGATGGGCATTGCCGGGCGGGAGTTCGTGCGCAAGAACTTCTTGTCGACCCGGGAGCTCGAAGACTGGCTGCATCTCTACAGCGAGCTGCGGTGACGGGACCTGTCCGGTGATCATCGTTTCGCACCGGGGCCCGTATCAGTTCAGCCGTGACGACGACGGCGAGTTGGTCGCGCAACAGGGCGCGGGCGGCATCGTCAGCGCGCTTTCTCCGCTGCTCGCCGCCAAGGCCGATGCGACGTGGATCGCAGCCGCGATGTCGGAGGACGACCGCGCCGCGGGCCGGGCCGGAACGATCGCGCATCTCGACGTCAACGTGCGACTGCTCGATCTCGATCGCGAGCAACACCGGATGCACTACGAGGTCGTGGCCAACGGCGTGCTGTGGTTCTTGCACCACGGCATGTTCGACCGCGCCCGGCGGCCGCGTTTCGACCTGCGCTTCCGCGATGCCTGGGAGGCGTTCGGCGCGGTGAACCAGCATTTCGCCGACGTCGTCGCCCAGAGCGCCCCGGCGGGCGAGATCGTTCTCGTGCAGGACTACCAGCTGTGCCTCGTCCCCGGACAGCTCCGGGAGCAGCGACCCGACCTGCGGGTCGTGCACTTCACCCATACGCCGTTCGCCGGTCCCGACGACCTGTCGGTGCTCCCGACCGACGTCGGTGAGCAGCTGTGCGCGTCGCTGGCTTCCGGTCCCGCGGGATTCCACACCCGGCGGTGGGCCGATGCGTACCGGCAGTCCGCGCGTGCCGCGCTCGGTCGCGGGGCTCGCATCGCGGCGCCGTTCGTAGCCAGCCTCGGTCCCGACGTCGCTGCGCTCGAGGCCGTTTCGGTCTCGGCCGCGGCCCGCGCCGCGGCCGGTTCTCTCGCCGACGCGGTCGGAGATCGTCTCGTCGTTGCCCGCACCGACCGCATCGAGCCGTCGAAGAACATCGTGCGCGGCTTCCTCGCGTACGACCGGTTGTTGGAGGCGCGGCCGGGCCTGCGGGGCCGGGTCGTCTTCGTCGCGATGGTGTATCCCTCCCGGCAGGGACTCGCCGAGTACCTCGCGTACGAGAGCGAAGTCGAACAGACGGTGGCGCGCGTCAACGACCGGTGGTCGACGCGCGACTGGAAGCCGATCCTGCTCGACGACCGCGACGACTACGCCCGCTCGATCGCAGGCATGCAGCGCTACGACGTGTTGCTGGTCAACGCGTTACGCGACGGACTCAACCTCGTTGCGAAGGAAGGACCGGTCGTCAACCGACGCGACGGAGTGCTCTGCCTTTCCCCCGAGGCGGGCGCGTACGACGAGCTGAAGACAGCTGCGCTCAGGGTGCACCCGTACGACATCGAACAGTGCGCGGGCGCGCTCGACGACGCCTTGTCGATGCCGCTCGACGAACGGGCCGGGCGCGCGTCCAAATTGCGCGCGCTCGCCACGATGCGGTCACCCGCCGACTGGCTCGCCGATCTCGTCCGCCACGCGGGTCAGTAACGCCAGGAGCCCGGTCGGCCCGTCGACGACGATGTCGACCGCGTCGGCCAGCTCCGGAGGCGCCTCGGGCGAGGTCACGCCGATGCGTACGGCGCGCGTCAGCTTTCCCTCGTCGACGGCCCGGGCGAGGGCGGCGAAGGCGGGGAGATCGCCGTAGTCGTCGCCCGCGAACGCACCGACGTCGAAACCCTCGACGAGCGCACTCGTCGGATTGCCCTTGTCGACCTCGATCGGCGGTCGGAGCTCGATGGCCATGCGGGTCTTCAACTCCGCGAGGCCGTGCTTCGCGCCGACCTCGCGCGCGACCTCGACGATGTGGTCGGCCTGTTCCGGCATCGGCCGCCAATGGAGCGTGACGCTGATACCCGACTTCGGCTCGACGAGCTCCTTCGGGAGTCGCCGCTCGAGCTCCGCGGTCGCCGCCGCGACGGCAACGAGATAGGGCTCGACGCGCTGATCGACGGCGTAGACGCCGTCGGTCGACTGCTCCATGCCGTAGAGGCCGACGTACGTGAGGCCGTCGACCGGAAGGTGGCGCGCGAGAAAACCGACGGGCCGACCGCTCACGACCGCGACCCGCCCGAGCCCGGCCGAGAGGCGGGCGAGCACGTCGGTCACACCCTCGAGCGGGCGCGCGTCCTCCGACCGCTCGACGATCGCCGAGAGCGATCCGTCGAAGTCGACGAGCAGTGCCGTCCGATCGGCGCGAAGAGTTAACGCGGCAATCGTTGCGTCGGCGTCGATCACGGTGGGACGCTACCCGGATGGATGCGAACCTCGCCGACCTGAAATCCGCGGCCCGGACGACCGTCGACCGCGAAGGCGAGCGGCTCGTGGCACTCAGCCACCGCATCCACGCACGGCCGGAGCTGAAGTTCGAGGAGGAGCAATCGAGCGCGTGGACCGCGGGTGCGCTCTCCGACGGCGGATTCCCGATCGACGCCGGTATCTGCGATCTCCCGACCGCGTTCAGCGCCCGCATAGGTAACGGGCCACTGCACATCGCCATCTGCGCGGAGTACGACGCGCTGCCGGTGATCGGTCATGCGTGCGGTCACAACATCATCGCGTCGAGCGCGGTGGGCGCCGCGCTCGCGCTCGCGCCGCTCGTCGACGACCTCGGCATCACGCTCTCGGTGATGGGCACGCCGGCCGAAGAGGGGGGCGGCGGCAAGATCCTGATGTTGGAACGGGGCGCGTTCGACGGCATCCACGCCTCGCTGATGGTCCACCCGACGCCGATGGAAGATCTCTATCCGCGCGTCAGTGCAGTGGCGCACATGCGCGTGCAATACACGGGTCGCGAGTCGCACGCCGCGATCGCGCCGGAGCTCGGAGTCAACGCGGCCGATGCATTCACGGTTGCGCAAGTGGCCATCGGACTGCTGCGTCAACATCTCCGGCCGTTCGACCAGGTCCACGGGATCATCACCCATGGCGGCGACGCGACCAACGTGATCCCCGCGCACACCGAAGGAACGTGGATGGCGCGTTCTCGCACCCTCGGCGACCTCGACCAACTCGTTCCGCGAGTGGCGCACTGCTTCGAGGCCGGCGCGCTCGCCACGGGTGCCGCGCTGCAGATCAGCGACGTGTGTCCGCCGTATGCACACATGGAGCACGATCACGACATCGCGGAGTTGTACCGCGCCAACGCCGCGGCACTCGGTCGGCCCGAGTCACAGGACGGTGCCGCGACATTCTCGACCGACATGGGCAACGTCTCGCTCGCAATGCCGTCGATCCATCCGTGCATCGCGATCGACACCGGCGGAGCCGTCAACCATCAACCCGAGTTCACCGCGGCCGCGATCAATGCGTCGGCCGACCGCGCCGTGAGCGAAGGCGCGCTCGCGATGGCGTGGACCGTCATCGACGCGGCATCCGGACCGCTGCGCGACCGGCTGCTTGGCGCAGGCGCGCCGAACAGCTACCGGTCGAGCTAGCTACCAACGACGACGACGCAGTCGACCGTGTCGCTGTTGGGAGGTGGTGGCGTCGGGAAATCGACGACCCTGACGCCCGCGAGCGCCGTCTGTTGCGTCAGCGCGACCTTCTCGCGATCGAGGCCAGGCTTGCACATGAGCGTCAGGCCGGTCTGCTTGTGCCCGGTCCAGGTGTTCGCCTGCGGCTCATTCGTGTAGCCCGCTTGGAAGAGCTTCGTCCGCAGCTTGGCCGCGTCGCCGGTCGGCGCACCGCCGTTCAGGACGAGCACCTTCAGTTGATCGGGGGACTTGGGCGGCGCGGCCGGTTGCGTCGTCGACGTCGTGGTCGTCGTGCGCGGTGGTCGGGTGGTTGTGGTCGTCTTCGTCGCCTTCTTCACCGGCGTGGTCGACGAGCCCGCGTTGCTCGTGTCCACCCGTTGCAACAAGAACACGCCGACGATCACCGCGAGACCGATCAGCGCCGTGCCTTTCGCGACGGCGGTACTCGCGCCCCGCGCGAACTCGCCGCCGTTCCCCGGTTGCCGACTCATACCGCCATTCTGCCCGCTCGGCCCATGAAAGTCGCGTTCAACGGGATCCCGGGTCGGCCCGTCGGCCCTCGATGCGATCGCGTCGGGCCTGCTCGCGCCGCTTGCGCAAGCGCAACACTGTCAGTGAGTCGTACTCGAGCGCCTCGGCGCGATCGATCAGACCGTGCAGCGCGCGGTAGTAGCTGCTCGCCGAGATCTCGAACCGGGCGCGGATGCTGACGTCCTTGCGAGATCCGAGCCGCCACCACTCTCGCTCGAAGTCGATCAACGCGCGTTCGTGTGCGGACAGCCGTGTTGCGTTCATTGGCCTACCAGCCTGCTCGCTCCGCGCACCAAATACAAGCATTTCGGAACGCGCGGCCCGCGCCGCCGATCGCAGTAGATGTCAGAGGTTCGGATGCGTAGTCCGCGGCGGACGCTTGACGCGGTCGACGGCGTCGTGTTGCTCGTGCCGTTTCGGACTGAAGCTCTGATCCTTCGAGATGCGCACGATCGCTTCCGCGCGCGACGTCACGGCCGTCTTCTGGAAGATCGACTTGAGGTGCGTCTTCACCGTATTCTCGCTCACCCAGAGTGCGCTCGCGATGTCGCGGTTGCGCAGGCCTTGGGCGAGGAACAGTGCGACCTCGCTCTCGCGTAGCGTCAGGCCGAGCTCGTATCCCGGCCACGGTTGGCGCACCGAGCGACCGAACTGCGCGGCCACGAACTCGCCCTCCTGCGCGATCTGCAGGATCGCATCGACGAGCGCGTCGGCGGGCATCGACTTGGCGAGCACGCCACGAGCGCCGGCCGCGCGCGCTGCGTCGGACCGCTGTGGCGTGAACGACCACGTATAGACGGCAACGGCACCGACGTGCGGATCGCGTGCGAGCTCGCTGATCCGATTGAGACCGAGCTTCGGATGCCCGTAGGTGTCGAACAAGGCGACGTCGACCAGATGCTCGGGGTTCTGCGCGACGTCGAGCTCGACGACGGCGACCCGATCACGGAACGGCCGCAACATCGACTCGAGACCACGCAACACGATCTCGTAGTCGTTCACGAGCGCGACGCGAACAGGACCGAAGGAGCGGGCTTCCGGTTGCTGCATCCGTGTCTCCCGACCAGGACGACGTGCCGCCGTCCGTCACCGCGACCCCGCGCCGCCAACCGTACCGCCGTTTCACGGACGCGGCGTCCAAAGTCCCGGAGCCCGGTGAGAGCCGGGTGTCGGGATCGAACCGACGACCTGCTGATTACAAATCAGCTGCTCTACCGACTGAGCTAACCCGGCTGGGGGAAGGCTCGCGCCGTCCTCGGGGTTGATGTTAGGTCGCCGTCCCTGTCGCGAGACGTGTGGTCAACGAGAGGTGTGGACGAAGAAGTGCCAGCCGACCCAGACCCAACCCGCGAGCAGGAGCACACGGACGACGACGTGGTGCGTCGCCATGCGCAGCAGCGCGCCGGCCGTCGGGAACCGCCCGTGCGACGCGAGCGCGCCGATCCATGCCGCGGCGAAGGCGACGCCGAGGACGACCCAGCCCGCGATGGTGACCGAATGCGAGAGCGTCACGAGGCCAACGTCCATCCGAGCCACAGCCAGAGAAAGAACATTACGAGTCGCCCGACGTGATACTGCTCGATGCTTTCGACAAGCGAGCTGATCGTCGGGTGCTCCGACCGCGGCGAGCTCCGCAGTGCGAGCAGCTCCCACGCGAGAAGGAGCGCGACGAGCGCGCTCCACACCGCGACCGCGTAACGGAACAGTGGCGGGTGGACTTTCGGTGTGTCAGCTCCCGGTGCGATCGCCGGCCGGCGCGCGCGCCGGATCTCTGCGACCGCGATCAGGACCACTACGGGTACCAGCAGTGCGAGCGTTGCACCCCCGGTGAACGGCTGACGATCGGTGAACCACCACCCGTACGCCGCGACGACAAGAAACGCGATCCCGATCCGGAGCCGCCTCGCATCCAGGCTTCGCAGCCTCTCGGTCACTGTCCTAGCTTCCCACGACCCGGCACTTCTCTGGGTCGCTCGCGCTACGTCTCGAACCTCCCGGTGGTCGGCGCCGCAGCTCGGTCATCGCGTCGGCTCCGTTGCCGCTCCGCTCTCAGACAGCGCGCGCAGTTCGGCGGCGCGCGATCTCGTGACAGGCCAGCGTGGCGGCCGCGGAGACGTTCAGCGACTCGAGCTTGCCGTGCATCGGAATCTCCACGAGTACGTCGCACCGGTCCCGCGTCAGGCGCGCCAGCCCCGATCCCTCGGAGCCGAGCACGAGCATGATCGGTTGGTCGGCGAGATCGAGGTCGAACAACGAGCGATCGCCGCGCTCGTCGAGTCCGACCGACCAACAGCCGGCGCGCGATGCGCGTTCGATCGAGGCCGGGATGCCACCGACGAGCGCGATGGGCAGGTACTCGATCGCACCCGCGGCCGCCTTCGCGACCACCGGCGTGACACGCGCCGAACGGTGGCGCGGGAGCAACAGGCCGGTCGCGCCCGCGGTCTCGGCCGAGCGCATGATCGCACCCAGGTTGCGCGGATCGGTCACACCGTCGACCGCGACCAGGAAGGCGTTCTTCACGGCCAGGAGATCGTCGATGTCGACGGCGCGCAACGGTGTGGTCATCGCGAGCACGCCTTGATGCACGTCACTGCGCGCCATCTGCTCGACCCGCTCGGGGGCGACGCCCTTCAACGTGCCGCCGGCCCGTTCGACGATCTCCTTCACAGTGTCGTCGCGCGACACCGTGTTCGAGAGATAGACCGCCCGCGCCTTGCGGCGGCCGGAGCGCAACAGCTCGAGCACCGCTCGCCGGCCTTCGACCTGTTCGCCGCCGAGATCGGATCCGCCCCTGCTCACTCGTAGCGCCATTCCGGGCCGCGCGGCGTGTCCTCCACGACGATTCCCCGCGCGGACAGCTCGGCCCGGATGCGATCCGCCTCGGCCCAGTCCTTCGACTGCCGCGCGGCTTCGCGCGCCGCGACGAGCGCGTCGACCGCCGCGTCTGCTTCCTGCGCGTCGGCGCGCAGCCCGATACCCAGGGCGCCCGCGAGCTCCTGCACTGTCGCAAACGCGATCGCGGCCGTCTCCGGCAGCTCCTCGTCGAGTGCGACGTTCGCGTCGCGCACGAGCTCGAACACGTACGCCAACGCAGCGGGCGTGTCGAAGTCGTCGTCCATCGCGTCCCGGAACGGCGTGACATCGCCCAAGCCGACGTCCGGCAGCCCGGCGGCGCGTGCCCGCCGGGCCAGGGCGTCGAGACGCCCTACCGCCTTCTCCGCGTCCGAGAGCTCCTTCTCCCCGACCTCCATCTGCTTGCGGTAGTGCGTCTGTAGCACGAGCAACCGGAACGCGCGCGCGTCGTACTGGTCGAGCACGTCGACGAGCGTGACGAAGTTGCCGAGCGACTTCGACATCTTCTCGCCGTCGACGTTCAACATCCCGTTGTGCACCCAGTGCCGGGCGAACTCGTGGCCCGCGCCGACGGCCTGCGCGATCTCGTTCTCGTGGTGCGGGAACACGAGGTCGCTGCCGCCGCCGTGGATGTCGAACCCGTCGCCGAGCAACTTCAACGACATCGCCGAGCACTCGATGTGCCAGCCGGGACGCCCCGGCCCCCACGGCGAATCCCAGGCCGGCTCACCGGGTTTGGCCGACTTCCAGAGCGCGAAGTCGACCGGTGCGCGTTTGCGTTCGTCGACGTCGACGCGCTGTCCCGCGCTCTCGAGCAACTCCTCGAGCGTGCGATGCGAGAGCGATCCGTACTCGGGCAACGTGTCGACCTGGAAGTACACGCCTTGCCCCTCGACGACATACGCATGGCCGTTCGCGACGAGGTCGGCGATGAGCTTCGTCATCTCCTCGATCCACTCGGTCGCACGGGGCTCCTCGTCCGGACGCAGGATGTTCAGGCGGTCGAACGCGTCCCGAAACGTGCCTTCGAACTTCGCGACCAGCTCGGGCTCGGTCGTACCCGCTTCCTTCGCCCGGGAGATGATCTTGTCCTCGATGTCGGTGACATTGCTGACGTACGTCACCGCGAACCCGCGCCACAGCAGATAGCGGCGGATGGTGTCGAAGACGACCTCCTTGCGACCGTGTCCGAGGTGCGGGACGTCGTAGGGGGTGGGGCCGCAGACGTACATCGATACGCGTCCCTCGACGCGCGGCGTGAAGTCGACCTTCGCGCGTTGCGCGGTGTCGTAGAGCTGCAGCATCCGCCGAGGCTAATCGGCGACCCGTCGGGTGCCGTTCGGGATTGACGACACGATCTAACCGCGCGAGAGGAGGGCGACCGCCCAGACCGCGACCCCTTCGGATCGACCGATCGCTCCCAGTCCCTCGCCGCGCTTCGGACGCACGGACACCGCGATCCCGTGCCCCATCGGCTCCCGCAGACGGGCCAAGGCTTCGACGAGATTGGCCGCCATCGCCTCGACGTGCGGAGCCAGCCTCGGCACTTCGGCGGCGATCGTGACATCGACGTTTTCGATCCACCAGCCGTGTTGCGCAGCCTTCTGCGCGACGTCGGCGAGCAGAGCCATCGAGTCGGCGTCGCGGTATTGCTCGTCGGTGGCGGGGATTAACGTGCCGAGGTCGGGCAGGCCGCACGGACCGAGAATGGAATCGGCCACCGCGTGCGCGACCGCGTCGCCGTCGGAATGACCGGCGAGCCGGGGCGCGTCGGCGATGCTCACGCCGCCGAGGATGAGTGGCGGCGCTTCGCCGAACGGGTGCACGTCGAACCCGAGACCGACCCGGTTCTTCACGCGGTGTTCCTCATGCCCGGTGCTTCATGCTGATGCCTTCACGGTCGCGGGCTTCCTTCGATGAGCGCGCGGGCGAGCTCGAGGTCGTCGACGCGGGTGAGCTTGAGGTTGCGCGGCTCGCCTTCGACGACGACGACCGTGCCCCCGGCCGCCTCGACCAGCGCGGCGTCGTCGCTGCCGACGCCGTCGTCGGCGTGCGCGGCTTCGAGCGCGGCCCGCCGGAAGGCTTGCGGCGTCTGCACCGTGACGAGGTCGTCGCGCGCCACCGTCTCGACCACCTTGTCGTCGCGCACGCGCTTCACCGTGTCGGCGACGGCGACACCGGGCACCGCTGCGTCGGCCCCGGCGCGCACGGCGGCGATGACGCGGGCGAACAACTCCGGCGACGCGAGCGGGCGTGCCGCGTCGTGCACGACCACCACGTCGACGTCGTCCGGAACGAGCGCGAGTCCGGCGCGCACCGACGCCGAGCGCGTCGCGCCGCCGATCGCGGTCTTCACACCCGCCGGCGCCATCCAGTCGGCACCGTCCGGCAGCACCACCACAACTCCTGCGCACGCCTCGAGCGCGACTCCCACGGCCCGGTCCAACACGGTCGCGCCGCCGAGCCGGGCGAACTGTTTCGGGGCACCGAAACGGGAACCACCGCCCGCCGCGACCACGACCGCCCACGTCTGCACCGCGCCAGTCTGGCCCGTGCGAATCCGTTCAGGCGTCTTCGAGACGGGCGAACAGCAGACGCCCGGCGGCGGTCGGGACGACCGACGTCACCTGCAGCATCACTTCCGGTCCGCCCACCAGCTCCTGGCCGCCGTTGACCACGACCATCGAGCCGTCCTCGAGATGCCCGACGCCCTGCCCCGTCTCCTTGCCGTCGCGGGTCAACGCGACGCGCACGAAGTCGCCCGGCCCGATGCTCGGAGTCAGCTCTTGCGCGAGCTTGCGCAGGTTCGTCGTCGGGACCCCTTGCAACTGCGCGTTGCGCGCCAGCGGACCGTCGTTCGTGAGGAGCCGCAGCTGGAGCCGGCGGGCCAGCGTGATCAGCTTCGCGTCGACCTCCGCGATCTCGGGCACCTCGTCGTCGAGCACGTACAGCCGGAGGTTCGCCTCGTGCCGCAGCGTGTCGAGCGTCTCGAGCCCGCGGCGCGCGCGCCGGCGCTTGACGTCGTCGGTCGCGTCCGCGAAGCCCTGCACCTCGTCGAGGACGAAGCGGGCCACCATCAGGTCGCCGCTCAGCACTCCGGCGCGGCTCAGCGGAAGCAGCTGGCCGTCCATCACCACAGAGGAGTCGACGAGCAGACCGTCGCGCGCGTCGAAGGCCTGCGCCCGCACGAGTGGCCGACTCGACAGCCCGAGGAGCTCGAGCACCGCCTCGCTCTGGTGGGCCACGATCCGGAACCCGACGTAGCCGACGATCCATGAGCCGAGCCCGGCCAACGACACCACGAGGGGCATCGGGATCAAGAGCGCGATGGGCAACACGATGACGAGCGCAATCGCGGAGCCGGCGATCGCACCGAGCGTTCCGGCGACGATGCGAGCGGGCGAACGCCGGTCGACGCGGGTCTCCACGACACCGACGGCCTTGTCGAGCACCCGGCCGAGCATCCCGCCGGACACGTAGCCGAGCAGACAGCCGAGCATCCCGCCGAGACCCTGGACCCCGGTACCAAAGGTGCGTGCCGCCCAAAAGCCCGCGGCCGTGCCGAGTACGACGACGAACAAGCGAACGCCTTCAACGAACATCCCGCTCTCATCGGCGTGGCCGTCGACGTCTTGACCGCCGAGGCGAGGGATCCTCTCAGGCCGCGACCGATATCCGCCGATGTGCAATGTGACGGAAAACACGTCGGGCGGTTCGAGCTTTGCTCGGATAGCCTCCCGCGAGGACAGGACCCGGAGACATGGCGGCACGTACGCCGGTGCTCGACAAGACCGATCTCTTCGGCACATTGCCTCCCGAGCTGCTCGAGCAGCTGCGAGGCCGGACTGCTCTGGCGCGCTATCGGCGCGGCGACACCATCTTCCAAAAAGACGACCCCGCCACTCATCTCTATGTGGTCTTCTCGGGCCGGATCGCCATCATCGCCAAGGCGTCCGACGATCGCGAGTCGGTGCTCACCGTCCTCGGGCCGGGCGCGCTGTTCGGTGAGATGTCGATGTTCGACGGCGGTGTCCGCTCGGCGAACGCACGCGCGCTGACAACCGTGCACCTCATCGCCGTCGAGTTCGACGACGTGCGCGACGTGCTCATCCGGCGACCGGAGGTGTTGTGGGCCGTCGTGCGAATTCTCGCCCGGCGGCTGCGCGCCACCGACGAAGCGCTGTCGGACGCGATGTTCCTCGACGTGACCGGCCGCACCGCGAAGCGGTTGCTCGAGCTGGCCGACGGTGAGTCCGACTTCCGCATGCCGCTCACCCAGGAGGAGCTCGCAGGGATGGTCGGCGCGTCGCGTGAACGCGTGAACAAGGCGATCGCCCTGTTCGTGAAGCTCGGCTGGCTCGAGATCTCGGGCCGGAGCCGCTACCGCATCGTCAACCGCGAAGAGCTCGAGATCCGCGCAACTGTCTAGGTCGCAGGCTCACTGACCCACTACCCGCTGAGCGGCTCGCTTCGCTCGCGATAGCGAGACGAGCCTGACTCCGGCGAGCTCGCTCGCGCTTCGCCCTTTGCTCTGCTCGCCGCACGCTCTTTCAGCTCGTGCCGACCCACTCCAACGTCTTCTCCCACGCCCGCGCCGCGTCCTCGGGCCGGTGGACGTCGCGATCGGGATCGTGCACGAATCCGTGCTCGGCGCCCTCCACCACGACGATCTCGCAGTCGGTCCGCGCACTCCACGCGGCGCGCAGCGCCTCGATGTCGGCGGGCGGGGTGTAGGGATCGTTGGAACCGAAGAACGCGAGCGTCGGCACCATTTCCGCCGCGACGTCGAGGGGCTCGATGCGATGACCCGGACCGCGCCAGCCCTCGGGGGTGCGCACCATCCCGTAGAACGAGACGGCCGCGTCGAAGCGGTCGAGCGAGGCGGCCTTGAACACGTAGTGCCCGCCCATGCAGAAGCCCAGGACCGAGACCCGGGATACGTCGTCCTCGACCACGAGGAGGTCGGCGGCCGCGGTCAATATGTCCATCTGCTGGGTGTCGTCGAGATCCTTGACCTGGGCCATGCGGGCCTCGGTGCTCGCGCCCGGCGGCTCGGAGAGCCCGGCGAAGGGCTCGATCACGCTGACCGCGAGCCCGTGGGTGGCGAGGCGCCGTGCCATGTCCTCGAACAACGGACGCAGGCCCCCGATGTCGGGATGCACCACCACTCCGGCGACGGGCATGCCGTCGGGACGGGCGTGCACCGTGGGGACTTCGTGGCCGTCGACGAGCAGGGTCCGGGCCTCCACGGTGACGTCGTAGACAGGTCCTTCGCGAAGTGCAGCCATCCCGGGAAGCTACCGCCCGGACGTTACCGAGGCGGTTGTCGAGTCACGCGTAGCGATCGAGGATCGACGTCTCCGCGACGCGCGAGAGCCCGTCCTTGATCGCCCGGGCCCGGGCTTCGCCGACTCCTTCGACCTCGACGAGGTCGGCGAGGCTCGCGCGCATCACCTTCGGCAGCGTGCCGAACCGCTCGATGACGTGCGCGGCGATCGTCTCCGGCAGACGTGGAATCTTGCTGAGGAGCCGAAAGCCGCGCGGTTGGAGCGAAGAGTCGAGGTCGAGCTCCGTCGGGAGATGGAGGACCGACGACACGACGCGCAGGTCGAGCAGCTCGTCGTCGGAGATATGCGCGAGCCGGGCGGTGACCTGGGTCAGCATCCATTCCGGCGACTCGACGAAATAATCCTTGCCGACGAGCCGCAGGTCGGCGAGCACGCCTCCGGTCAGCTCCTCGAGCTGCAGTTCGACGAGCCGGCCGTCGAGGCCGAGCTCGACGACGTAGCCCTCGATCTCTTCCGCGATGCGCCGCACCATCTCCGCGCGCTGCAGCACCGCGACGACGTCGCGGACCGTCACGAGGTCCTCGACCTCGAGTGCCGAGAGTGCGCCGGTGACGCCGTCGAGCCGCGACTTGTAGCGGCCGAGGATCTGCAGCGCCTGGTCGGCGCGGGCGAGGACGCGGGGGATCCGATCGAGCGTCTGCTTGTTGCCCTGGTAGTGCACCGACACGACGCCCATCTCCTCGGAGACGGTGATCACCGGGACCGAGATCTGGCGCGCGACCCGTTCGGCGGTCCGGTGCCGGGTGCCGGTTTCGTTGGTCGGGATGTCGGGGTCGGGCACGAGATGCACGTTGGCGCGCGCCACCCGGGTGCCGTCGGAGGCGAGGATGATCGCGCCGTCCATCTTGGCCAGCTCCGACAGGCGCTGAGGGGTGAACTCGGCGTCGAGCAGGAATCCGCCGGAGCAGATGTTCAAGACCGCGGGCCCGTCGCCGACGACGATGAGCGCGCCCATCTTGGCCTGCAGGATGCGATCGATACCTTCCCGTAGTGGGGTACCCGGAGCCACGAGCCGCAGCGCGGCATAGAGAACTTCCGATCGGCCCTGCGCCAACAGATCCTCCCGGTCGGAACCGGCCCTGAGGCTACCCCGAGCCGGAGAAGGCCGCGCCCAGGGCCTGGCGCAGGTCGCCGACCCGGCGCAGTGTCATACCGGGAACGTCGGGCGTCGACGTGGGCACGATCGCGTCGCGGAATCCCAGACGCAGCGCCTCGAGGAGCCGGCGCGGCGCCTGGGGGACCTGGCGGATCTCACCGCCCAGACCGATCTCGCCGACGACGATCGTGTCGGAGTGGACCGCGCGATCGTCGCGGGCGCCCGCGATCGCGAGCGCGACCGCGAGGTCGGCAGCCGGGTCGGCGACCCGCACCCCGCCCGCGACGCTCGCGTAGACGTCCTGGTTGGCGAGCGCGATGCCCGCGCGCTGCTGCAGGACCGCGACGAGCATCGAGAGCCGGTTCCCCTCGAAGGCCTGCGCGATGCGACGCGGGACCGGCGCGCCGGTAGGGGCGACGAGCGACTGGACCTCGACACACAGCGGACGGGTCCCTTCCATCACCGCGGTGACGACCGAGCCGGTCGCGCCGAGCCGGCGGTCGGTGAGGAACAGCGCGCTCGGATCACTGACCGGGACGAGCCCGCTGGCCGTCATCTCCATGAGGCCGAGCTCGTCGGTTGCCCCGAACCGGTGCTTCAGCG
>JAODBI010000194.1 GCA_025463875.1 Actinomycetes bacterium
AACGCGGCGTAGTGCTGGAACACGAATCCGACGTTGCGCCGCTGCGGTGGCAGCGCGGTCGCGTCGGTGCCGGCGATCTCCACGACACCGGAATCCGGCGACTCGAGGCCCGCGATGATGCGAAGCAGGGTTGACTTGCCGCCACCACTCGGTCCGAGCAACGCGGTGAGCGCGCCGCTCGGTATGTCGAGCGAGACGTCGTCGAGCGCGACGAACTCGCCGAAGCGCTTCGTCACACCGCGCACGCTGATGGCCATGGGTTAGCTGTGCTCCTTCGGACGCAGAACGTTGATGATGATCAGGACGACGATCGCGATGACGGCAAGGACGAACGAGGCTGCGTACGCTCCGATCGGATCGAAGTTCTGGAACTCCTGTTGGACATAGAGGGTAAGCGTCTGGGTCTTTCCGACCAACCCGCCGGACACGACGGCGACGGCTCCGAACTCCCCGAGCGCCCGCGCGAGCGTCAGCACCACGCCGTAGGCCAGCGCCCAGCGGATCGCCGGCAACGTGATCCGCCGAAAGGTCTGCATACCTGACGCGCCGAGCGTCCAAGCCGCCTGCTCCTGTTCCATGCCGATCTCTTCGAGCACGGGAACGAGCTCACGAGCGAGCAGAGGGAGCGACACGAAGATCGTCGCGAGCACCATGCCCGGCAGGGAGAAGATCACCTTGATCCCGTGCGCGTCGAGGAAGCGGCCGATCGGCTCGAAGCGCCCGTACACGAGGATGAGCGCCAGGCCGACGACGACCGGTGAGACCGCGAGCGGCAGGTCGATCAGCGCGTTGAGTGCGGCCCGGCCCGGGAAGCGATGTCGTGCGATCAGCATCGCCGCGACCAGACCGAACACGGTGTTGCCGATCACGGCGAAGATCGCGACTTCGAGCGTGACGCGGAATGCGTGCTCGGCCGGCGCGGTGGTGATGGCGTCCCAGAAGGGCGAGAAGCCGTGCCGGAAGGTGCGGAAGAACACGATCCCCACCGGCACGATGAGGAGCAGCATGAGATACACGAGCGCGACGATGCGCGCGATCCATTTACCCACGGCGGGTCGCCCAGCGTTGGATCAACGCGAACGCGGCGAGCACCACGAGTGCGATGAGGAGCAGCAGCGTCGAGAGCGCGGCCGCGCCGGTCACGTTGTCGCTCTGGATCTGGCTGTAGATGTGGACCGCGGCGACCTCGGTCTTGTTCGGGATGTTGCCGGAGATCAACACGGTGCTGCCGAACTCACTGATCGCACGAGCGAACGACAATGCGGTACCGGCGAGGATCGCCGGAACGAGATTCGGGAGAACGACGCGGCGGAAGGTCGTGAAGGAGCTGGCGCCGAGCGACTTGGCGGCCTCTTCCATCTCCCGGTCGAGCTCCATCAGAACCGGCTGAACCGAACGCACGACGAACGGCAGCGTCACGAACAAGAGGGCGATGACAACCGCCGGCCGCGTGTAGGCCAGACGAAGATGGATCGCGCTCGTCGGTCCGTACAGGGCGAGCAGTACGAGACCCGCGACGATCGTCGGCAGCGCGAACGGCAGGTCGATGAGCGCGTCGATCACGCGCTGTCCGGGAAAGCGGTCGCGTACGAGCGTCCACGCGATGAGCGTGCCCATGAACGCGTTGACCACCGAAACGAGGGCCGACACTCCGATCGTCAACCGCAGCGACGCGAGCGCGTCCGGCTGGGTGATCTGGTGCCACAGGCCACTCAGTCCCTGACTGTTGGAGCGGGCGATGACCGCGCCGAGTGGGATGAGGACGATCAGGCTCAGGTAGATGGTGACGAATCCGACACCCAGCCCGAAGCCCGAAGGCCTGCGTCTCGATGTGCGCTCCGACCGGCCCGGGGGACGAGTCGGTCGGAGCGCAATCGCAGGGGTCTCGACCTGTGTCACTTCGACGTCGAGACGCCGATGCCCTTCTCGATCCCCGCAACGATGCCCTTGTCGGGATCGAAGAACTTGTTGGTGACCTCGGTCCAACCACCCAGGTCGGTGATCTTGAAGAGCACCGCCGGGTTCTTGAACTCATCGGCCTTGGCTACACCGGCAACGACCGGTCGGTAGCCGTTGTCGGCGAAGATGCGCTGCGCGGCGGCCGTGTAGAGGTACTGCAGGAACGCGTTCGCCTCGGCGGCATGCTTCGAGGTCTTCGTGACGGCCGCCGGGCTCTCGATCAGGATCGTCTGATCCGGAATCACGTAGTCGATCGGCTGCTGCTTCTGCTGCGCGAAGATCGCGTCGTTCTCGTAGGACAACAACACGTCGCCCTTACCGCCCGTGAAGGTCTGCAGCGCCTTGCGGGCGCTGTCGTCCTGCACCGGAACATTCTTGAAGAGCGCCTTGAGGTAGGCGACGGCCTGGTCGGCGGTCTTGCCCTGCTTCAGCTGCGCGCCGTACGCAGCCATGATGTTCCAGCGTGCCCCTCCCGACGTGAACGGGTTCGGAGTGATGACCTGGATACCGGGCTTGATCAGGTCGTCCCAGGTACGGATGTTCTTCGGGTTGCCCTTCCGCACGGCGAACACGACGACCGAGTTCGTCAGGATTCCCTTCGTCGGACCGGAGTTCCAACTGGCGTCGACGATGCCGGCCTTGACCAGTCGCGCCATGTCGGGTGCCAACGAGAAGTTCGCGACGTCGGTCTCGAGCCCGCTCACAACCGCGCGGCTCTGGTCGCCGGAGGCACCGTAAGACTCGGTGAACTTGATGTTCTTGCCCTGCGACGTCTTCTGATACTCCTTGATGATCGCGTCGAACGCCGTTTGCGGCGTCGAGTACGCGACGAGCGAGAGCGTCGTCGATCCGGATCCTCCGGATGTTCCGGATGTGTTGGTCTTGGAACTGCTACCGCACGCCGCGAACACCACCGCCATCGCGGCGACCAACGTCAGCGTCGAGACGAGTCTCGCAGATCGGCGTTGCACGAATGCCCTCCTAGGCCCCATTGTCTACAATCTCGACTAGTACCGTAGACAAACTAGAGTATCCGGAAGCGACCCGTCAAACCCAGGGGCGTAGTTGTTCATCCCGGCCCGGACCGACAATGCCGTGCGAGCGTCTGTGGCGCTCGCGCGCGCCTGGCCCGACCTGGTGAAGGCCGCTGAGCTGTCGGCCAGTGAAAGCCTGCCGCTGCAGTTCCTCGAGAACATCCTCGGCGATCTTCGCAAGGGCGGTCTCGTCTGCAGCCGCCGTGGTTTCCATGGCGGTTATGGACTCGCACGGCCGCCCGACCAGATCGATCTGGCCGAGGTACTCACGGCCGTCGGGAGTCCGCTGGTGGCTTCCACCATCCCCGGCGCGTCCCTGGAGAACGGGCGGATCGGCGCGCTCTGGGCCGAGCTCTCGACGGCGATGCGAGACCTGCTCGCGGCGCGCACCCTTTCCGACCTCGTCGCCGATCAACAGATCGGCGACCCGGAGCGCGTGTCAACGCGCCGGCGGTCCCGTCAGGATCGGGCGCGTTGACGAGCGACTACCAGCGGGGCCACGACGCCGGCAGGTCGCCGGTCGGCGTTCCGTTCAGGATGCCGCCCGGAGCGCCGACCGACTGCAGAAGCCGGGAGAAGTTGTATCCGAACGCGGTCGGGTTCGATCCGTCGTACTGCGAGTAGCGGCGCGCCATCGTGTCGGGCAAACGTGAGCCGTCCGCCCACCCCATCTCGATGCCGTAGGGGCCGGCGTACATGTGGCCGATGACGGTGTCGGATGTCACCGTGTCCCCCACCTGCACGCTGGGCTGGATGTCCTCGGCCGCGAACACGACCAGTCCCTGGGCCGGACCGTCACTCAGTTGGTACGCGATGAACGTGCCGCCGGGCCAGCCGGATGCGACCGTGTTGAGGACGACACCGTTGCCGATCGCGTACAGCGAACCGAAGCCCGCGTAGTCGACGCCCTGATCGATGCGTTCCGGCACCAGGGCGGTGATCGCCCGGAGCGGATTCGCGTAGCCGCCCGAAGACGACGGCGGGGGCGACGGTGCCGGTGGGCCCGCCGGTGGAGCGGTCGACGGTCCGAAGGTCGGCGCGGGAACCGTGGGCGGCGCGGCGGCCGACCGCGGGAGGGGCTGCGATGATGAAGCGAGCGCGGCGGCGGCCAGCGCGCGTTCGGACGCGGCTTCTTGCGCGTGCCGCTTCGCGGTCGCGGCG
>JAODBI010000210.1 GCA_025463875.1 Actinomycetes bacterium
GCCGCGAGCTCGATGATCGCCTCGAGCTCGCGCTCGGGAAGGCGAGCGGAGACGGGTTGGGGAACTGCGCCGAGCTTCCAACACGCGATGGTCGTCGCGACGAACGCCGCGGAGTTCGGGAGCGCGATGGTGACGAGGTCGTGCTGCACGACACCTTGGGCGGCAAGCGCGCGGGCGGTGCGGGTCGCGAGCGCCTCGAGCTCGGCACGCGTCAACGTGTGCTGGCCGGCAGCGTCGACGGTGAGTGCGGGATGGTCCGGGTCGTTGGCGACGTGGTCGGCGAGCCGGTGCGGATACGAGATCAGGGCCACGAACGTGATTCTGGCGCGCCACCGCAGCGACGGACAGCCGACTTCAACCAGCGCAGCTGGGAGAGCTCCGCGCCGCAGTCGCAACACACGTCGAGATGGGCGGCGATCACCAGCATCGTGGTGGCGTCGCACTCGCAGTCGACATAACAATCGATCACCGCGAGCACCTCAGTGCAGGTGGGCTGAGCGCTCACGACAAGGGGTTCCGGCGTCACCACGTGAACAGGGAACCCACGGATCGGGCTGCAGATTCCCTCCTGTCGTAGGGTCGGCCGCTATGTGGACTTCGGATACGGCACTTTCGGGCTCGACGGCCCTCGTCACCGGTGGCGCATCGGGGATGGGCGAGGCAACCGCCCGGCGGCTGGCCGCGGCCGGCGCGCAGGTCGTGATCGTCGATCGCGACCAGGCCAAGGGCGAGCGGGTCGCAGGCGAGCTCAACGGCAAATTCGCACCGGCCGACGTGACCAGCGAGGCCGAGGTCGCCGCCGCGGTCGAAGTCGCGACCGCGACCGCACCATTGCGCACGTGCATCCACTGCGCGGGCATCGGCTGGGCGGAACGCACCCTCAACCGGGCCGGCGACCCGCACTCGCTCGAGACGTTTCGCAAAGTCCTCGACATCAATCTCGTCGGCACCTTCAACGTGCTGCGCCTCGTCGCGGCGGGCATGTCGGCCAACGAACCCGACGAGCAGGATGAACGGGGCGTCATCGTCAACACCGCGTCGATCGCGGCCTACGACGGCCAGATCGGCCAGGCCGCGTACTCCGCGTCGAAGGGTGGCGTCGTGGCGCTCACACTCACCGCGGCGCGCGACCTCGCGGCCGTCGGGATCCGGGTGTGCACGATCGCGCCCGGGCTCATCGACACGCCGCTGCTCGGAGGCCTCCCGGCCGAATCCCGCGACGCGCTGGCCCAGTCGGTGCTGTTCCCGAAGCGGCTCGGCGTGCCCGACGACTTCGCGTCGCTCGCGGTCGAAGTCGTGCGCAACGGATACCTGAACGGCGAGGTCATCCGCATGGACGCCGGCATCCGGATGCCGCCCAAGTAGCGGTCGAATGACGCGCCCGCGGCGCGGCATGGCAGAGTAGGGCCATGGCGACGCACCCGACCCGCGACGACATCGACCTGCTCGACGGCAGCTTCTACGTCGACGACCCGCACGAGAAGTACACGTGGATGCGCGAGAACGCACCCGTCTATTTCGATGCGAAGAACGGCGTGTGGGGCATCGCGTCGTACGCGGCGTTGCTCGCGATGGAGAAGGACCCGGCGACGTTCTCGAACGCGGGCGGCATCCGTCCCGACAACGGTCCGATCCCGATGATGATCGACATGGACGATCCGGAGCATTGGAAGCGCCGGAAGCTGGTGAACAAGGGCTTCACTCCGCGCCGCGTGCGGGACAGCGAGCAGAAGATCCGCGACACGTGCGACGCGATCATCGATGAGGTCTGCGAGCGCGGCGAGTGCGACTTCGTGCACGACATCGCGGCACCGTTGCCGATGATCCTCATCGGCGACATGCTCGGCGTCGAGCCCGCCGACCGCGACGATCTGCTCCAGTGGTCGGACGACATGGTCAGCGCGCAGAGCGGGAACGCCACCGAAGAGCAGTTCGTCAAGGCCATGAACGCGATGGTCGGCTATTCCGCCTTCTGCGAGCACGCGGTGGCCCAACGTCAGATGCAGCCCACCGACGATCTCATGAGCGTGCTCGTGCACGCCGAGGTCGACGGTGATCGCCTCAGCCCCGACGATGTCCTCCACGAGTCGCTGCTGATCCTCGTGGGCGGCGACGAGACGACGCGCCACGTCATCAGCGGCGGCGTCGAGCAATTGTTGCTGCACCCGGACCAACGGCAATTACTCGTCGACGATCCGTCGAAGATCACGGTCGCGGTCGAGGAGATGCTGCGCTGGGTCACGCCGATCAAGAACATGTGCCGCACCGTCACCGTCGAGACGGAGTTCATGGGGCAGCCGATGACCGCCGGGCAGAAGTGCATGCTGTTGTTCGAGTCGGCCAACCGCGACTCGACCCGGTTTGACGAACCGTTCCGCTTCGACGTCGAGCGCCACCCCAACGAGCACCTTGCGTTCGGCTTCGGCGCGCACTTCTGCCTCGGCCAGGCGTTGGCGCGGCTCGAGCTGAAGGTGATGTTCGAACAGCTCCTCCTGCGGTTGCCCGACCTCGAGCTCGCAGCCGATCCCGCCGACCTCCCCCGCCGGCGCGCGAACTTCATCAGCGGGCTGGAGTCGATGCCCGTGCGGTTCACTCCGAGCCGGCCGTTGGCGAGGAGCACGGTGTGAGCGACCGGAAGATCAACCGGGAAATCGTCGAACGGCTCTGGATCGACCTCTACCACCGCGACTTCGACGCGGTGGGCGCCGCCTTCGCCGACGACGGCGAGTACACCGACATGCCGACTCCCGCCGACGACGTGGCCCGCGGCCCGGCCCAGATCGCGGCTCGCCTGCGGCTCGGTCTCGAACCGTTGGCCGGGATCTCGCACGACGTGCGCGCGATCGTCGCGGAGGGCGACATCGTCGTGACCGAGCACGTCGAGCACTGGGAATGGCCGAGCGGCGAACGGGCTTCCCTCCCCTTCGTCTCGATGCACGAGGCCCGTGACGGCAAACTCGTGCGGTGGTGGGACTACTGGGATCTCGCCACGTTGATGAATTCGGCGCCCGGTTGGTGGGTCGAGCACATCATGAGCGAGTCCGCCCGCATCGGCCTCCGTGCCGATTGAGCGCCGGACGCAGAAGGACGGCGTGAGCAGCATGCCGGTCGCGCAACCGGGAATCTTCGCCCAGGGCACTCGGTCCCACCGTCACCTCGAGTTCGACGCGAACGGAGGCGTCGAGCCCGAAGCCGTGCTCGCCGCGCTGCGCGAACTCCGCCAGCCGTCGGTGACGGCCGGCGGTGCCAACATCGTCGTTGGCTTCCGTCCGTCGTTGTGGCAGGAGCTCGACGCGAGCGCACGCGGGGTCGGCGACTTCGCATTCCCGGTGCTCGACGGTCTCGCCAACACGCCGCACGACGTATGGATCTGGACACACGGCACGGGCGAGGACGTGATGCTCGACGTCGCACGCGCGGTCTCTGCCCTACTCGCGCCCGTTGCCCATCTCGCGACCGATCTCGCCGGCTTCGTGTACCACGACGGCCGCGACCTGACCGGCTTCATCGACGGCACCGAGAACCCGCCGGTCGAAGTGGCCCACGCGACCGCCGTCGTGCCGGCCGGTCAGCCGGGCGCGGGCGGCTCGTACGCGATCACGCAGCGGTGGGTGCACGATCTCGCGGCGTTCCACGCGCTCGCGGTCGAGGACCAGCAGCGCGTGTTCGGCCGGACGAAGCCCGACAGTGTGGAGCTCGACGACACGGCGAAGCCGGCCAACGCGCACATCGCGCGGGTCGTGATCGAGGAAGACGGCGACGAGCTCGAGATCTACCGGCGCAGCGTTCCCTACGGGCGGGTCGAAGAGCTCGGTCTGTACTTCGTCGCGTTCAGCGCCGATCACACCCGCTTCGAGAAGATGCTGCGACGCATGTTCGGCCACTCGGGTGACGGTCTGCACGACCGTCTCACCGATTTCACGCGTCCTGTCAGCGGCTCGGCGTACTTCGTGCCGTCGGTCGACGCGCTGGGCGACGTCCTCGGATGACGCCGTGACGATCCTCGTCGACCGCCCGCGTTGGCCCGCGCACGGCACGCGCTTCGCGCATCTCGTCAGCGACGTGTCGCTCGACGAGCTCCACGCGTTCGAGGCCGCGCTGTCGTTGTCGCTGCCGCGTCGCCTGCGGTTCCACAACGACCACTACGACGTGCCGGAACGGGCGTGGCAGCTGGCCGTCGACGCGGGTGCGTCGGTGGTGTCGACGCACGAGCTCGTCCGCCGCATCCGCGCCGCCGGTCTGCGCGCCCGGCCTACTTCGGCTGGAACCGCACCGCGCCGTCGAGGCGTATGACCTCGCCGTTGAGGTAACCGTTCTCAACCATGTGCTCGGCGAGCGCGGCGTACTCGTCGGGCTGACCGAGGCGCTTCGGAAACGGCACGTTGCCGGCGAAGACCTCTCGGTGCGCTTCGGGAACCATCATCATCGGCGGGGTCGCGATGGTGCCCGGCGCGATCGTGTTGACGCGCACACCCATCGCCGCGAGGTCGCGCGCCGCGATGATGGTCATGCCGATGACGCCCGCCTTGGCCGATCCGTAGGCGACCTGGCCGATCTGACCCTCGTAGCCGGCGATCGAGGCGGTCAGCACGCACGCGCCCCGCTCTCCCCCGGCGTCGGGTTCGTTCTTCGCCATCGCGGCCGCGGTCAGCCGGAGCATGTTGAACGAGCCGACAAGGTTCAGCTCGACGACGCGCCGGAACACGTCAAGGTCGTGGGGTGTGCCGGCGCGCGAGACCGTGCGGCCCGCCGTGCCACCCCCGCCGCAGTGCACCAGGATCGCAAGCCGTCCGCGGCGCGCGGCGTTGTCGACGGCCGCGGCGACGTCGGTCTCGGACGTGACGTCGCAGTGCACGAAGCGGTCCTCATCGCCGAGATCGGCGGCGACCGCACGCCCTCCGGTGTCGTTCACGTCAGCGAGTACGACGTCGGCACCGGCCACGTGCAGCCGTCGGGCCGTCGCCTCGCCCAGTCCCGATGCGCCGCCCGTTACGAGCGCGACGTTGCCGGCAATTTCCACAGCTCGTCCCCCTGGTTGGTGATGCGATCGACGAGCGCCTGTTCGCCCGCGCAGACCACGTACTCGACGTTTCGCAGATGCGACACCCGCCCGAC
>JAODBI010000268.1 GCA_025463875.1 Actinomycetes bacterium
TCGATCGGGAAGCCGAGCGTGTCGTGCAGGAAGAACGCGTCCGCGCCCGTGACGTCTCGCGCCACGAGGATCTCGGAGAGCATCTCGACACCGCGCTGCAGCGTGGCCCGGAACGATTCCTCTTCGCGTTCGACCACCTTGCGCACGAGCTCCTGGGCGGCGGCGACTTCGGGGTACGCGGTGCTCATCGTCTCGACGACCGCGTCGATCATCGCCGGCATCACGACGTTACGCGCGCCCAGTAGATACGCGTGGCGAACCGCACGCCGGATGATGCGGCGCAACACGTAGCCGCGTTCCTGGTTCGACGGCCGCACGCCGTCTGCCACCATGAACGTCATCGTGCGGGCGTGTTCCGCCATGATGCGCAACGAGATGTCGGTCGCCTCGTCGGTGCCGTAGCGCGCGCCGGTCACCGCCTCGGCCGCGGCCCGCAGCGGTAGGAACACGTCGATGTCCCAGATCGACGACTTCTCCTGCACCGCCATCACGTTGCGTTCGAGACCCGCACCGGTGTCGATGCTGGGCTTCGGCAGCGGAACGCGCGTGCCGTCGGCCTGCTGGTCGAACTGCATGAACACGAGATTCCAGATCTCGATGTAGCGGTCGGCTTCGGTGGCGGGACCACCGTCGGGACCGAACTCCGGACCGAGATCCCAGAAGATCTCCGACGACGGACCGCACGGACCGGTGTCGCCCATCCGCCAGAAATTGTCGTCGCCGAGGCGCTGGATGCGCTCGGCCGGAAAGCCGACGCGCTCGCGCCAGATCTGTTCGGCCTCGTCGTCGTCCTCGTGCACAGTGACCCAGATGCGGCTCGGGTCGAGCTTCAGGACCCCGGTGTAGAACTCCCAGGCCCACGTGATCGCCTCGACCTTGAAGTAGTCGCCGAAGCTGAAGTTGCCAAGCATCTCGAAGAACGAGAAGTGGCGGTTCGTGCGCCCGATGTCGTCGAGGTCGTTGTGCTTGCCGCCGGCCCGGACGCATTTCTGGACAGAGACCGCGCGCTGGTACGGAGCGGTCTCCTCCCCCGTGAAGTACGACTTGAACGGGACCATGCCCGCGACGGTGAACAGCAGCGTCTTGTCGACCGGGATCACCGATGCCGACGGGACGTGCGCGTGGGCGCGCTCGGTGAAGAACTCCACGAAGGCGCGGCGCAGCTCGTCGGAAGTTGTCGGACGGTCGGGCATCGACTAACGAGGTTACTTTCCGGCGGACCGGGCGGAGCTTCCTTTGAGGGATGCTTCCCGGGCGCGCATGGCGTCCCGGCCCTCGCTCACCGCGGCACGCACGCTGTCGCTCCAACGGTCGACGACGTCGGGGGGCGCGAACCTCACTGCGGCCCGGCGCACGCGCCGCATCAGGGTCCACGACGATCCGACACCGAGCAGGAACCCGATGATGAGCCAGAGCAGCCGCTTGATCACAGCGTCGTTCCGGTCACGACGCGGATCTCCGGCGCCGGGGCGCGGGTCGGGGCACGGGGCGCGGCGATTCGCCGTCGCGCAGGCGTTGTGCCGCGCGCGAGACGCCCGTCCCGAACGCCATGGCCTTCACCATCGGTGTCGCGATCGCGCGCTTGGCCTCGTCGAGGCGCTCGGCCGACGTCACGAGTCGTTCCACGCGGTCGATCTCACCCGCGGCGTCGTGCACCGAGATGCGTGCCTCGTCGAGGAGCGCGAGCGCATCATCTTGCAATACCTCGACCGCGGCGCGCAGCTTGCGCAACGTGCGCGTCAGAAGCACCATCACGATCGCGAGCACGACGATCAGGATCGTGACGACTGTGGCCGCCACGACCGCGAGCGCGTCACCGGTCGACATGCTCACCCGTCGACCGGTGCTCCGGCGACTGCTGATCGGGCGAGTGCTGCTCCGGCGACTGCTCAGGGGTCGACATGTCGCTCGCGTCCTCTCCGCGTCGCTTCCGCCACTGCTCGATCAGGCGCCGTTCGGAGCCGTGCGCCGATGCCCGGTAGAACTGCTCGCCGGCCACCTCCACCGGAAGGTGCTCCTGCGGAACCCACCCGGACGGATCGTCGTGAGGATATAGGTACCCCTTGCCGTGGCCCAGCATCTGCGCCCCGCGGTAGTGGGCGTCCCGCAAGTGCATGGGCACGGGACCCGGGCGGCGATCACGCACAGCACTGGTCGCCGCCCCGAGTGCCGACACGACGCTGTTGCTCTTCGGTGCGAGCGCGAGATGGATGACCGCGTGCGCGAGGTTGATCGCGACCTCCGGCAGCCCGACGTACTCGACCGCTCGCGCGGCGGCGTCGGCGGTCAGCAGCGCCTGCGGATCGGCGAGACCGATGTCCTCGCTCGCGAGTATCACGAGGCGGCGCGCGATGAAGCGCGCGTCCTCGCCCGCTTCGAGCATGCGCGCCAGCCAGTAGAGGCCCGCGTCGGGATCGGATCCGCGGATCGACTTGATGAACGCGGAGATGATGTCGTAGTGCTCGTCGTCGCCGTAGCGGACGCTCCGGAGCGCGAGCGCAGCTTCCGCGTCGCCGAGGGTGATCGTGCTGCGATCGGCTTGCACGGTGAGCGCGTGCGCGACCTCGAGCACGGTGAGAAGGTGGCGGGCGTCGCCCTCGCTCTTGTCGAGGAGGTGCTGCAGCGCGTCGGCGTCGATGTCGGTCGGCTCCGCGCCGAGGCCACGTTCGACGTCGGCGAGGGCGCGGTGCGCGAGCTCGGCGAGCGCGTCGTCGTCGAGGGGCTCGAGCCGGAAGAGCGTGCTGCGCGACAGCAGCGGACCGGTGAGCGAGAAGAAGGGGTTCTCGGTGGTCGCACCGACCAGCACGAGGAGACCTTCCTCGACGAACGGGAGCAGCACGTCCTGCTGCGCGCGCGAGAAACGATGCACCTCGTCGAGGAAGAGGATCGTGCCCTGGCCCCGTTCGCCGAGGCGGGCCCGGGCCCGTTCGGCAACCTCCCGGACGTCCTTCACCCCCGCGCTCACCGCGCTCAGGGTCTCGAAGGCCTTCTCGCTGACGCCGGCGACGAGGCGGGCGATCGTGGTCTTGCCGGTGCCCGGCGGCCCCCAGATGATGACCGATGACAGGCGGTCGGACTCGATCAGTACCCGGAGCGGCTTGGACGGCCCGAGGAGGTGCTGCTGGCCGACGACCTCGTCGAGTGTCCGCGGCCGCAACCGCGCCGCGAGCGGCGCCTTGCGCGCCAACCGCTCCTCGACCGCCGAAGCGAACAGATCAGGCCCTCGACCACTCACCCACCCAGGCTACGCGCCCCGAATGGAGCAAACAGATTGCAACATTTTCGACGCGCGGACGTCTGAAATGTTGCAGACGCGAAGCGTCGCGCCCTACGCGCCTATCTCGAAGCGCACGCCACGTTCATGGAGAGCCGCTGACGTGCGATCGACAATCTCGGCGTCGGACGACGAGCTGGTGAACACGAGCGGGAGCCATCCCGCGGCTGACAAAGCGGTCAGACGCGCGCTGTCGGCGACCACGGCGCTCGCACCGGTATGGAATGGCAACCCGTAGTACTCGGCGAAGACCTTCTGATCGGGCCACGCGAAGTCCGGCCGGTAGGTCTTCCGCCCGACGCGTACGCGGTACTGCTGAACGGGAACGGGCAGCCGCGCGCGGCGAAAGATGTCAAGTAGGTGCAGCTCCGACCTACTGCCGCCAGGATCAAAGCCGACGCCGCGCTCCGCGAGAAGGATACGGACGGCCGACATGTGACGACCGGGCCCGGACTCGAGTCGCTCGGCACAGTCACCGAGGCGACGCA
Source organism: Actinomycetes bacterium (assembly GCA_025463875.1). GTDB lineage: Bacteria > Actinomycetota > Acidimicrobiia > IMCC26256 > PALSA-610 > PALSA-610. The sequence continues at coordinate 3,763 of JAODBI010000268.1, forward strand.
GCGACGCGACACCACGACGCAACCCGTCGTCGAGAGCACGACCGAGTTGGTGCTCGCTCAAGACAGTCGAACAATCACAGAGTGTGCGTTCGAAGGTCGTGCGTGCAATGTCGCCTGTTCGCACGACGTCGTTCGCACTCAGAACTCGGGAGCGATGGACAACGGCGCCCGGAAGAGTTCTCCGGTACGCACCTGTGACCGTGACTTCGTATCGATCCTCGGGGCGCGGTTGAAAACCCCACAATCTCGCGGCCGAAGCGTGCGACGCCACCGAGTCCTCGATGGCCAGAACGATGGCAAGGAGGCCGCGGTCCCAAGAGTCCCGGGCTCCAACCAACACGTACACGCCCGGCCTGATGCGACGCAACAGTCCCTGGCGCACCAGCGTCCGCAGTTGAAGGTCGCCAAGCTCACCGGCCTTGAGCTGGCCGCGCGTCACCAAGCCGTGTTGACCGGCGAGGACGGACTCGAATCGAGCAAGCGGTGTAGGCATCCACGGGAACCTAGGTTCACCCTGAGACACCAATCTGTTTGCAACAATTGGGACGCCTGGCGGTCAGTTTCGTTGCTATCTGTTTGCAACAATTGGGGCGCCTGGCGGTCGGTTTCGTTGCTATCTGTTTGCAACTATGGCGCCTTCGGTTTTGCGTCTTGGAGTTTTAGGCCTAGGTCTTTGAGGTGGCGGGGGTCTATTGGTGTGGGGGCGTTGGTCATGGGGTCGACGCCGGACTGCGTCTTCGGGAACGCGATCACTTCGCGGATGTTCTCCTCGCCGGTCAGGATCGCGACGAAGCGGTCGATGCCGACCGCGAAGCCGGCGTGCGGTGGCGCGCCGAACCGAAACGCCTCGAGCAGGAAGCCGAATCGCTCGCGCGCGGCGTCGGCGTCGATCCCGATGATCGAGAAGATGCGTTGCTGCACATCGGGACGATGGATACGCACCGAACCCGAGCCGAGCTCCCAACCGTTGAGCACCAGGTCGTACGCCTGCGCGCGCACCGACAATGGGTCGGACTCCAGCCGGTCGATGTCGTCGGGGTGTGGCATCGTGAACGGGTGGTGCATCGGGGCGGGAGCACCGTTCGGGCCCTCCTCGAACAACGGGAAGTCGACGACCCACAAGAAGTGCAACCCGCCCTCCCCGACCGGCGGCCGCCCGAGGTCGAGACGCAGCGCGCCCAGCACCTCGCGCACCATGGGTCGTTTGCCCGCGACGATCAGGAGAAGATCGCCCGCAACCGCACCGAGCGCGTCGACCAGCGCGATCTGCTCGGCCTCGGAGAGGAACTTCGCAACGGGCGACTCCAGCACGCCGCCCTCGCGCACGCGTATCCACACGAGACCCTGGGCGCCGAGCGACTTCGCCCGCTCGGTCAGGGCATCGAGCTTCGAACGGCTCATGTCGGCCTGACCTTCGACCCGGATCCCCTTGACCGCGTCGGCGCCCGCGAAGGCGCGGAACTCGGTCGAGCCGAAGATGTCGGTGAGCTCGACGAGCTCCATCCCGAACCGCAGGTCGGGCTTGTCGGTGCCGAACCGCTCGGCCGCCTCGTGCCAGGTCATGCGCGGGATCGACGCCGGGCCTTCGCCGGGCCGCGCCACTTCCGCCGCCGCGAGCACCGCGACCGACACCGCGTCGAGCACGTCTTCCTGGTCGGCGAAGCTCATCTCGACGTCGAGCTGCATGAACTCGAACTGGCGATCGGCGCGCAGGTCCTCGTCGCGCAGGCACCGCGCGATCTGGAAGTAGCGTTCGAAGCCCCCGACCATCAACAGCTGCTTGAACAGCTGCGGACTCTGCGGCAGCGCGTAGAACGCGCCCGGCCGCAGACGAGACGGCACGACGAAGTCGCGCGCACCCTCGGGCGTCGATGCGATCAGCATCGGCGTCTCGATCTCGACGAAGTCCTGCGCCACCATCGATTCGCGCATGACGAAATTCACCGCCGCGCGCAGCCGGAGATTGCGCTGCATCGGCGCGCGCCGCAGGTCGAGATAGCGGTGACGAAGCCGCAACACCTCGTCGACGTCGACGCGGTCGTCGAGCGGGAACGGGGTGGGCTCCGACTCCGACAACACCTCGATCTCGCGGGCCACGACCTCGACTGCACCCGTCGGCAGCTCGTCGTTCACGGTGCCGGCGGGACGCGCCGAGACGTCACCGACCACCCGAACGACCCATTCGTGACGCAGTCGGTGCGCGACCTCCAACCCCTCCTGCTGCGGATCAACCACGACCTGCACGATCCCCGCCACGTCACGGACGTCGAGGAACACCTTGCCGCCGTGATCGCGCCGGCTCCCCACCCAACCGCACAACACCACCGACGAACCGATGTCGTCGGCGCGCAGGTCGCCACCTCGGTGGGTTCGCATCATGGGCGGGCTTCGTCCTTCCTCGTCTGCAACCACGCCGCGATCTCCTCGCGTCGTACTTCGCACTGCGGTCGATCCGAGCGCAGATCCTTCACCGCGACGGTCCCGCGCTCCGCCTCGTCGGCGCCGATGATGACGGCCCACCGCGCGCCCGATCGGTCGGCGGCCGCGAATTGCTTCTTCGGCGACCTTCGGCCGTACGCGCGGTCGGCCGAGAGGCCCGACTCGCGGAGCTCGGCCAACAGGCGCGCCGTATCGCTCACCCCGACGAGGTCGACGACGAACGCGTCGATGTGCGGCGGGGGCACCGGCAGCACACTTTCGGCATCGCACGCGAGCAGCAAGCGCTCGATGCCGGAGCCGAAACCGATCGACGGCGCGGCCGGTCCGCCCATCTCCTGCGCGAGCTTGTCGTAGCGGCCGCCGCCGCCGATCGCGTTCTGGGCCGCGTCGAGGGCCTCGCTGGCGAGCTCGAAGACCGTGCTCGTGTAGTAGTCGAAACCGCGCACGAGTCGCGGTGCGATCTCGAACGGGATACCGATCGCCTGCAGCCCTTCCTGCACCCGTGCGAAATGCGCCGCCGACGCGTCGCTGAGGTACTCACCCAGCTGCGGGGCCCGCTCGAGCATCTCCTCCCAGTCGGGTCGCTTGGAGTCGAGGATGCGCAGCGGGTTCGCCTCGGCGCGCTCCATCTCGCCGCCGAGCAGATCCGCGTGCGCGTGCCAGTACGCGAGCAGCACCTCGCGGTAGCGGGTGCGGGTCTCCGCATCGCCCATCGAGTTGAGCGACAGGCGCACGTCGCGCAGTCCGAGGTCGCGGCAGAATCCCCACAACAGCTCGATGATCTCGACGTCGATGTCGGGATCGTCGATGCCGATGACCTCGGCGCCGAGCTGCCAGTGCTGGCGATAACGGCCCGCCTGCGGCTGTTCGGCTCGGAAGTTCGGGGCGAGATACCACACCTTCCACGGGGTGGTCGGACGGTGTTGCACGAACGCGCGCACGACGGGCGCGGTGCCCTCGGGCCGCAACGCCAATCGTCGGCCGCCGCGGTCGACGAAGTCGTACATCTCCTTGCGTACGACGTCGGTCGTCTCGCCGACGCGCGCGAACACCTCGTAGTGCTCGACGATCGGCGTCAGCAGCAACCCGAAGCCGAAGCGCTCGGCGCGTTTCGCGAAGCGGGCGACGACGTCCATCCAGCGCGCCGATTCGGGCGGCAACACGTCGAGCATGCCCTTGGGCGCGCGCATGACGTCTCGATCCGCTGACATGCGCGGCATGCTAGCCAGCAGGGTCCACGACGCCGGAGCCATTCCGCGGCCGCGTTGCGATGCCGCACGCGGCATCGCTCGAGCTCGAGCTCGAGCCTTACGGAACCGCCTTGGGCGGGATCTCCGCATACGAGTTGCGTATCCACGCCGACTGCGTGGGATTCAGGAAGTACGGCGGGCTCATGTACTTGAGCCGACTGTCGTACGAGTAGTTCTTGTTGTAGCCGGTCGAGAGCGCGCCGGAACCCGAACTGAACGTGCCCACCGGACCGCGGAACTTCTGCGCGATCACGCCGTTGAGATTGATGCTGTGCGCGCCACTCGCTGCGCACGGGTGCGCGCCGGAGCATGCGGTGTTGCCGCCCGTGTCCCAGTTCTGCACGTAGAAGGAGTGATAGAGGGAGAGGATCGCGGCGTCGACCGTGATGTCGTCGGTCACGTCGGCACCACGGGCGTGGACGATCGCGACGTCGTTCTCGGCGACGAGACCGAGGACGTCGTCGCCACCCGGATACTGGTTGTACGTGAGGTTGCCGGTGATGTAGATGTCGTCGGCGGCCGCGACCGTCAGCTGTCCGTTGAGCACACCGCTGATGCTCACGTCGCCGATGCACGACGAACCGGAGCACGACGAGTAGTTCGGGTCGGACGAAGAGCTCGGGACATTCTGCACGTAGATGACGCCGTTGAGCGGCAGCCGCAGATTGGTACCGGGTGCGCACCCGGAGTTCGTCGAGCGGGTCTTCAGACTGGTCACGTTCATCTTGCCCGTCGAGAGCACCGTGATCGTCGTCGGACCCGTATAGAGACAACCCGTCCCCCCCGCGGCACCGTCGGCCTGCGTCTTGATCGACGTGTTCGCGGCCGGGAACTGCAGGAAGGAGCCCGAGCTCGGGTCACCGGGGTCGAAGTGCGGTGCGAGCGGGACGCCGCACGTGTTGTAGACCTTGCCCGGTCCTCCGAACTTCGGCGTGTTTCCCGTGCCGGGTGTCGCCGTGGAGTTGTAGTAGGTGTCGACGCGGCCGTTGAAGGTCGGCGTTCCGCACACGTACAGACCGTCGTTGGAGTGGACGGGGCCGTTCAGCACCGAGAGGTTCGACCACGTCACCGCTTGACAGTCGCTGAGGTCGCTCGGCCCGTAGCCCGCGCGGGTCACCGTGTTGTACTCGTACTGGCGGAAGAGGCACGCCGCCGGGTTCTGCGGGCCGGAGAGCGCGGGGTCGTTGATCTCGTAGTCGGTCAGCCAGAGGTAGTCGAGGAAGCCCTGCCGCCGCACCCCGAGGCTCACGGTCCGGACGACGCCCGGAGAGCTCGCATTCGCACACGTTCCCGTTGGAGTCGTGAGGCGTTTTCCGGAGGAAGTGAGATAGACGACACCGGTCGCCGCGGTCTGCTGCGAGTTCGGCCGGTAGCGGAAGCATTCCTGGTTCGACGTGGCGGGATTGCCGGGAACCGGCACCCAGCCGCTGAACGCGGCGTTGGCGGGTGTGGGCGGATTCGTGGCGCTGTACGTCCAGTAGTTGCCATTCAGCGCGAGCCGGCCCAGGTAGTCGTCGACGCCGGCCTCGGCCGCGGCCAATGCCGCTTCGTGATCCTGGTCGTTCCGGGCGAGCGGGAGCTGTTGCATCGCCTGGTTGACGACGACGAGCGGGATCATCGTCATGAGCATCACGACCATGATCGCGATGATCATCGCGACACCGGCCTCGTCGCGGGAGCCGTCGCGGCGAACCTGGAAACGTCGCACGAAGAATTCGATCATGGTGTCACGCGTTCGGGTTGTAGTCGACGTTGCGAAGATGGATACGGGTCTGGACGACGACCGTCGGTGCGTTCGGCCTCACGCGGACCCGCAGCGTGATGCCGACCGACTCGATGCTTCGCAGATCCGAGACTGTGGTCAGCGTGGCCGGATCGATCGCGGTGTCGCTGTTGGCGGCGTAGAACGTGAAGAGCGACTGGCTCGGGTCGAGGAACTGACCGTCGATCCGAGAGATCGGGGTCCCGGTGTAGGTGTAGTTGCCCGCCGATCCGCCCGCGTCGGGCGAGGTCGAGTCCTCGTGGAACGCATACACGTTCGTGCCGGACACGAGCGAGGTGTACGCGTGCAAGCGCGTCGGACCGGGCGGGTTCGTCCCGCTGAGGTCGAAAAGGCTCGCGTAGAACACGATGTCGCTCGCGCTCGCGGAGGCGAACGCCGCGCTCGTGCTCGACGGTGAGACGGCGGTTCGCAGATCCTTCGTGATGCGGTCGGCGATGGTCCGCGCCTCGTTCTGGGCCGCGAACCGGTCCGAGGTCCGCGCCGCCTGGTTCTGCATCACGATCACGGTGCCGAAGGCAGCCGAGGTGACGACGGAGAGCAACGCCGTCACCACCACCATCTCGACGAGCGTGTGTCCGCGCTCCGACCGCACGGACCGGCGCCTGACCCAACGCACGAGCGCGCTCAACTCACTACCACCGTGACCGGACCGGCGAACTTCGTCGTCGACGCGCCCGTCGCGCTGTTCACTGCGTACACCCCATCGGGCTTCACCCAGACCTTGACCGTTCCCGTCAGGCTCCTGGACGTGCTGCAGTTCGCCGTGTTGCTCGCACACGACGCGGTGATCGTCCAGTGTCCGAGCGGCAGTCCGGTGACGCTGTCGCCGGTCGCGTTGAGCGTGACGAGTCCCAACGTCGGCGCGGAACCGGTACCCGTACCGTTCGTGCACACCGCCGCGTACGGCGCGGGATACGACGTCGTCTCGGTCACAGTCGGCGTCGAACCGGCGATCGGCCCGAGCGAGCTCTGCACGTGGAGGGCAAGGGTGTACAGCGGAGCCGTTCCGGGCACTGCGACGCTGTGCGGATCGACGTTGACCGGCACCGGGGCCGCGGTCGGGTAGAAGGGGTTCCGGCTCGTGTCCTTGCCGAGCGGATTGTTGTCGGTGCAGTTGCCGGCGAACACCGTGTAGCCGTTGCTGAACGGAAACAGGGAGGGCGACGTCGTCGTGTCCCCGGCGGCCGCCGGAAACGTGAACTGGCTGGAGGGCTGCAGGCCGGTGTTCGCGACGCCGATCGACAGGCCGGTCGGGTGCGGCGGGGCGCCGGGCGTGTTCGCGGGCGACGGGAGCGTCGCCGAGATCGTCGCGGGCGCGTCGTAGGCGAACTGCAGCGACACGGTCTGGCCGACGGAGATGGGCCTCGTCTGCGCGGGCGTCGCCGCCTCCTGGTCACCGACGCCGGTGCCCTCGATGATCGACGCGACGTACGTTCCGGGATCGAGGAACCCGAAGTACGCGCACCCTTCGGCCGTCGTCTGTTGTGTCCGGGTTGTCGGTCCGGCGACCTGGACGTTGATGTTCTGCGCATTGGCACCCGTCGAGTCGACCACCTTGACACCGATCGAGCCCGTCGACGGGGAGTAGGCACCCACCGGCGGCGCGAGGGTCGACACCTGGACGACCGGCTTGGTTCCCCCCATCGACGGCCAGGTCACCGATTCGTTGACCTTCAGCACCTGACCGGTGTTCGGACCGGGCGGGCTGTCACACGAGCTCGTCGACGAGTCCTGGCCGACGAGGGAGATGTCCTGGGTGACGGTGTACTGGATGCCGTTCACGAGCTGGCCGCTCGTGATGACGGTCTGACCCTGGGGAATGCTGCCGAACTGCAGGGGGTCCGCCGCCATGCCGCGGACGTCTTCCATCGCGGCGGTCGCGAGGTTCGCGGCGACGACCCGGTTGCGCGTGTTCCCCGAGACGACGATCGCGTTCTCGAAGAGGAGCGCGGAACCGAGCAACGCGACGACGAGGATCGTCATCGCAACGACGACCTCGATGATCGTGAAGCCGTCGCGATCGTTGATGCCGTGGCCGTGGCCGTCAGCAGTACGAGAACGCGAATTCACGGATCATCCCCCTCCGGCGACGGAAGTTGCCGGGTGCGATTGTCGACTCTGGCCCTCGCAGAGAATCGGACGATCCGTCCCAACGCTTGAGAAGAACGCTCCGAGTTCCGTACCCGAACAACCCCGATGGGGGGTCGACGCGGCTTACGACTTGTTGCCGGGGAGCACGCGTGCAGCTTCGTATACCGAATTGACCCGTTTCACGGCCGCCAGGATCGAGTCGAGGTGGCCGGGATCAGCGAGCTCGAACTCGAACCGCAGGCGTGCGATTCGGTCGGTCGCGGTCTGGGAGCTGCAGGAGATGATGTTGACGTGGTGCTCCGACAGCGTGTCGGCGATGTCGCGCAACAGCTTGGAGCGGTCAAGTGCCTCGACCTCGACCGAGACGGTGTAGTTCCCGGGCGAGTCGTTGTCCCACTCGACTTCGATGACCCGGTCGGCCTGACTTCTCAGGCTCACGGCGTTGGCGCAGTCGGTGCGGTGCACCGATACACCGCGGCCGCGGGTCACGAACCCCATGATCTCGTCGCCCGGTACCGGCGTGCAGCAGCGTGAGAGCCGGACCATGACGTCGTCGAGGCCTTCGACGTGCACACCCGCACCGGAACGGCGCGGCCCGCGTGCCCGCGGTGGGCGCGCGACGGTGGTCGGCAACTGCTCTTCGCCACCGCGCAGCTCGCGCTGGATGCGTTGGACGACGGCCTTCGCCGACACGTGCCCTTCGCCGATGCCGACGTAGAGGCCCTCGAGATCGAGATAGTGGAGCTGCTCGGCGACCTTTTCGAGCGTGGAGGAACCCGAGAGCTTCTGGACCGGCAGCGCCTCGCGCCGCATCGCCTTGACGAGGTCGTCGCGGCCCTGGTCGATCGCGTCGACGCGCCGCTCACGCGAGAACCACTGCCGGATCTTCGAGCTCGCGCGCGGGGTCTGGACGAACTGCATCCAGTCGCGGCTCGGGCCCGCACCCTCGACCTTGCTCGTGAAGATCTCGCACGTGTCGCCCGACACCAGCGCGGAGTCGAGCGGGACGAGCCGGGCGTTGACGCGCGCGCCGATGCAACGGTGGCCGACCTCGGTGTGGATCGCGTACGCGAAGTCGACCGGAGTGGCGCCGGTGGGGAGCGTGATCACCCGACCCTTGGGAGTGAAGACGAAGACCTCGTCCTGTTCGAGGTCGATCTTCAGGCTCTGCATGAACTCGGTCGGGTCGGTCGTCTCCTTCTGCCAGTCGACGATCCGCTGCAACCACACGAGGTCCTCGGCCGGGTTGCGCTGTTCCTTGTAGCCCCAGTGCGCGGCGACGCCGTACTCCGAGCGCCGGTGCATCTCGCTCGTGCGGATCTGGAACTCGACCGCGCGACCCTGCGGACCGACCACCGTCGTGTGCAACGACTGGTAGAGGTTGAACTTGGGCATTGCGATGTAGTCCTTGAACCGGCCCTGGACCGGACGCCACAACGCGTGGATCGAGCCGAGCGCGCCGTAACAGTCCTTGACCGATTCCACGATCACCCGCACGCCGACGAGATCGTTGATCTCCGCGAACTCCTTGCCGCGCACGACCATCTTCTCGTAGATCGACCAGTAGTGCTTCGGCCGGCCGGTGACCTCGGCGTTGATGTGGAGTTGCTCGAGCCGGGCGCGCACCGCGCCCACGACCTCCTCGAGATAGCGCTCCCGCTCCCCCGCGTGCTGGAGGACCATGGCCTCGATCTCGGCGTAGCGCTTGGGGTGCAGCACCGCGAACGCGAGATCCTCGAGCTGCCACTTCACGTCCTGCACGCCGAGCCGGTGCGCGAGCGGCGCGTAGATATCGAGCGTCGCCTGCGCGATGCGCTTCTGCTTGGCCTCCGGCAGCGACGCGATCGTGCGCATGTTGTGGAGGCGGTCGGCGAGCTTGATCAGCAGGACGCGCACGTCCTTCGCCATCGCGACGAGCATCTTGCGCATCGTCGCGGCCTGCTGCTCTTCGCGGGAGTCGAACTCGAGGCGGTCGAGCTTGGTGACGCCGTCGACGATCGCGGCGACGTCGGAGCCGAAGCGGGCCTGCAGGTCGTCGAGCGTGACCGAGGTGTCCTCGACGGCGTCGTGGAGCAGGGCGCCCGCGAGCGTGATGTCGTCGAGCCCGAGGTCGGCGAGGATCATCGCCACGCCGAGCGGGTGCGCGATGTAAGGGTCGCCGGAGCGGCGGACCTGGTCGCGGTGCGCGTCGCGGGCGACCTCGTACGCGTCTTCGATCAGGTCGGTCTCGCGCTGGTCGTCACCGCTGCGAACCGACTCGAGCAGCGGGCGCAGGGCGCCGTCGACGTTGGGGTGGTGGCCGGACCGCGGCGGTGCGCTGGTCATACGACCCCGGGGCTACTCAATGGTCTACTCATAGGTCACCAACGTGTGAACGTTGTAGCCCTCCAGCTGTTCCCGACCGTGCAGGAATCCGAGCTCGAGCACGAACGCGAAGCCCACGACGGTGCCGCCGAGGCGCTCGACCAACCGGGCGGTTGCCGCCGCGGTTCCTCCCGTCGCGATGACGTCGTCGACCACGAGCACCTGCTCACCCGGCGCGATCGCGTCGCGGTGGATCTCGAGCAGATCGGTGCCGTACTCGAGGACGTACTCCTCGCTCTCGATCTCCCACGGCAGTTTCCCGGGCTTGCGCACCGGCACGAAACCGGCCTGCAGCGCGTACGTGACGGGCGCCGCGAACACGAAGCCACGGGCCTCGATCCCGATCACCTTATCGACGCGGGTCGCCACGAACGGCTCTCCCAGCGCGTCGACGCAGGCCCGGAACGC
>JAODBI010000269.1 GCA_025463875.1 Actinomycetes bacterium
TGTCCCGCGACGATCAAGGCCGCGATCTCGACGATCTGCCGCTCACGTCGAGCGGCCGCGCGGGCGAGCCGCTGCGCGTGGGAGATGTGGCCGAGGGCCGAGTCCCGGTCGTCACCCTTCGCGGCCATCACCGCGAGCAGCGCATGCTCCATCGCGTTCATCGGGGTGACCCTGGGGTTGCGCGGGAGCCGGAACGGGAGGTCATGGACGCAGCGTGGGCCAGGGTGCTGACCGGCGGCTGACGTCGGGCTGAAGTCGAGGAAGTCGGCGCGGGTACCGTCAGGCCCATGCGCGTCGGGTTGCTAGGTGGGCTCGAGGTGCTCGACGACGACGAACACGACGTCGTGGTCGCGGGAGCAAAGCTGCGTTCCCTTCTCGCCGTGCTGACGTTGCACGTGGGCCGCGTCGTTCCCGCGGAGCAGATCGTCGACGCGTTGTGGGGTGAGAATCCCCCGGCGGCCGTGCGTGCAAGACGACCTCGAACGCGCGCTCACATCCGACGCGGCGTCGAGCGCGACGGCCTGATCGCGCTCACGGTCGCCCAGGGCGCCCTGCCGAGTATTGACGCCGTCCTCACAGTCGCCCCGACATCGGGAAATGCCCTCGGCGTATACAGCCATGCGCCGGCGATCACCCCACCACTCGGTTCGTCGCTGCTCGGGCCGGGCACTCCCATCCTGCCGTTCGACCCGCGCGACGGAACGGCGATAGTTGTGCTGCGCACCACTGGCCCCATGCACTTCGGCCCGGCGCCATTTCTCGCACCGCGCGTCTGCGGTGGTCTCCTGCGGTGTAGCGCCACGGGCAACCGATAGCCGCCAAAACGTGATACGGCGCGCTCGGTTCTGGGTAAACGAACACGGCCATCCATTCCCGACTTCGGCCGAAGTCGGGACGACGTGTACAAGCCAGGGCACGGCCCGACATGCGGTCACCGCTTCGCTTTGCGGTGTATGAGGACGATCGCGAGTGAGCAACACGATGCAGAAAGGTTCCTTCGTGTGGCGCGCGGTCACGGTCATCAGCCTTGTTGCATCGCTGGCCGGCTGCGGGTCCAGTGCGCGTCCTTCGACGGCGAGCCCGCGCCCACTTGCGGTTGAGCCGAACGGACTGATCGACCCGAATCGGATCGATCTTTCGGGCGTGGCGGGAGTCACGGCGGACGAGCAGCATCGAGCCGAGCAACTGCTGAGATCCACGATCGTCGACCTGCAGCGTTGGAGTGTTGTGTCGACGGCGAAGGCCGACGGATTCGTGTCCATTCACGACGGCTTCACCGGCTCCGAGCACTTCGTCCATTGGGACTGGATCGAAGATGCAGTAATATTGGACCCGGCTCGGCCGGAGTCGCTGGTCTACCGCGTAGAGCCGAACGGTACGAGGGTCCTCGAAGCCGCAATGTTCATCCTGCCCAAGCGCTACGACCTGTCGGACACGCCCGACATCGGAGGCAGGCTCACTCAGTTCCACATCCATGACCTGTTCTGCTTCGATACCTCCCCCGTACCTAAGTACTACCGGCCGGTGCGTCCCGACGGGACGTGCATCAAGGGTCTCGTCAAACGGTTGACAACGCCGATGATCCACGTCTGGATCCGTCCGAATCCCTGCGGTGCTTTCGCTGCGATTGGCGGCTTTGCCAGCGGAAAAGTCCGGCCCGGTAACCACATCGCGTGCGATTCGGTGCACGGCAGCGCGTTCGACGCCTGACCGCGAGCCAGACCATGCACGCGCGCAAACTCGGCCGCGGTGACCGAGCTCCGCTGGCGGTGTTCGGTGCTCTCGTCGTGTCGGCTTACCCGCTACTTCTTTGGCTGGGCCGCGGCGGATGGTTCGTCTTCGACGAGTGGGACCTCCTCGCCAAGAGAACTGGCGGCAACCTCGGCGATCTCTTTCGTCCTCACTATCAACACTGGATGACGCTTCCGATACTTGCCTATCGGCTGCTCTGGCAGATGTTCGGTATTCGTACCTACGTCCCGTACCAGTCGCTCAGCATCATTGTGCACCTCGCGGCCACCGTGCTCTTGTTTGTGGTCATGCGACGCTCCGGCGTCACACCGTGGCTCGCGACGATCTTCGCGGGCGTGTTCATCTTCTTCGGTTCAGGGGCCGACAACATCTTGTTCGGGTTTCTGATCTCTTTCGTCGGTTCGCTCGCGTTCGGTCTGGTGCACTTGCTGCTCGCGGATCACGACGGTCCGGTAGACCGCCGTGACTGGCTCGGTCTCCTGGCCGGTTTCGCGGGCATGTTGTGCTCAGGTATCGCCGTCACGATGGTCATCGTCGTCGGGCTCGCAGTACTGATTCGGCGGGGCTGGCGTGTGGCCGCGTTGCACACCGTGCCACTCGCGGCCGTGTACCTCACATGGCTTGCGATCATCGGGCGCCATCAGAACCAACACCTGCCGCTCGAGAAGGCAACCCCTTCGGAGATTGCGCGCTTCGTCGCAATCGGTGTGCGTGCCGCGTTCAGCGGGTTGGGACAACTTCCCGGCGTCGGACTTGCGCTTGCGCTGGTGTTGCTCGTCGGCTTGCCGCTCGCGTTCGCGCAAAGCGGCAAGGAGGTCTTTCGCCGGCAGGCGGCCGTCCCGATCGCACTGCTGTGCGGCTCGATTATTTTTCTCGCCATCGCCGGCACCGGCCGCGCCGGTCATTTCACACTCCGGTTGGGGGCATCCGGTCCCGAATACGCTCGCCAATCCAGATACGTTCATCTCGTCATTGCGATGATGCTTCCGGCGCTCGCGCTGGCCGCCAACGCGATACTTCGACGCTCGCGGACGGTCGGAGTAGCGATCGTGCTCTTACCGCTCGTTGGTGTACCCGGCAATGTGCAGAAGTTCGCCGATTACCGACGAACGTACAAGGCACTCGACACCTACAAGGAGATGATCCTGGTCGCCCCGCGCATCCCGCGCGCGACCCAGTTGCCGCGTTCCGTCGAGCCGGGGAAAGGAGTCGCCCCGGGCCTCACGCTCGGATGGCTGCTCAGTGGAGCCCGATCCGGAAGAGTTCCGCGCCCCCGGACTGTCGCACCCGCCGATTTCTCGACCGAGACTCTCCGGCTCGCGCTCGGCCAGCGATCGAGGCCCTTGCGTACTGCGTGCCGACCGCTGCCCGGCCCCGTGGTACGCGTTCTCGAAAAGGAACAGGCGCTCACTCTGAAAACGACGAGCGTGACGGTGATCTATCTCCCGCCCGCGGGCGCGCCCTCTCGGCCTCTTCCGGTCTCGATGTCACTGACCGGCCTGTCGCCGTCGGAGTTGGTGGATCGCGTGCGCCATGGACCGTTGACTTTCGTCGCGTTGGCCGGACCGCTGCGCCTGCGGATCATTGTCGCCCGGGGAGTGGTCGCGTGCGAACGATGATCTTTGCCACCGTGCCATGACGGTCTGTGCTGTTCGGCTTCGTCCGCACCTCGTTTCCGCAGCCCGTGCGCAACTTCGCGTCGAAACAGGGGGGCGTGCCGGACCGAGAGGGTCCCCGTTTGAGCGCATCTCGAGAGGCGGGGCGAGAGAGCACGATCACCGTCGAGCGGCGGTACTGGCTGGCAAGCGCGGAAGATCCGGACACGAGAAGGTGCTCCCTCGGCGTGGATGATCGCCCGCTTCACCGACGCCCGGGGCCGACCGTGTGCGGGTCGGGCACGGACCGGTGTCCAACACCGGCCAACGCGTCGAGGTGTTCACGAGTCCCTTGTGCTCGGTGCCGCGTTCGCGATGCGCGGCGCCGCGAAGATCGCGCGCCGAGCGGCTCCGAATGCATTCCTGTTCCCCGCCGGCGTCATCGTGTTCGCCGCTCAGACCGGTGTGGTACTTCGAGTCGGCGGGACTCGTGACCGGAATGACATTCGGGTGGCTCGGAATCTGTTGCTGGATCCTTGCGGACCGGGCGACGACGCCGAACGGCAGGTTGTCGGCGGGCCGCGCCGCGATCCGCCCGGCCGAGAAGGGGTCGTACTGCTCGCGCAGTCCCCCGGAATGCAAGCTCGCTTCGGCCATCCTCTCGCTCGGTACACGCATCACGAGGATGGGTTCGAGGGCGTCGGGCGAGACGTCCCGATGGTCGCGCCGCCAGCGGACAGAGAACAGTTGCAGTGTCTCGAGTGTTCCGCCGAGGTGCCCGGCGCTTGCGAAAGGGCGGAACGGTACGATCGCTCGATGAGATGGCGCCCACGCCGGCAACACTTGGTCCAAGGACAATCGGGGGATGACCAGCGAGAGCGTCAAAAACGTCGTAACCAGCGCATGCGCAAGCGTCGGGACTGGCTGGGAAAGCAGTACCACAAGCTGTCGATGCCGTTGAGTGTGGTCTTTCTGTTGTCCGGCCGTCGGTTCCATCCGCAGTATCGAATGACGTGGCGTCGAAAGTGGGCCCTCGGCCGTCGGCTATATCGGAACTGGCGACACATTCGCACCGGCATCTCGTACAAGGGCCACCTCGCGATCGCGGCGAAGCTGCTCGAGATCCCGCCCTCGGTAAAAGGCGTAGTCGTCGAATGCGGTTGCTGGCTTGGCGGAACAACGGCCAACCTCAGCGTCATCTGCGATCTCGTCGGACGGGACCTGGTGGTCTATGACTCCTTTGAAGGTCTTCCCGCTCCGCTCGCCGGCGACAATATGAAGCCCGAGGTCAAGGGCAGCTTCCGCGGGGATCTCGACGTCGTGCGGCAGAACGTTCGCGAGTACGGCGTCATCGAGCGCTGCACCTTCCGCAAGGGCTGGTTCAGCGATACCCTTTCCAGCCACGCCGAACCGATTGTTCTGTGCTTTGTAGATGTCGATCTCAAGTCGAGCATGCACGACTGTGTGGTCAGCCTCTGGCCTTATCTGACGCCCAAGGGCTACTTGTTCTTCGACGAATACACGCTCCTTCACAACTGCGCGATCTTCTTCTCGGAACGGTTCTGGCGCGACTACCTGGGTACGACGCCGCCCGGCCTGATGGGCTCCGGAACCGGTGTCGGAGTTGGGCAGTACTTCCTGGGTCCTTGGCTCGAGAGCCCGGCGATCCAGCGCCCGACAAGCCTCGCGTACACGCGGAAGGACTTCAACGGCCGATGGGACTATTTCCCCGAGTCCGAAACTGCCTCAGAGCCGCCGGCAAACTGAGTTCAATCCAAGCGTGAGCGCGTCGGACCGCGCACCAGAAGGCGACTTGCCGGGTCACCTCGCGTCTTGACGGGCATGCCGTAGATCCGCGGCCGTGTTCTCGAGGCCGCGATCGTTCATCATGCCCAAGCGCTACGACCTGTGAGCCACTCCCGACGCCGAGGGCCGACTGACGCAGTTCCAGGAGGGCGCGACACGTACGCGGGTGAGCCGAGCGCTTCGCCCAGTTTGACTGTACAGTGCACCGTTTCGTCAGGCTGCTGAAGACGCGGACGCCCGCGGAGCGAGAGGTTCGTCGGTTGAGTGGTTCCCCGAGAGGCGGGTCGCTGGGACCGTTAGCGTCCTCGCCCGTGGCACCGAGGAGCCGACGAAACCGAGCGCTGCAGATCGCCGCCGTCGCAATTCCCCTCGTCGTACTGGCGGTCGTGGGATTTGCCCATCGTTGGATCTTCGACGACGGCTATATCTACATGCGGGTGATCCGCCAGGTACGCGTCGGACACGGGCCCGTGTTCAACACGGGCCAACGCGTCGAGGCGTTCACGAGTCCGTTGTGGGTCGGGATCCTCGCCGTCGCCGATCTCGTCACGCCGATCAGCCTCGACTGGTTGTCGGTCCTGGTCGGTATCGCCTGCTCGGTACTCGGAGCCGCGTTCGCTATGCGGGGCGCGGCGAAGGTCGCACGGCGGGTCGCGCCGAATGCCTTCTTGTTGCCCGTCGGCGTCCTCGCGTTCGCCGCGCTCGTACCGGTGTGGTACTTCGAGTCGGCAGGTCTCGAGACCGGGATGACGTTCGCGTGGCTCGGACTCTGTTGCTGGGTGCTCGCGAGTTGGGCGACGACACCGAACGGCAAATTGTCGGTGGCGGGCGCGGCCGTGCTCGGGCTCGGCTGGCTCGTACGACCCGAGCTGATCGTCGACAGTGCCGTGTTTCTCGTCATCGTCATGCTCGTCCAGTGGCGCGACTGGAACTGGCGCCAGCGAATCACCACGGTCGCCGCGATGGTCGCCTTACCCGCGGCGTACGAGATCTTCCGTATGGGTTACTTCGGCAGCCTGGTCGCGAACACCGCGATCGCCAAGGAAGGCTCTCGACCGCGGGTCGGCGCGGGCTGGTCGTACCTGCTGGACTTCGCCGTGCCGTACTGGCTCTGGCTCCCCGTCGCGCTGTTGATCCTCGGCGTATACGCTCCGCTCGCCTTGCAGCTCCGTAAGGCGGGCGAGTCACGATCGGTGTGGTTCCTCGTCGCGTTCGGGCTCGCCGCATTCGCGAACGCCGGTTCGGTCGTGAGCTTCGGCGGCGACTATCTGCACGGGCGCCTCCTTCTTCCCGCGCTCTTCGCGTTCGTCGCACCGGTCGCGCTCGTCCCGGCGACCAAGCGCTACGCCGCCTCGTTGGTCGTCCTGGTATGGGCAGCCGTGTGTGCGATCGCACTCCGACCTCCCGAGATGACGAAGGTGCTGCACTTCCGCGGCGGCATTGCTTACGCATTCCCAACCGGTTGTTGCGGCCGGGTCACATTGTCCTCCGTCGGCTGGGGACCAGGCTCACCGAAGCGGGCCAAGTTCAAAACGCCGGCCGCGTACGTCTCCGATACCACCAAGGGATTCGGCACGACGTATTTGCAGCTCAACGAGACGCCGGCGCCCAACCTCCGCCTCCCCACCGTCGCGTCGGGTGGAATCGGTGTTCTCAGCTACGCGTTCGGACCGAGGCTGTCAGTACTCGACCTCAACGGGCTCGCCGATCCGATCGCATCACATCTTGCGCTTGCACGGAGGGGTTATCCCGGCCACGAGAAGCTGCTGCCCGCGCCGTGGGTCGCCGCCCTACTCACGGCCGACGGCACCCATCCGCACGCGGCCGACTTCCCCATCAAGGCCTCACTGTCGACGCCGGACGACCCCAACCTCTCGTTCGATGCGCAGGTCGGGTTGGCACGCACCGCGCTGCGGTGCAAGGAGATCGCCGGTCTGGAGGACTCGACCCGCGGGTCGCTCGGAGTCGGGAAGTTCCTGTCGAACATCGTGCACTCGTTCAATCGCACGAGTCTTCGCATTCCGTCGAACCCACGTCTGGCGGTCGAGAAATTCTGTCCGGCCGTTGCGACCGCCGCGCCCCGCGCGGCGTCGATCAGCGCGACGACGCTCGGGCTCGTCGATCCACCGTTCGTACTCGGTACGACGACGCGGGATCGGGGCGATGTGCTCATCGGTGAGCGCGCCGCGGGCCGCACACGAGCCTGCGTACCCTCGCCGCGCCAGAGCACCGCGGCCGCGCGTGGACCGCCGACGAAAACTCGAACACGGACATGAAACTCGTGTTCGGGAATTTCAGAGCGGTTCTCGGAGCGCGTCGGTGCCCGATCATGAAAGTGAGCTGCAACGCCGGCAACGTCGCCGAACCCGTCAATCCGATCGCGACCAACACCACTGGGCGGCGATCAATCCGATGCCGCCTCGAACGACCAAGCGCGCACGCGCCAGACGACGACCCGAGTCATCCACGAACAGGCGCGTGCAGTGGAGATTCCTTTCTCCGGCGGCGACGCCTTCATCCACTCACACTCGCTTGATCGACACCCGCGACCACTGACGATACCGGACCGCGAACAGCGCTCTTCCGACGTCGCGGTCGTGCAACCTCGAGCTCGCTCTCGACAATGACTGGCAAACAATGCAAATCGACTGAGGTCAGAAGCGCTGGGCGGCCGGACTGGCGGTGAAGGTCGAGTTGCCGACGATCGCACCCGACGGATCCTTGATCGAACCGGCTGCGGTGTAGACGGGACTGACGAGTGTCGTGACGTTGGCGACGGTGCCGGTTGCCTTCGTGCCGAGCGTGATCACGAGTGTGCGCGTGGCCGTCGTCCAGTTGATCTTCGAGACGCCGGTGCCGGTGCCTTTGAACGTCGCGGCCACGCTGACGTACGCCGCGGAGGCGAGGTTGATCGATCCGATCGTGAACGACGGGCACGCCGCGCTCGTGACGGTGAGCACGTCGGTCGTGCTGTTCGAGATCGACACGGTCACGTCGTTGTTCGCGATCAGCGCCTGATCCGCGGCGTTGTTCGTCCACGTCGAGCAGAACCCGGCGACGCTCATCTGCGAGGAGTACACGATCGTGACCTTGTCGCCGGTGTCGATCGTGCCTGCGGTTCCGGACCCGTTGGTGAGCGCGACGCTCACGACGCTCGGCTGGTCGGCGATCAAGATCGAGAGGTTCTTCGACATGGTTCCGCCGACCCCGTCCGTGAGGGTGACGGTGAACGACGTGGTGCCCGCGGCGCCGTTCGGCGTCCCCGAGATGACGCCCGAGGTCGCGTTGAGCGTGAGTCCGCTCGGGAGGCCGGGCGCCGACCACGAGTACGGCGTGGTGCCGCCCGATCCGGCCAGCGTCGTCGAGTAGGCCAGTGATTTCTGGCCGCCCGGCAGTGACCCGGTCGTGATCGAGGGCGCGGGGGTGATGGCGAGCGCGAGACTCTTGCTGACGGCCGCGCCCGACGCGTCGGTGAGGGTGACGACAACCGTGAACGCGCCCGACGCGGTCGGCGTGCCCGTGATCGCGCCCGTGGTCATGCTCATCGCGAGCCCCGCAGGCAAGTCGCTCTGCGACCAGATGAACGGGGTCGTTCCCGCCGACGTCGAGATGCCGGCGAGATACGAGTCGGTCACCTCGGCGTCGGCGAGAGGCGAGGCGGTCGTGATCGACGGCGCGGTGTTGATGGTGATCGGATACGCCACGGCGATCGGATCGTCGCCGAGGTCGTCCTTCACCTTGATCGTCGCGGAGGTCGTCCCGACCGTGGTCGGCGTACCCGACAGCACGAGCGTGGTGGGGTTGAACGCCATGCCCGCGGGGAGTCCCGTCATGCTCACCGTGTAATTGCCGTCGCCGCCGGCCGGAACCATCGTCGTGGTCGGGAACGCGCGGTTCACGGTCCACGCACCCGTCGGCGGCGACGCGTTGGTCGACAGCGGCGTCGGTGAGGCGTCGCCAATCGTGATCCCTCCACTGTTTGAAAGCCAGATCGTCTGCACGACGATGGATGTCGCGTACGGCGTCTGCGCATTCCCAGTGATGACCAGTTGTGCCTTCGGTCCGTAGATCGCGCCGTTGAAACGCAGCGCGCCGCCGTTCGAGAACGTGATGGGTGAGGTGTCGGCGGCGGCCTGCCACAGCGCGACGTCCGCATACGGGCCCGTCGCAAGGGCGGTCAACGTGAGCGCGGCTCCGCCGCCGACGTTGAACGCGCCACCGGTCATGTAGATCAACACGCCACCGGGCGCCGTCGTCACTTGAGCGCCGTTGCCGAGGTTGAATCCGGCCCGCAGCACATAGATGCCGGTCTGCAGCTCACAGTTGCTGCTGCCGAACGTCAGGTTGGCCGCGTACACGCCGGGTTGCGCTTTTCCGGACGGACAACCGGCCTGACTCGCCATGCCCGTCGTCGGCGGAACGGGAAGCCCGGCGAACGGATCGGTGAGGGCCGGTGAATAGGCAGTCGCCGGCGGACACACCGAGGTGCCGCTGTCTACACACGATCCTCCGGTCAGGATCGACGTGCTCCCAGCCCGGAACACCCCGCTGTTCTGCAGGTTCATTGCATTGCACGCGCCCGAGTCCATCGTGTTGATGTAGGCCTCGCCGTAGACGCGCATGAATGCGGCGCCCGTCATCAAGATTCCGGTGGACCCCCCGGCGGTACAGCCGCCACCGAGCAGGATCAGCGGATGACGGGTCGATGCGGGGAGCGCGCGGCCGTCGCTCTGGCGCTGACGGAACGCGGCCGTGAGCGTGTACGAGTAGGGCGGGATCACGGGCGCGCCGGGATGTACGACCGTCTCCGCGGTCTCGGTGATCGTGACGGTGATCGAGGTGGGATCGCCCGAACAGTCGAGGTTCGGCGCGCACGCGACGGTCACGCTCCCGATGTTGGTGGCCAACACCTGATCGCCGACGAGCACTCCACCCTCACAGTGGCGGCGGAGCAGCGCGCTGTTCACGAGGACGTAGTTGCTCAGGTTCGCGGTGACCACACCCGTCGAGCTGCGGTTGTTCCACCCGAAGAGCGCGACGGCGACGGGCGTGCCGGCGACGGGCGGGGTCGGGTCGGGACACAACGTCGTGTTGATCAGCGAGATCTCGGGGCCGCTCGAGTTCCGCGCGTCACTGATGAGGTAGTTCGCGGCGAAGCGCGCGTCGCTCGAGCGCGCCAGGTTCTCGTTGATCGACGTGCCGCCGTGCAGGAGCACGACGAACGCGGTCGCGAGCGCGCCGAAGATGATGGCTTCGATGGCGATCGACACGATGAGCTCGGCGAGCGTGAATCCCGCCTCGTCGTGCGGTGCGCGATCGCGCCGGGCGCGGTCGAGCGTCATTGGTTGCTCCACGACAGGACCGACACGGCCCGGCCGACGATCCCGCCGTCGTCGAAGAAGACGACTTCGGCCCGGAGCAGGGAGCTCGCATCGGGGCACGGAACGGTCACGACGGTGGTCGGGCACACCGAGAGCACGAGGTGTCGTTGCGAACCGACAACCGCTCCCGTGGTGCTGCAGTCGACGCGGAGCGCGGTGGGGTTGTTCAGGGTGAAGCTCGGGGTGAAGGACGCGCAGCTGCCGACGCGTACCGTCGCGATGGCGGCCTGCATCGCGGCGTCGGCGTCGTAGTCGGTCCCGCGCGCGGTTCTCGTGACGACGGTGGCGCGCGAGCTGGTGCTCGTGAATCCGAGGAGGACGGTGACGATCAAGGCGGTCGCGATCATGAAGAGGAGAGCGAGCTCGAGCGCGGCGCCCTCCTCGCCGTGCGGCGCGGCTCGTCGGTCCGGGCGGCGCCTCTTCATGATTTGCGCACGACTACGCGGAGCGTCTCGGTGCGACCGGTGGGCGAGGTCGCGGTGATGACGAGCGGCTGGAACTGCGGGGTGGTCGTGTCGTTGACCGGGCAGCCGGCGGCGGTGGTCGTGACGGAGTATCCGGTCGGCGCCGTGTACGCGACCGCATAGGGCGTCGTGCTGCACCACGGATCGGTTCCGGGTACGGCGGCCACCGCGACGACGAGCGCCTCCGCGTAGTCGCGCGCGACGAGTCCCGCGGTCGTCGCCTGGCGGTTCTGGATCGAGCTCGAGAACAAGGTGCTCATGCCCGTGACGAGCACGATGATCGCGGAGCCCATGAGGACGGTCGCGATGAGCACTTCGACCAGCGTCGAGCCGGCGTCGGCGTCGCGTGCTTCGTCGCCTCGGGTTCGAGCGCGGCGGTCCATCGGCTGAGTGCTCCTCGCCCCACCGGACCGCGTCCCCGGGGCATCGCGATCTCTGTACGTCCCTTCGTCAGGCGGCGGGGCGACTTGTGCGCGGGCGGGCTCGGGACGGTCGGGCGGCGTGCGCACCAGGCGCCAGGCTGCACGTAGCCTTCGGGCTCATGGCGAAGATCGCGTTCATCGGGGCCGGCAGCACGGTGTTCGCCCGCAACCTGCTCGGCGACATCCTGGGCCACGAGGAGCTGGCGGGATCCGAGATCGCGCTGTTCGACATCGACGCGGAACGACTCGCGACGTCGGAGCTGGTGGCGCGCCGGGTGGCCGACGCGCTCGACGCGCCCGCCAAGATCACGTCGACCACCGACCGGCGGGTCGCGCTCGACGGTGCCGAGTACGCGATCAACATGATCCAGGTCGGCGGGTACGAGCCGTGCACGGTCATCGACTTCGAGGTCCCGAAGCGGTTCGGACTGCGCCAGACGATCGCCGACACCCTCGGCATCGGCGGCATCATGCGCGGGCTACGCACCATTCCGGTGATGCTCGACATGTGTCGCGACATGGAGGAGCTGTGTCCCGACGTGTGGTTCCTGAACTACACGAACCCGATGGCGATCAACTGCCGGGCGGTGGGGTGCGCGTCGTCGGTGCGCACGGTCGGGTTGTGTCACAGCGTGCAGGGAACCGCCTACGAGCTCTCCCTTGATCTGGGCATCCCGTATCGCGAGATCGACTATCTCGCGGCCGGGATCAATCACATGGCCTTCTATCTGCGGTTCTCGCACGACGGTGAGGATCTGTATCCGCGGCTGTTGGAGTTGGCGGCGTCGGGCCGGGTGCCGGAGCACAATCGCGTGCGGTACGAGGTGCTGAAGCACTTCGGCTACTTCGTCACGGAGTCGAGCGAACACTTCGCCGAGTACACGCCGTGGTTCATCAAGCGCGACCGGCCCGAGCTCGTCTCGCAGCTCAACGTGCCCCTCGACGAGTATCCGCGCCGGTGCGTCGAGCAGATCGCCGACTGGGAGTCGGAGCGGGCCCGGTTGGAAGGCGGTGGTCCGATCGAGGTGCAGCCGAGCTTCGAGTACGCGGCGACGATCATCCGTTCGATCGAAACCGGGAAGCCACGCGTGATCTACGGCAATGTTCCGAACGACGGTCTGATCGACGACCTGCCCGCGGGGTGCACGGTCGAGGTGCCCTGCCTCGTCGACGGTAATGGTGTGCAGCCCACTCGGATCGGCGCGCTGCCGCCACAGCTCGCGGCGATGATCCGCACGAACGTGAACGTGCAGGAGCTGACGGTCGAAGCCGCGCTCACGGGTCGGCGGGAGCACGTGTACCACGCCGCGATGCTCGACCCGCACACCGCGGCCGAGCTCGACCTCGACCAGATCCACGCGTTGGTCGACGCCCTGCTCGACGCGCACGGGTCGTGGATTCCGGCGTTGAGCTAGTTGGCCTGGGTGTTCCACCGGCGCAAGGGGCTTTCCGAGGACTGGGCGCGCGTTGCGGAGTCGTCGCTTGCGTGGTGGGGCTCGTTCTCGGCCGACGAGCAGGCGCAGTTGGCCGACATCGCCGACTGGTTGTTGCGGCACAAGCACTGGGAGGCCGCGCACGGCTTCGAGCTGTCCGACGAGATCCTGACGGTTTTGGCGTTGTCCGCAGCGGTGCTCGTGCTCGGCCTCGACACCGACTACTACCGCGAGGTGAGCGCGATCGTCGTGTTCCCGACGACGATCATGAGTCGCGGCGAGTACGCGGGGCCGGTGCGCGGCACGGTGACCGACGGCGTCGTGCCGGTGCTGGGTCAGGCGCACGACCGGCGCGGTGCGATCCTCATCGCGTGGGACGAGGCGCGCGATGCGGCGCGGAATCCCGGCCACGGCCGCAACGTCGTGTTCCACGAGTTCGCGCACAAGCTCGACATGCTCGACGACGTCACCGACGGCACTCCCCCCCTCCCGAAGGAACAGATGGCCCGTTGGGTCGCGGTGTGTACGGAGGCCTACGAGTCGTTGCAGTCGGGTGCCGCTCGCCCGCCGCTCGATCCGTACGGCGCCACCAACCCCGCCGAGTTCTTCGCGGTCGCGACCGAAGCCTTCTTCGACGCCCCGGTCGCGTTGCGGACCAACGAGCCCGACGTCTACGAAGTCCTGGCCGCGTTCTACAACCAAGACCCGGCAGTGCGGTCGCGGCGGGCACCGTCATAGGTCCCGGAATTTCGCTTGCTCAGAAGCCAACTACCACGGTCGGCGTTGTCCGGTTCGTCGAGGTGCCGTCACCCAGCTGGCCGTGATCGTTCAAGCCCCAACACTTGACGACGCCGTTCGTCACGAGTGCGCACGTATCGGAGCCGCCGGCACTCACGGCGACCACACCCGTCAACCCGGGCACGGCTACCGGCGTCTTCGCATTGGTCGTGGTCCCGTTCCCGATCTCGCCTTCGGCGTTGTTGCCCCAACATCGAACCGTCGCCACCACCAAGGCACACGTGTGAGATCCTCCGGCGGTAATCGATGTTGCGCCGGTGAGCCCCGTCACCGGACGTGGCACTGATGAGTTCGTCACTGCCCCGTTTCCGAGCTGTCCTTCGACGCCGCGCCCCCAGCACTTCACGGTCGCGTCGGAAAGGAGCGCGCAAGTGTGGAAGCCGCCGACGGACAAGGTCGTCACGCCGGTCAGCCCGACGACGGTGACGGGCGCCGGACGCTTCGTCGTCGAGCCGTCCCCGACTTGCCCCTCCGAGTTCCGGCCCCAACATTTCGCGGTTCCGTTCGTCACCCGTGCGCACGTGTCGTAACCACCCGCAGCCAACTCGGTCACGCCGGCCAGGGCCGAGACGACTACGGGCGCCGGACGATTGCTCGTCGTGCCGTCCCCGAGCTGGCCCTCGACGTTCCGACCCCAACACTTCGCAGTGCCGTTCGACAACTGCGCGCACGTGTGGAAGTTCCCTGCGGCAAGCGCGGTGACGCCGGCCAACCCCGCGACCGCGACCGGCGATGCACGATTCGTCGTCGTGCCGTCGCCGAGCTCGCCCTCGACGTTCCGACCCCAACACCTCACTGTCCCGTTCGAGATGAGCGCGCAGGTGTGGAAGCCGGCAGTCACAACGGCGGAAACACCAGTCAATCCCGGGACGACGACGGGCGCCGTAGAGGAAACCGTTGTCCCCGTGCCCAGCTCACCTTCGAGGTTTCGACCCCAGCACTTCACACTTCCTGTCGAGGTTCGCGCGCATGTGTGAGCCGAACTCGGGGCGACACTCGTCGGCGCGGCCGGGATGAACGCTTGGGAGGACGGTGACGCGGGCCCGGTTCCGACGCTGTTCGTGGCCGTCACGGTGCACGTGTAGGACTTCCCGTTCGTCAGTCCCGACACCATGATCGGACTGACCGTGCCGAACGCCGACTTCGTGACGCCGCCGTTCGACGAGGCACACGTGACCGTGAACGCCGCGATGGCACTTCCGCCATCACTCA
>JAODBI010000324.1 GCA_025463875.1 Actinomycetes bacterium
AGACAGCCGCCGCGTCGTTCGGCGTGTCAAGCGTGAAGCCCGCGGACTGATCGTCGCCGACGACCTCCCACGGTGCGTCGTTGCCGTTGCCGACGCGTACGAGATGCACGCCCGCCGAGGTCACGGGTACCCCGTTGGGGTTGCGGTAGCCGAGCGCGACGTGCGCGCCCGACGCGTCGGTACGGATGCTGATCACCTGATCGGCCATCGCGTAGCCGAGGAAGTCGGCGAACGACGTCGCGGTCATACCCGCGTCGAGATGCCACGGCTGATGTCCCCCGGATCGGTATGCATGTTGCCATGCCTGCGCGTCGGCGAGACTCGAGAACGGATACACGTACAGGTCGGACAAGCGCGGCTTCACCGGCATCGTCGTCACACTTGTCGTTGCCGGCACCTTCGTTGGAGATGTCGTAGCCGACACTCTGGGAGAAGTTGTTGGAGTCGACACGCTCGCGGAAGGGCTGATGGTGACGGACTCGTGGGTAGTGCCGCTCGCGACCATCGCGAATACCGCCCCAGTGACGGCGATCGCTCCCAGCAGCGCAACGACCGACGCGAGCGCCCGTTGGCGGCGACGATGACTGCGTGCCCGCGCGCCGATCGCCACGCGTGCGTTGACCACATCGACCTGCGAACGGGTCCCGGCCTCGTCTAACGCCGCTCGGAACTCGTCAAGGTCCATCGAGTGCCCCTTCGAGTCCGCGGTCGCCGAGATCGACCCGGAGACGATCCAGTGCCGCGTGCAATGTCGATTTCACGGTTCCCGCAGAACACCCCATCGCTCGACCCACTTCGGGAACGGTCAGATCGCCGTGAAAACGCAACACCACCGCCAGTCGCTGGCGTGCCGGCAAAGCGCACACCGCAGCCTCGATCACCGCCGCCGTCACGACCGCGCCCGCAGGATCAGGCACAGTCGCGTCCGGCGCACCCTGCGCTCCGCCGATCAGTTCACCGCGACGACGCGCACGACGACGTAGCTCGCGTACTGCGACGACGTACACCCACGTCGCGGGACGATCCATCACCGACACCAACCTCCATCGCATCATCGCCTTCGCGAACGCCTCTTGAGCGGCGTCTTCCGCCTCGCTGACGTCGCCGCAAGCGAGCCTCAGCGAGCCGACAACACGCGCATAATGCGCAACGAAGAACTCGTCGAAGTCGTCCACGATCCCCTCACCGTATAGAGGCCAGGACACCACCCAATCGTTCAGCCGCACCACCAACAATCGGTGCAATCACAATCGACGGTGACCCGGCGAAGCTCCCCGCTCCTCCCGCCACGAACCAACCGATCGGCAGTGTTGTGCGCGAACGTCGGCCTTTGATGCTCAGTCTTGTCCCGTGCCGACCGAGGCGCTTCGGAACGGCTTGCAGACGAGACCGTGCGCGCCCGTGGGTCCGACCACGCGGTCATACGCCTGGAGCCTCTCCGCGCGGCCGGTCGCGTCAAACAGGGCGAAAAAGATGCTCGCTCCCTCGTCCCATTCGAGGAAGGACGCCCCGGGCCTGAGGGGGTACTTGAGGTCGCTCGACGCGTTCGAGCCGTGTGGCGCACCCATAGCAGCGAGAGCTTCCTCGTGTGTCGCACCGAGTTTGAGCCCGCACCACGCCGACGCCGTTGACGACGAGTTGGAGTCCGAGCACGCGAGTCGGAGCGTCCCAGGTACAACAAGGGCGATACCGACGCCCGCCTTCCACCATCGCCGCACGCACGCATATTGCCTCCTCTCTCAGACACTTATGCGACCAAGAGGGGGAGTTCGGGAGCGGCCTTTCGCACGGGCTCGCCTGGTCGCCGACGCTCGGATCGGGCATCTGAGCGCCTCGAGGTTCAGGTCAGTTGTTGAGTGAGCGTCGTTGCGAGCCACTGTTTGTAACGCTCGGGCGTCCAGCCTTGGTCGCCGACGAGAAGGCGATAGACCTCGGGGGACATCAGCGCGTGGATCAGGTCAGCCGCGTCGCGTTCTCGCAGTCCGGGCTTGAGTGCGTGGGCGCGAGAGAGTGATCGCGCGATCTGGCGTTGACCTTGATCGCGTTGTTGTTGGATCTCGCCGAGCAGTTCGGCTGCCGCGGGGTCGGAACCGGCCGCGCTCATGAGGGCGCGATAGACGTCGTTGGTCCTCTGGTTGATCGCCGTCGTGACACCGGCGAACCCTGCGAGCAGCTTGTGCGGGTCGGGTTCGGTGAACAGCGAGGCGACGTCTGGCCGTTCCTGCACCGCCAGCGGCTGGTCGTCACCGGCGATGGAGGTGTCGAGCAGTGCCCTGAGGATCCCAAGCTTCGAGGAGAAGAGCCGGTACACGGTCGCTGATGGCACGTCGGAGTGTTCGCTGATTGCCTCGATGGTGGTCGCGGCGTAGCCGCGTTCGAGGAAGAGTGTCCGGGCCGCATCGACCACTGCTCGACGGGCCAGCCGCGTGCGGGCCTGACCGCGGCCGCTCTTGCTCGGTGAGTCGCGCTTGACGGGCTCGGGCATATAACGATAGTATCACTCTCGATTCGAGAGTACTAATATCATTCGTCCAAGGAAGACAAGGAGCGATCAATGCGCGCGTCATCGGTTCAGGGAATCAAGACCGTGTTGCATCCAGTGTCCGATGTCGAGAAGGCCAAGGCGGTCTACACCGCGCTGCTCGGCGTCGCGCCACAGACCGACTCGTCCTACTACGTGGGTTTCGATGTCGCAGGCCAGCACGTCGGGCTGCTGCCCGTCGGAAGTCCGGCCGGCCTGACGTCGCCGGTCGCGTACTGGCACGTCGATGACATCGAAGCGAAACTCGCCGAAGTGACTGCGGCTGGCGCGACGGTGAAAGACGCGGCGAAGGAAGTTGGCGGCGGCCGTGTGGTCGCGTCGGTCATCGACCCCGATGGCAACATCCTCGGACTCATCGAGGACAAGGCATAGGAACACGCGATTGCGAAGAGGAACACACGTCGCGAGGAAGGCCGTGAGCAAATGAAAACGATGACATGTAAGCAACTGGGTGGGCCGTGCGACATTCGGCTGCAGGGAGACACCGCTGACGCGGTCATCAAGGCGCAGGATCGTCATCTCCGAGAAATGGTCGCGGACGGCGATGACACGCACGCCAGTGCCCTCAAGGCGATGAAGGGTAGGTGGAAGCACCCCATCTCCGGGATGGGCTGGTATCGGGCCGCCAAACGCGACTTCGCGGATCTCCCCGAAGACTGACGCGTTCTCCGCGTCTTCCAAGGGTGGATCCCTGACGCCGTGTACGCGCAACTCATGCGGACTCAGCCCGGTGTAGTCCGGGAGGGCAAGCCGGGGCGACTCGGCAACCGAGCGCGGTACCCACGGCCCGAGTGAAGCGCACACTCTCCGGGCACCGAACTGCCGACCGGTATCGCGCGCGGGCCGCGAGTCGCGCATTCTGCATTCGCGGCCAGAGCCGACCGGACGATCGTCAACGACGCGAGAGGGCGGTCGAGTCACCGGGGCGCGTGTTCCTGTTCCTCGACGCCACGTTGGCGTTGCCAAGCTCGATGATGCTTGTCAGCCCGATCGCTGCGGAGGCGAGGATCGCGACACCGCCACCGAAGGAGTACGCCGTTTGCGAGGCGGTCGCCCGGGCCATAGCCACATGGTTCGCCAAGCTGATCTTGCTCAGCGCGAGCGCAACGGAATCGATCAGCGCCGCACTGCCGATTGCGAGCTGCAACTTGTACAGCGAAGCCGCGTGACGGGTGAGCAACAGCAGCGACACGACGATTGACGCGGTACCGAAAGCCACGAGCAGGACACTGAGCGGACCGCCACGGAACGTCGTAGTCGCGTCGGTCTGGACGTCTCTGTAGGTTGCCCACGGCACGAGCGTTGCTGCCACAACAAGGAGTAGCGCGGCGCATACCTGAATGGCAGAACCTCGAACTCCGCGCGCCATATCCGGGCTCCCGATCGGATCACATGAGCGTACCTCTGTCGATTCTCTGCAGCGCCATTACAACTGCCGACCGGTACTCGCCGAGCCGACGCAACCGGTCAACCTGGGCGGCGTGCGAGAGATCCGACGGCTCGTGTTGTTTTCAGAGTCGGTTCTGGAACTCGAAGCCGTTGCGGATCGTCGGAGTGTCGTGACGACGGACGCGAGGCGTCGAACGGGAGTATGCGTCGTGCTCTTGGCTCTTGCGGTCGTGGGCACATCCGACTGCGGGCGCAGCACGGCCCGTGGAACCGCTGGCGTTCCACCGCCGGGCGTCTTCGCGGGTCGGGTGACGGCCGGTCCAACCTGCCCGGTCGAGCGGGTCGATCATCCATGTCCACCGAGCCCGGTCGTCGCCGAGGTACAAGCGCGCATCGCCGGTCGCGTCATCGCCAGGACCCGCTCGCACCCTGACGGCTCGTATCAGCTGAGGTTGCCACCCGGCACGTACACCGTCATTGCGCTCGCCCGGGGCACAACGCCGCGCTGCGCGCCCCTTGCGGTCACCATCGCCGCGTCCAACACGACGTCCGCAAACATCAGTTGCGATACCGGCATCCGATGACACCAACTGACTTGGCCTCAGCCAATCCGCGCCCGCCACGCCGGCGCGGGATCGGGCATTCTTTGCGACTCGCGCGTACTACGGGTTGTGGTCACTGAAGATGGCGCGTGCTTCCTTGAGCCCATAGAAGACGATGACGAAACCGGCGAGGGGATCGCCCCACCATGCCCCGGTGGTCGCGTTCAGGATGAGGCCGACGAGTACCGCGAGGGCGAGGATCCCGTCGATAAACGTGACACGACCTTCGGCAATGAGAACGGGGTTGTCGAGCGCATGGCCGGTACGCGCCTTTCCGGCGGCGAGAGCGAACATGACCGCAGCGGTGATCGCCGTCCACCCGATGCCCACTGGACTGTGCTTGGGGTGGTATCCGGTACCGAGGACGATGCTGGATTGCACGGTGATGTAGAGCGCGAGCGCAACGAACGCGTAGCCGATCAGGCGCAATGCTCGACGCTGCCGAGCCTCGCCGGCTCCCGCCAGTTCCCACAGCACCACCGTGCTCGCGCCGATCTCGACCAGGCTGTCGAGGCCGAACCCGGCGAGCGCGACAGATCGTGCCGCGGCCGCAGCGAAGGCGAGTACGACGATGCCGACGATGTTCCAGGCGAGCGTGACCCGTTCGAGGGCAACTCCCCGTCGGAGCAGTTGAGCTTCATTCCTCGGCGGAGGGAGCGCGG
The DNA here is from genome assembly GCA_025463875.1 of Actinomycetes bacterium. Lineage (GTDB taxonomy): Bacteria > Actinomycetota > Acidimicrobiia > IMCC26256 > PALSA-610 > PALSA-610. The sequence goes on from JAODBI010000324.1 coordinate 5,196, forward strand.
GCCGTGCCATCGGCGAACGCTAGGACACCATCACGACGCATCCCTGACGGCCGGTCGGCAGTGGCCTTGTAGGTGTCGGGCGCGGGTGACAGGGCGGACATGGCGAGTGTGGCCTCCTTGTCCGGAGCGTTCATGCACCGGCGAGCGTCGTGCGGCGTGGCAGGGTGGCGGATGGACAAACCCGTTTCCGGATCAACTGTTTCGTGTGCAGCGTGTCGGGTTATCGACCTGGCCGACGGCGTCGAAGACGGCAAGCTGTACAAGGCTGAGCACTATCCGGTCGGCAACGAGCGCCGCATCGTGGTGGCGATCAAGCGTTCCGAGGATCGTCTCGCGGACCGGGTCACCGCCTTCGCCGGATCCTTGAACTTTGTGTACATCCACGCGGTGTGGTTCGGGATGTGGATCGCCATCAACGCGGGCCTGCTGGGTGCGAGTGTGGTCTTCGACGCGTTCCCATACGGGCTCTTGACGATGGTGGTAAGTCTCGAAGCGATCTTTCTTGCCACGTTCGTCATGGTCAGTCAGAACCGACAGGCCGCCCGCTCGGACATTCGCAGCGACCTCGACTTCGAGAACAACCTCCGGTCAGAGATCTGGTCGGTGCATATCGGCCAAGCGCTCGGTCTCGACGCCGAACACGTCGAGTCGGTCGTCCGTGCCGCCATCGATGGCTATCGCGCCGAGGCCGCGACTGGCCCCACCAAGACCAACTCGTCGCCGAGTGCGACGCCATAACTGCCGCACGCTGCTCGCCGCGCAGGCGCGCGGTCGGGCATTGCGCGCTCGATGGCGGCGCAGCTTCTCGATACGGGGCGGTGAGCTGGGCAACGATGACGGCGCTGTCGATCCACACCTGCTCGCGGCTGATGAGGCCGTCGCCGAAGGCGAAGACATGGAGGACGCCAGAGGCCACTTGGCGCGCGTGACGAAGGAATGTTGCTATTCAGTCCGGCCGTCGTTCACGATGCCGCCGCCGACAATCGTTGCCACGACGTTGCGCGCGTCGAGCTCGCGCGTCGCGACGGCGAGCGGTACGGCGAGAACGGCGAGGTCGGCGGGCGTCCCGATCGACACTCCCCCGTTGCCGCTGGAGAAGAGCTCGAGGGCGACGGTCGGTTCCAGCCGCTCAGACGGCAGCAGTACCTGACCGGTCAGGGTTCGGCGCTCGACGGCGGCGCGCATCGCGGCCCAACAATCCGATCCGCCGAACGGCGCGTCGCTCGAGCCGCGCACAGGAATCCCCGCGCGCAGCAGCGATCGCAGCGGGTAAAGCGACGACTGATCCACCTCGTCCACATCACGGAGGTAGTCGTCACCACGCTCGGCAACGAAGGCCGGTTGCGTGACGACGCGCAGACCCAGCTCGCGGAGCGCGCCGATCGCTTCAGTCGGCGCGAGACTCGCGTGCTCAATGCGGTCGGCCGCGACGCCGGCGCTCCGAAACACTTCGATCGCAAACCAGAGTTGTACGAGGGTGACGCAGTGCACCGCGACGCCTCGCCCCATTGCGTGTGCCGCGCGGACCAGGTCCATTGCCTCGGCGAGTGGCGGCAGCGCGTCGTCATCGAGCATCACCTTCACCTCGCCCTCGGTCACGAGCCCGAGCGGACCCATGACGCGCACTTTCTGCGGGAGGAGTGCGAGGAGCGCTCTACTGCCTGGATCGTTCGTCGGGGTCGCGTCGGTGATGCTCGTCACACCCTGCTCTGTGAACAGCGAAGCGACCCGCGACAGGGGTGGCGTCGCTGACGCCGCGCGGACCAGGTCGTCGGCTCGCCAGAGACGTCCGGTCGCACGCCCCTTCTCGTCGCGCTCGATGCGCGGGTCACGACGGGACTCGAGGTCGAGCTCGGTCAACGCTGCGCTGTTGAGCATCCACAGTGCACCGGTGCGGTGTTGGATGCGCACCGGCAGGTCGGCGCGCCACTGGTCGAGAGTGTCGCGGTCGAGCGGGCCGGCGACGCTCTCGTGATACCCGACGCCGCGCAGCCAGTCGACACGTCTCGCACTCCGCAACGCCCCCACGAGCGCGTCCATGGTCGAGACTTCGGGAGGTCCGCAGCGCACCGAATCGAGGGCGGCCGCGAGCGCGAGAACGTGCACGTGGTGGTCGTGCAGGCCGGCGATGACGGCCCCGCCCGCGGCGTCGATGATGTCGTCGTCGGGCCGGTGAGGAACGGGCGACGCGATG
>JAODBI010000359.1 GCA_025463875.1 Actinomycetes bacterium
TCGCCGAACCGCCCACGTTGCCCGCTCCGCACAAGACCGGAACCTGTACGCCGGGTTCGCCCGGGCCGATCCCGACCCCCGGCGCGGTCGTGCCCGCGAGCCGGGCGTCGTCGCTCCGCATCGGCGCGACGGCCTAGCGTGGCGCCGTGGCAGTCGACGTACGCACCCGGGTAGACGCACCTCGGGCCGAGCTCGACCCCGATCGGTTCTTCGGCGACGAACTCCCGGCGCGCATCGACGAACACGCCGCCGCCATCCTCCCTGCGCTCGCGTTCATCCGACCCCGGCCGCTCGAGATCGAGGTCGAAGGCGAGCCCTGGACACTCACCGCGGACGACGCGCGGGTCATGGTCGAGCGCGGACCACGACCCGACGCCAAGGCGCGCGTGAAGCTCGGTCGCGAGCAGCTTGCCGATCTCGTCGACGATCAACAGACCGTGATGAGCCTCTGGGCCTCGGGCGCGCTCGACCAGCGCGCGGGCACCGTCGGCCATCTTCTCGACTGGTGGCTCGTCTTGCGTTCCGCGCTCGACGGCACACCGATCTACACGCCGGGTTCCGTTGCGCTCGACGACGCCGATGGCCGTCCGCTCGATCTCACGCGCGCGTTCCACGCCGATGACGACCGCGCCGAGATGCGCCACTTCCTCGAGACCGCCGGCTTCCTCCACATCGAAGATCTGTTCGACGCCGCGGAGATGGATGCTATCTCCGCCGACATGGATCGCGCCGCGTCCACTTACCGCGAAGGCGACGGCCGATCGTGGTGGGCGCGCACGGCCGACGGCGACACCCGACTCGTCCGCATGCAGGGCTTCGACCGCGAGTCGGACGGCGCCCGCGCCATCACCGAGGATGCGCGCTTTCTCGACCTCGCGTCGATGGCGGGCGCCGGGCATCAGTTCGGCGCGAAGCGGGCGAGCAACAAGATCGAAGCGCTGTTCAAGCCGATCGGCGTGACCGAAGGCATCTCCGACATCCCGTGGCACAAGGACTGCGGCATCGGCCGGCACTCGTACGACTGTTGCGGTCTCACCGTCGGCATCTCGGTGTCGGGCGCCGACGAGGTCTCCGGCCAGCTCTGGGTGATCGCCGGTTCCCATCGGGCGCTCGTGTGGTCGGGCATACGCCAACCCGATCTCGACCTCCCCGAAGTCCCGCTCCCGACGCGCACCGGCGACGTGACGCTGCACCTGAGCTGCACGATGCACATGGCGCAGCCGCCGGTGGAACGCGAGCGCCGGGTGATGTACAGCGGCTTCGGACTGCCGCCGCTCGCCGCGACCGACACCGAAGCACTCGCGGCGGCCCGCTCCCGGCTCGGCGCGGTGCGCGAAGGTGCGCCGCTCACCGTTCTCGACCGTCACTTCAAGAGTTAGGCCAGTTCAACAGTTAGGACGCTCTGTGCTGGAGTTCGACCCCCTCGACGAATACCCGATTCACCAGGTTCCGTTGCCGATGCGCTACGTCGCGACCAGCGACCGCAACGTGTACGACCGCTGCATCTACCAGGGCGTCGACCACGAAGCCGACGCGTACTTCATCACCGGCATGGGCGTGTACCCGAACCTCGGAGTGATGGATGCGTACGCGACGGTGCGGCGGGGTGACAAGCAGTGGGCGATCCGAACGTCGGGCGTACGTCCCGACGACAAGCTGAGCCAACAGGTCGGGCCGTATCGCATCGAGGTCGTGAAGCCGTTCCGGGAGCTGCGGCTCATCTGCGACGCCGACGACCACGGGCTCGGCTTCGATCTCCTCTACCGCTCGGAATACGGGCCGATCTCCGAGCCGCAGCACATCCGCCGCCAGGGCGACCGCATTCTTCTGGAGGCGTCACGGTTCGCGGGCGTCGGCACCTTCGAGGGCGAGCTACGCGTCGACGGCGAAACCATTGCCGTCACGCCCGAGCGTTACACCGCGACGCGCGACCGGTCGTGGGGCATCCGGCCCGTCGGCGAGCCGGAACCGGCCGGCCGACCCAACGACTTCACGGGCATGTGGTGGTGCTGGATCCCGTTGCGCTTCGACGACTTCGCGCTGCACGTCATCCTCGAAGAGGATCGCGACGGCTTGCGCAACACCAACTTCGCGGTGCGCGTGTTCCCGGAAGCGTCCGGGCGCGCACCCGAGCAGCTCGGTTGGCCGTTGCCGGAGATCCGCTACGCGTCGGGCACGCGCAACCCGATCGGCGCGTCGATCGAGCTCACGAACCGCGACGGGAAGAAGTCGACGCTCGAGATCGAGCCGTTGATCGGCATCTCTCTGAACGTGGGTTGCGGGTACGGCGCCGATCCCGACTGGACGCACGGCGTGTGGAAGGGCGAGCACTGGGTCGAGGGCTCGACGTACGACTACCAGGATCCCGCAGTCATCGGCCGCGCCGCGTTCTCATTGTGGGATCACGTGGCGCGGGCGACGTTCGAGGGCAACGAGGGCTACGGCATCTTCGAGCACGGCTGCATCGGCGCCCACGCCCCGTCCGGCTTCGACGACCTCATGTCGGTCGCCAAGTAACTGCCAACAGTGGGCAGGAATTCCGGCGCCTGACGCACGTTTCGCTGCCAACTGTTGGCAGGGTTTCCGGGTCAGTGGGGGACGAGGCCGCCGTCCACCAGGAGCACCTGGCCGGTCATGAAGCTCGACGCGTCGGACGCGAGATAGAGGACGGGTCCGACCATCTCGTCGGGACTCGCGGCGCGGCGCATGAAGCTCGCGTTCGCCATCGACCTCTGGGCTTCGGGGGTGTTGGCGCGGACCATGTCGGTGTCGACGGTGCCGGGCGCGAGCGCGTTGACCCGAATGCCGCGGGGCGCGAAGTCGGCGGCCATGGAACGCGTGAACGACATCATCGCCGCCTTGGCGGCGCCGTACATCGCGACGTTCGCCGAGAAGAGGAACGCGCCCGCGGAGATGACGTTCACGATCGTGGCATGCTCGCTGCGTTCGAGGTGCGCGAGCGCGTGCTGCACGAGGAACACCGGGCCGCGCAGGTTCACGTCGAACGACTTCTGCCAGGCCTCGGCCGTGAACGCGCCCAGGGGCTGGGTCAGTGCGTTGGCCGCGTTGTTGACGATGATGTCGATCCCACCGAAACGTTCGACGGTCTTGTCGACCAGCGCGGCCGCCGCGTCGAGATCCCCCATGTGCGTGGCAACGCCGAGCGCGTCTCCCCCGCTCGCGGCCGCGAGTCCGAGCAGGTGCGCTTCCGCCTCCTCACACGCCTCGGGCTTGCGGCTGGCGACCACGACCTTCGCTCCACCGCAGACGAAACCTTCGGCGACCGCGCGCCCGATCCCCCGGGTACCGCCGGTGACGATCGCCACCCGGCCGCGTACGTCGAACAACTTCTCGAGGCTCGCCTGGTCCATCCGGTGAAGCTAACGCAGCGCTGGGCGCCGCAATGCGGGGTCGAACCACTCGTCGGGAAGGTCGAGCGCCATGCCCGCGCTGTGTCCACCATCGAGCACGAGCTCGGTCCCGGTCGTGAACCGGCTCTCGTCCGCGGCGAGATAGCACACCGCTTCGGCGATGACGTCGAGGTCCGGAGGCTTCCCTCCCCCGCGCCGCGCCGGGCCGGAGTCGGTCCCGACGATCTCGGGATGCATCTCCGGATTGCCGAGCATCGGGCAGACGATGTTCGCGCGCACGCCCCGCTTCTTGTTCTCGAGCGCGACGACCTTGGTCAGGCCGCGCAGCGCGAACTTGGATGCGGTGTAGGCACCGGTGAGCGCCGCGCCCTGCACCGAGTCGATGGAACCGATGTTGACGATCGCGCCCGCGCCCGATGCCCGCAGCATCGGCAGGCAGGTGCGGATACCGAGGAACGGGCCGAGCACGTTCACACGCATCACGCGCTCGAAAGCCTCGGTCGCGGTCGCGTCGATCGTGGCGAGGTGCAGGACCGCGGCATTGTTCACGAGCACATGCAGTGCGCCCTCGGTCGCACCGACCCCGTCGATCACCCGCTCCCACGCGGTCTCGTCGGTGACGTCGAGGTGCACGAACCGGGCCGCCTCGCCGAGCTCGGCGGCGGTGGCCTCCCCCCGCTCGTCGAGGATGTCGGCGATCACCACCCGTGCCCCCTCGTCTACGAAGCGCCGGGCGGTCGCGGCACCGGTCCCCCGGGCCGCACCGGTGACGAGTGCGATCTTTCCTTCGAGTCGATGCATCGCCGCAGTCTGCAACACGGCGCGGGTCGCGTTCACCCTCAGGCCGGGAAGTCGATTCACCCTCAGGGCGGGGGGTCGGGTCTGCCGATACGAATGCGATGGAATTGCGGCCCACCCCGGAAAGCTGGCGCATCGCGCTCGGTACGGCCTTCGGCGCGCTCGTCGTTGCGATGTGCGGTCTGGCCCTCGCCCTCGCGCTCGGGAGCTCTGCCGCGGTCGCGGCCGGGACCGCGATCACCGCGGCCGCGTTCGCCACCTTCGTGCCCGCCCTGGGCGCGTTGTCGGCGATCGTCGACGTCGACGGAAACGGCGTCACTGTGCGCCGGCTCGGTCGGAGCGCGCGCATTGCGTGGAGCGAGGTCGCCGACGTGCAGGTGGTCGACCGCCCGGCGAGCGTGCCCGACGGCACCGAGTACCACTGGGTCGTGCCCCGCCGGCCGCGCCACGTCGTGGCGGTCCCGGTGCTGGTGCTGGCCGACGGCCGGATCCGTCAGCTGCCGGCGCTGGCCGCGCCGGCCGATGGACGAAAGCGCGCCGCGGCGCTCGCCCACGCTCGGGTCCTCACGGATCTACGGATCGGAGCCGCTTCCTCCGCCTCGTCGACCGGGCCGATCATGCGGACGGGCTGACCGGAACCACTACACCCGGCCGAGAAACGCTTCGATCCGGTCGCACACGAACGCGATGTCGTCGTCGGTCAGGGCGTGATTCATCGGGACGAGCATGCCTCGCTCCATCACCGCATCGGCGTTCGGGAGCCCGGCGTCGGGCTGGCGGAACGGAACATCGCGCATCATCGGCTGGCGCACCGCGTTTCCGGTCCACACCGTGCGCGTCTCGATGCCCTCGTGTTCGAGAAACGCCTGGAGATCGGCGCGCGTGAAGCCCGCGTCGGTCTGCACGAGGAAGACGTACGAGAGCCACGCGGTCTCGAGGTCGTCGGTCTGGCGCGGCGCGACAAATCGCTCCGGGAAACGATGCAGGAACTCGGAGTAGTAGGCGAAGCTGCGCACGCGGCGTGCGTGATTGACGTCGAGTTTCTTGAGTTGCTGCAACCCGAACGCGGCGCCGATCTCGGACGGCTCGAAGTTCCAACCGAGCTCGTCGAAGATGAAGAGGTTGTCGTAGCGGATGCCGTCGAGGTCCTCCCAGAAGTTGCGATCGCCCCGGCGCGAACCGAAGAGCTGCGGCTCCGACCGTCGCCCCCACCGCCGCAGCGAGAGGCAGCGGTCGACCAGCGCGTCGTCATCGAGCATCACCATCCCCCCATTGCCCGCACACGTGATGATGTGCGACAGCGCAAAGCTCGTGACCGAGATGTCGGAGCGCGTACCGGTCGGGGTGCCGCGCAGGCGCGCACCCAGCGCGTCGCACGAGTCCTCGATCACCCGCAGGCCGTGCTCGTCGGCGATGGCGCGGATGCGATGCCAGTCGGGCGCGTTGCCGGCGAGGTTCGGAATCACGATCGCGCGGGTCTGTTCGCCGATCATCGCCTCGATCGCGTCGACGTCGACGTTGAACGTGTCGACCTCGACGTCGACGAACACCGGCACGAGGCGGGCCCGGACGAGTGGAGCGAGATCGGTGGAGAATGTGACCGGCGAGGTGATCACCTCCGAGCCCGGAGGCAGATCGAGAAGCTCCACCGCGAGGTAGAGCGCCGACGAACCCGAGTTGCACATCACCCCTCGTGCCTTGCCGAAGTAGTCCGCGACTTCGGCCTCCATCGCCGCCACGTGGCGGCCGAGGCGAAGTGTGCCGCGGCCACCATCGAGGACGGCCAGGATCGCATCGATCTCGTCCTGGTCGAACACCGCGGTCGCGTAGAGCACGCGCTTGTCGATCATCTGGTCTCCCGAATCCGCCGGGCATGAACCGCAACGCGAAACGTGAGCTGGAACCCGGACGCGATGTGTCGCGCGCGTGTCAAGCTTCGCGGTCGCGGGCCAGCCGGATCAACGCCTCCGGACACACGACGCCTTCGGTGATGTCCCGACAGACCTGGATCAACTCGCGTCCTGTGGCGCGCGCGAAGCCGCCGAGCAGTCTGAAGGCGTCGTCCATGGCGACCTGGGCGTGCTCGGCGACCATTCCCTTCGCCTGCTCGACGAGTATCCGGTGGTCGAGCACTGGTTGCAGCATCCGATTCACGTCCCGGACGCGTTCGATCAGGCGTTGCTGCAGGAGACCGATGGTGGCGACGTCGGCCAGCGCCTGCACACCCATCAGCCGTTCGGCGTCGATCGCCGGCTCCGCCGACAGCACACTGACCGCGCCGATCACCTCCGTCCGGAGCCGCATCGGAAGCGACCACCCCCCGGCAAACCCGGCCGCGCGGGCGCGTCGTACGAACGCGGGCCAGCGCCGTTCACTGACGTCATCGAAGGGACCGCCGACGCACGCGGCCGTGCGATAGGAGCAGACACTCGGGCCTTGGCGCGCGAACCGGTCCTGCCGCGCGAACATTTCGTGTACACACCGTTCGCGGCTCGTGGACGCGACCCAATGCAAGGTTCTGTCGTCGTCGGCGAGCAGCACGGTCGCGTCGGCCACCTGCGCGACCGCGACACTCGTGTCGGCGAGGTGTTGCGCGAACTCTCGCACGTCGAAATTGTCGTCCAACGTGTCGGCGAGCGACGCGATCGTCGTCGCTAACTGCTGGCGGCGGAACACGCCCATCGAACTACTTTCCCGTGCGTCGTTCTCTGTCCGACATCGTAAAGCGCGCCACCCCTACGGGAATACCGTGTTTGCACCCGAAGAAACCCGAGTCAGACGCGGGCGGCGAGCAACGCCGCCGCCAGGAGGACCATTGCCCACGACGACCAACGCAGAGCGCGCTCGATCGGTTGCAGCAGTGCCTGTTCGTCGAAGGAGACGGTGGTCCCGTCGCGCAGCGTCATGCTCCCGTCGAGACGGAGGGCGCGGCGGCGTACGAAGCGCGCCTGCGTGCTCAACGATCTCTGCGCGAATGACAACGCGAGCGCGGCCGTCGCGGCGAGCACTGCGGTGATGTCGAGTCGGCCCGCCTGCACGAAGTACGCCGTCAGTACCGGGAACGCGCCCCACGCGGCGGCGAAGCCGAGGTCGGAGTGCAGCCGGCCGCCGAAGAGCTCGACGTTGTACCCGACGACGAGAACCGGACCCAAGACGATGAACACCACGAGCCCGAGCCCGCTCCGCCCGACGCCGACCAGTCCGAGCGCGAGCGAACCACACAACGCAATCGCCGCGACGGTCACCAGCGCGCCGCTCGAGATACGTGTCCGGAGTGGACGGCCGTGCAACTCGTCGAGCGCGTGAGCCGCGACACCGACCGCCAAGAAGAACGCGACCAGCGTCGCGACCAGTCGTCCACCGTCGGTCCGCGGCGCAAGCGTCGCGCCCACGACGACGTACGAGAGGTGCCACGCCGTGTACGGCGGGTGGAGAATCGTCCACCAGTCGCGCCATCCACCGGGCCGAGCGGCGTAGAAGGCGGGACGGGGCGCGGTCACGACTCCGGCTTCCGGGCCCACATCACGATTCCTCCGCCGAGACTCATCGGGCGGACCCGGACGTCGACGAGTCCGGCCTTGCGCCACGCGTCGACGGTCCAGTCGACCGGGTAGCGCCGGTAGTGGGCGGAAATGTTCGGCCCGAGAAAGCGGCCGACGGTCAACCACTCCCGACCGCCCGTCAGATATCCGGCCGCGGGCAGAACGATGCGCGTGTAGAGCCACCACCAGCTTCGCCAGAACCGGCTGCCCGGCACGGCGAACTCGAGGCTGGCAATCGATCCTCCGGGCTCGACGACACGAGCGAGCTCGCGCAGCGTCGCAGCCGGGTCCGCGACGTAACGGAGGAGGTACGTGAAGGTCAGCGCCTCGAAGGTCGCGTCGGCGAACGGCAAGTGCTCGGCCTGCCCCACCACGAGGCGGACACGGTCCGTTGCGGCCGCACGCGCGACCCGTTCCCGGCCCCGACGGAGCATCGCGGGAGTGATGTCGATACCGGTGACCTCGGCCGGCGTGCGGTGCACGAGCTCCAGCGCGACGCCCGCGGTGCCGGTGGCAACATCGAGGATCGAGCTCGGACGGCCCGCGGCGATGTGGTTCACCATCTCGGCGCGCCAGCGCCCGTTCTGGCCGAACGACAGCAGCTCGGCCAGCGCGTCGTACCGGCGCGGCAGGCCGGTGAAGAGCCTCTGGGCGAAGGCGTTCTGGTCGCCACCTGCCACTTGCAACGGCGCCTCCTCGCCGCCGACCGTAACCGTCCCACCGACGCGCCGAAAGGCAACCCTTCACTCCGGTCCGGTCTCGCCTCCCCCGGCCGCGCGCTTCACCACTAACGCCGCACCAACGAGAGCGGATCAGCCGGTGGTCCGCCGATCGGCAGGCGCATGGTGAAGGTGCTGCCCGCGGGCGTCGACTCGACTTCCATCGCGCCGCCGTGCAGCTCGACGATCTGCTTGACGATGTAGAGGCCGAGACCGGTCCCCGGCACCTCTTGCTCCTGCGACCGCTTGGCGCGGAAGAAACGGGTGAAGAGGCGTTCCTGCTCGTCCAGCGGAATGCCGGTTCCCGTATCGCGCACCGACACCAAAGCGTCGCCACCCTCGGTGCGCGTCGTGATCTCGACATGCCCGTTCGGCGAGGTGAACTTCACGGCATTGGAAAGAAGATTCAGCAACGCCCGCTCGAGTTGTTCACGGTCTCCCGTCAACATGCGGTCGGTGCCGAGCTCGACCCGCAGCGCGAGTCCCGCCTTGGCGACCGCCGGTTCCGTCGTATCGCGGACACTCTGGATCAACTCCCGCAGATCGACCGTGCCGACCGAGAGCTCGAAGATCCCGGCTTCGACGCGCGACATGGTCAGTAGGTCTTCGATCAAGGCGAGCAGGCGCCGGCTGTTGCGCTCGATGATCGTCAACATGCGAGCTTGCTCCGGAGTCGCATCTCCGGGTGCGCCGTCGGTCAGCAACTCGACGTATCCGATGACGCTGGTCAGCGGGCTGCGCAACTCGTGCGAGATCTTGGAGACGAAATCGCTCTTGGCGCGACTGAGCTCGTCCATGCGATCGAGCATCTCCATCTGGAGGCCGAGTGCGTCCGCGGACCGGCTCGCGGCCATCCGCAGGCGCTGGGCGCGCTCGACCAACTCGTGGGTCTTCGCGAAGAGGTCGGCGAACAGGGCGACCTTGCCTCGCAACGCCGCCGGTACGACCGGCGCAACGATGAAGTCGACCGATCCCATCGCGTAACCGATCGTCATCTCCCGTTCGTCACGATCGCTCGTCGTGACGAAGATGAGCGGCGTCAGCGTCGAGCGAGCGCGCGAGCGGATGAACTCCGCGGTGTCGAATCCACCCGTCATCGTGCGCATGTCGATCAGGATCACGGCGAAATCCTGTTCGGTCACGTACCGGCGGGCGTCCGGACCGGAGCCGGCCTCTACGAGCGGATAGCCGAGCGGCGCGAGCATCGCCGCCAGCGCGGCCCGCTCCCCCGGGTCCTCTTCGACGATGAGCACGCTGGACGGCGGGACCGGGACCGGCGCGACGTCGACGAAGTCGTCCAGCCGGAATCCGACCGATCCCGGCGTCTCGATCACATCACTGGTGCTCACGGCGTGATGCTGAACGAGAACCCGTCACCCCATCGTCACCGATCGCGCTCAGGCGCCGCCGGGCTCGGGGCACAAGACGTTGGAATCGAAGCCGTCCGCCCCCAAGTATTGCGTCATCGCGACCGGGCCGCCGGTGAAGCCGCGATCCGCGCAGCCGGCGATCGCGTCGGCGCGCGACGTGTATCCGGCGAGCCACTGAGGCGCGCCGAGGAAGCGGCTCTTGTCGATCTTCGTCCCGCCAGTGATCTGCAGCCACTGATGGGCGGTCGAATACACACCGACCCGATCGACGCCCGCGATTCGCAGCGCGTCGATCTCGCCGTTGAGCGTGGCGACATCGCGCTCCTTCGCGGCGCGCGTCGCGGGCCCGTCGATCGTCTGCCAGCTGTTCATCGTCTCGACGTCGAGCCACCAGTCGACGTTCGCGGCGCGACGACGCGCGTTGACACGGTCGACTCGGTGCAAGCGTTGCGCGGCGTCGGTCGCGGCCGTGTACGAATGCCAGGCCGAGTTCCAGCCGTAGTCGTACGAGCATCCGAGGGAGTTCGGATCACGTGGGGAACACACCTTCGGGATCGTCTGGCCGAGCGGCCAGTGCTTGGCGCGGTGCGGGCCCGGGTTACCCGTGTTCGCGTAGAACGCGGGTGGCGCGTCGAGCCGCTTGGCCCACGCGAGCTCCGCCACCAGGCACGGATTGCGCGTGAACGACATCCCACCGTTGGCACCGAGGATCCCGAAGCCGGCGTGGCGCTCGTCGGGCAACGGACCGCCGCATTGCGGGAAGCTGATGTCGCGCCCGACGACGGCCGGCGCCGCCGCCACGTCATGCGCCGCGCCCGAGGCGCGGACGCGCCCGGACGCCGTCGACGTGGCTGTCGACGTGGTCTCCGACGCCGCAGGTGCCGCTGACAGCGCGACCGTCGCCGCGCCGAGCGCGGTGACGAAGGCGAGAGAACGGAAGCTCGGTGAACACGATCGCACTCGGTACCTCGTTGGTCGCCGCTCGCCGGGTCGGCGGTGTCCGGGAAAGGCTAACCCTGATCCACATGCGCCCCGCAAGGCGTATTGCGCCCCACCAGACACATCATCTACCCGCAACCGATCGGAGAACTCGTGACGTAGCTACCAGACGCCCAGCTACGCAGCGCGGGTCCACGGCAGAAATGACCACTGACGGTGAGTGGAGACGCGAGCCTTCGCCGGTCAGGCCGGTCCGTACGGACCGTCCAGCATCCTCTGCATCAGCACCAGGTCGAGCCAGTGCCCGAATTTGAACCCGGTCTCGGGCAGCCGGGCGACCTCGACGAAGCCGAGGGTCTGGTGGAACCGGATCG
>JAODBI010000370.1 GCA_025463875.1 Actinomycetes bacterium
GACCTCGGCCGCGGCCGTGACCGAGAGTCAAGGAGGCTCGGCTTTCTTCGTGCAGATCTCGGCGACCGGCCTCTACGCCGGCAGCGGCTACTACCACTTGCAGACCGACCAGCTGGAGCGATTCCGCGACGCAGTCGCCGATAATCGCACCGGTCCGAAGCTCGCGACCGCGGTCGACGCGCTCCGCAAGAAGAAGTACGACGTCGACGCACGCGGATCGTTGAAGCGGGCGCCGCGCGGTTTCGATCCCGACCATGCCCGCGTCGACCTGCTTCGCATGAAGGGCATTCACGCGGGACGCGCGTTCGGCGATCCGCGCTGGCTGCACACGGCGGGCGCCGCGGAACGCATCGTCGGCGCCTGGCGCGATGCCGCGCCGGTGAACCGGTGGCTCGATCGCAACGTCGGTCCGAGCACGCTCGCGCCTCCCGAGCCCGAACTCTGAACCCGTAGGCTGCCCGCGATGTGTGGCATCGTCGGCTTCGCCGGCTCCGACCCTGCGCTGCTCGAACAGATGCTGCGTTCCATCGTGCACCGCGGACCCGATGGCCAGGGAACCGACATGGGTCGGCACTTCTCCATCGGCATGCGTCGCCTCGCCATCATCGACGTCGCCACGGGTGACCAACCGCTGTACAGCGACGACGGCAACCTCGCACTCGTCTTCAACGGTGAGATCTACAACCACGTCGAGCTCCGCCGCGAGCTGCAGCAACGCGGGCGGCGATTCGTCACCGACCATTCCGACAGCGAAGTCATCCTGCGGGGTTTCGAGGAGTGGGGTCGCAATGTCGTCGACCACCTCACCGGCATGTTCGCCTTCGCGATCTCCGATCACGAGCGCGGCGAACTGTTCCTCGCCCGGGACCGGCTCGGGATCAAGCCGCTGTACTACGTCGACGGACCGGAGGGCTTCGCGTTCGCGTCGGAGCTGAAGGCCCTGTTCCAGAACGCACGCGTCGCCCGCCGGCCCGACGTCGACGCGCTGCGGAGATTCCTCCTCTTCCGGCTGCACGACGACGGCGAGGACACGTTCTTTGACGGAGTGAAGCGGCTCCTCCCCGCGCACACGATGCTGGTGCGGCCCGACGGCATCGTGAAGATCGAGCGCTACTGGAACCCGTCGGTGAACCCAGAGTTCGCGTCGACCCGCAGCGACGACGACTACGCGCAGGAGTTCGCGCAGCGCTGGGACGACGTCATCCGTCGTCATCTCATTTCCGACGTTCCCGTCGGCGTCCCCTTGTCGGGCGGGCTCGACTCGAGCGGCGTCGCCACGACGATGGCGCGACTGCGGTCGAGCGGCACCGACCTGCACACGCAGGGTCTGTACACCTTCTCCGCGCTCTACCCGGGCGAGAGCATCGACGAGAGCGAATACATCCACGAGGTCGAGCGCGCCATCGACAGCACTCCGCACTACGCGTACCCGCAACTCGACGACTTCTGGAACGAGATCGACGATTGGATCTGGTACCAGGAGGAGCCGACCATCGCGTCGGCGCCCTACGCGTACTACTCGGTGTACCGGCTCGCCGGTCAGCACGTGAAGGTGATGGTGAGCGGCAACGGCGGCGACGAGTTGCTCGCCGGCTACATCCCCTACTTCCGGGCGTATCTCAGCTCCGCGATCGCGCAGCGCCACTACCTCGCGGCCGCCCGGGAAGTGGTGAAGGGTCGCGACCTCTACAAGAAGTACGCGGGTGAGCTGATCCGGTCGAAGCTTCCCTCCCGGGGCGCCAACGCGATCAACGCGCGCGAGCTGTTGCAAGCCGGTTCGACGAGCGGCGTCCAGTTCGCATCGCACAAGAATCTCAACGAGCGGCTCGCGAGCGACGTGCTCCAGTACTCGACTCCCGACCTTCTGCGCTACGAGGACAAGAACTCCATGGCGTTCTCGGTGGAATCGCGCGTGCCGTTCCTCGACCACGAGCTCGTGGAGTTCATCTTCTCGTTGCCGATCGACCAGAAGATCAAGGGGGGTTGGAACCGCGCGGTGTACCGGAACGCGATGAAGGGCCGGATGCCCGAGAAGAACCGGCTCCGCCGTTCGAAGATCGGGTTCACGAACCCCGACATCATGTGGATGAAGGCGAAGGCACGCGAGATTCGGGCCGTGTTCTCCTCGCCCGAGCTCGCGGCGCGCGATCTCTACAACCCCGGACAACTCGTCACCGCGTGGGACGAATACCTCGCCGGCCGGCCCGGAGACGGCCTCATCTTCTGGCGGGTGCTTGTCACCGAGCTGTGGATGCGCCGCTACATGGACCAGGCGGTCGCGGTATGACACTCCGGCGCGCCGACGGCGTCGACTACGAGCGGATCGCCGTACAGACGCACCTCATCCACATCAAAGAGCCCCTCGAACCAGTCTTCGACAAGTACGTACGGCCCGTCCTGCAACCCGGTGACTGGCTCGCGGTCTCGGAGAAGTTCGTGACGATCTCGCAGGGTCGGGTGATCCACCACTCCGTCGTGCGCCCCGGCATGCTCGCCAAGCTCTTGGTGAGAGGTGTGACGAAGCACCCCGACGACGTCGGGTATTCCGATCCGCGCAAGATGCAGGTCGCGATCATGCAAGCCGGTTGGTGGCGCATGTTGTTCGCCATGATCGTCGGCACGTTCAGCCGGTTCGTGCTCCGCCGGCGCGGCGACTTCTATCGCGTCGCCGGTCACCGGATCTCGGAGATCGACGGCTTCAGCCCCGCCACGGTCAAACCCTTCGACGAGTTCGCGATGTTGGGCCCCGCTGATCCCGACGCGGCGGCCGCGGAGATCGCGGCGCACGTCGGCGCGCCGGTCGCGGTCGTCGACGCGAACAACATCAACGTCGAAGTCCTCGGGACGAGCCCGGGATTCCCCGTCGGTCGATCGATCGTCCGCGAGACGCTGCTCGACAATCCGCTCGGGCAGAACGACGAGCTCACGCCGATCATCGTCGTCCGCCGCGTCGGCTGACGCGCTCGCGCACGCAATTCGGGCGGCCCGCTCCAGATCGACCCGCCGTCGTGCCGATGCTCATAACGGCAACGTCGCATGCAGTGGGGGAAGCACGATGGACCGGAGCGGAACGGACGCGTGACGGAGCCGACACCCGATCTCGAAGAACGGCTCGCGGTTCTCGCGCAGCGCCGCGCCGCGGCGAGCACCCCGGGGACGGGGACGCCCGCGGCCGAAAACGCAGGCGCGCGGCCGCGGCGCCGGCATCCCGCGGCCGGTACCCGCATCCTCGTCGCGGGCCTGAGCATCTCGGCCTTCTTGTCGATCATCGCCTCGATCGGCGCCACCGCGCCTGCGTCCGGGGCGTCGACGACGGCCGGCCGCGGTTCTCCCGGTGGGCCCACCGCGGCGTCGGGCGCGCCGCCTCGTACGCCGGTGGTCAAGCCGCGAGCCAGGACCGCGGCGGGAAAGAAGCCGCCCCAGCCCGCGAAACCCACGCCGCCGACCACCACCGTTCCGAGCGCGGGCTCGTCGCCCACGACAGCTCCGCGCAGCGGCAACGCCCCGTCATCGCCGGCGGCCGTCGCGACCTCACCGCCACCGCCGTCCGGGTCGACGCCACCCCCGACCGCGGCACCCGCATCCGCACCGCCCGCGCCGAACCCGCCGCCACCGACGAACCCGAAGGCGCCGCCCCCGACGGTCCCGGTCGCCCAGCCGCCGATGGCTCCGCCCGCGACCACACCGACCACGGTCTTCGTGCCGCCGCCCCCACCGGCCCCGCCGCCGCCTCCGCCCTGCCAGGGCAGCCGGTGCGGCTGACCCCGTGCGGCCGCACAACCTGGTGTCGATCCCGGCGCTGACCGGCGCGCGCCCGGCGTACTGGTCGGAGCGGTTCGTGCACGCGATGGGGAGTCCGGCCCACATCGTTTGCGGCGACGCGCCCGACGGCGTCGTCGACTGGGCCGTCGCGGAGCTCGAGCGGCTCGAGCAGTGTTGGAGTCGATTCCGGCCCGACAGCGAGCTCAGCCGGCTCAATGCAGGTGCGAGCGCGGGTGCGTGGACCGAAGTCAGCGCGTCGATGTTGCTCGCCCTCACGTGCGCGGCCGACCTCCATCGCGCGACCGCGGGCCGTTTCGACCCGACGATCATCGACGCACTCGAACGGTCGGGCTACGACCGCACCTTCGAGATGGTCCCGCCTGATGCAGACGATGCGGACGGCACCCGGCGGGGCGCCGGAAACGCCCCGGGTTTCACGCACGTCGAGATCGACGACGAACGGTCACGTGTGCGCCTCCCCGCCGGCACCCGTGTCGACCTGGGCGGTGTCGGCAAAGGACTCGCGGCGGACCTCGTCGCGCGCGGCATCGTCGATCGCGGCGCCCGCAGTGCGCTCGTCGCGCTCGGCGGCGACGTCCGGGCGCGCGGCGAGGCGGTCGGACCGGTCGAGCCGGTGGCGGG
>JAODBI010000392.1 GCA_025463875.1 Actinomycetes bacterium
GCCCGTACATCGCCAGCATCAGGTCGGCCTGCTCGGTCTTGGTGGGCAGACCGGTGGACGGGCCGCCGCGCTGTACGTCGACGATGATCATCGGCAGCTCGAGGCTCACCGCGAGGCCGAGCGCTTCGGACTTCAGGTCGACGCCCGGGCCGCTCGTGCCCGTGATCGCGAGATTGCCGGCGAACGCGGCGCCGATCGCGATCCCCGCCGCGGAGATCTCGTCTTCGGCCTGGAGCGTCTTCACACCGAAGTTCTTCAGCTTCGAGAGCTCGTGCAGGATGTCGGACGCCGGTGTGATCGGGTACGAGGCGTAGAACAACGGCAGCTTCGCCGCCTGCGCGGCTGCGACCAGCCCGTAGGAAAGTGCGACGTTGCCCGTGATCTGGCGGTACTCACCCGGCGACAGCGGCGCGGGCTTGACCTCGAACGCGTGGTCGAACAGCTCGGCGGTCTCACCGAAGTTGTACCCGGCGCGGAAGGCGGCGACGTTCGCCTCGAAGACCTCGGGCCGGTTGGCGAAACGCTTCTTGATCCAGTCGACGAGTGGGTCCGTGGGTCGCGTGTACATCCAACAGATCAGACCCAGCGCGAAGAAGTTCTTCGACCGCTCCGCATCGCGGGGCTTGACCCCGAGGGGCTTGGTCGCCTCGACCGTGATCGAGGTCATCGGGACCTCGTAGACCCGGTACGCCGCGAGCGAGTCGTCGTGGAGGGGGTTCTGTGCGTAGCCGGCCTTGTCGAGGTTCCGCTGTTCGAAGGTGTCGACGTTGATCAACAGCGTCGAGCCCGGGACGAGATCACTGACGTTGGCCTTCAGCGCGGCGGGGTTCATCGCGACCAACACGTTCGGCGTGTCACCGGGAGTGACGATGTCGTGGTCGGAGATGTGCACCTGGAAGGCGGACACCCCGGCGATCGTGCCGGCGGGCGCCCGGATCTCGGCGGGAAAGTCGGGCTGGGTCGCAAGGTCGTTGCCGAACACCGCCGACAGCTCCGTGAACCGGTCTCCGACGAGTTGCATTCCGTCGCCCGAGTCGCCTGCGAACCTGATCACGACGTCGTCGAGAGTTTCCACTCCGCGCGCCGGAGTCGCCTCTACGGTCACCGTTGACCACCAGCTTTCTGAATTCCTGTGCGTCGACGAGCGCTACCACGCCATCGGGGTGGCGCCCACGCGTGTTCATCGGCCGCGCGCGCTGCCACTGTACCGTCGCGCCAGCTACCGCCTGGGGTTGGAGCGCTGATTCCCCTACCGATGCCGGTCGAATCACGACTCCAGCGCCTCGAGCAGCTCCTCGATCCGCCGCCGCAGCCCGCGCGAACGACGCTGGTCACGAGCTCCGCATACCACCTCCGCTTCGATCTCCACCCGCGATGCGGTCGAGCCCCCGGCGCGAAAGAAGCGACGGCGCACCGAGCCGAGGACGACCACCTCGTCGCCGGCGTCGAGGCCCTCGACCCAGGTCGCGGGATCGAGCACCGAGACCGGGACCGACATCGCCCGACCGCCGATCCGCGTCGTGATCTGTAGCTGCGCCAGGCGCTGGTCGGATGGCAACACCCGTATCTCCGGCGGGCTCGAGCACGCGCCGCGCACAACTGCGACATTGAACGACGCGGCATCTTGCAACGACGCGGCGTCTGGGGCCGACTTCCCGTTTTGCATCGAACACTCCCGGCTCACGGCGCGCAGGCGCCGAACTCACCCGACCGGGGAAGCGCGAGGGAAGTGAGCCGCACGGTACGCGGCGGGTGTGACACTTTCGCCGGAGTGACGGAAGGGGACCAGCCCGCCGACCGATTGGTCGGGCTCGTCGGGACGTTCGTCCGTTCGGCGACTCAGCCGAGTGCGGCGAGTCGCTCCGCGGCATCGGCGAAGCCGGCGTCGTGGCGACGGATGCGGAGGAACAACTCGCGCGCCCGGGGAAGATCGCCCGCTCGCTCGTAGAGGTCGGCGAGCGCGTACCAGACCCGAACGTGGTGGTCCTGCACCCGGTTCGGTGTTCCGCCCCGGCGATCGAGGGTCGCGATGGCCTCGGTGAGCCGGCCCTGATCCGCACGCGAGCCCGCGAGCACGATGCGGCCCTCGGTGACGAGCGCGCCGGTGGGCGACGCGGCCGCAAGCTCCTCCCAGAGCTCGTCGACGCGCCGGTGCTTGCCGAGTGCGCGCGCACAGTCCATCAACACCGGGTGTTGCTCGACCGAGTTGGTGAGCTCGACGAACGCTTCGAGCTCCTTCGTCGCCGCCGCGTACTGACCGAGCCGGTACTGACTCAGGCCGAGCAGCTCGCGCACCGCACTCGCGTCCGGGTACGCGTCGCGCAGCGGGCGCAGCAGACGAGCTGCGTCGCGCTCGCGCCCGGCCGAGAACGCCTCGGCGGCCCGGGCGAGCTCGGTCTGCGCATGGCGCGCCCCTCGGCCGGCGATACGCGCCAGCTCCTCGCCGGCCTCGGTGCTCCGAAGCCGCCGGCGCCGGTTCGTCGACGCGGGCCGCTCCTTGGGTGCGCGCCGCGTCCGCACCGGCGCGTCGGGAGCCGTCAACCGGCGGATCTTGCGCAGAGACGACCGCGGGCTCGGCTCGAGCGGTTCGACGACCTCGTTCTTCGCCCGGAACTTGCGGGTCGGATAGTCGACGCCGCTGCGGGTCGGATTCCGTTCGTCACTGTTGCGCGACGTGCGTTTGGCGTCCGATGCCCGCCCCGTGCGCTTCGACGCGCCGCCGCGCGTGTCGCGCTTGGGAGGACCGGAGCTACGGCCGTCACGCTTCGATCCACCGGCACCGCGCAGCTCGCGCCGCGGCGCGCCGTCGCGGACGGAATCCCGCTTGGGTGCCGCGCCCCGGGCCACACGCCGGGGCGAGCCGTCCGAGCGGACGGGGCGCTTCGCATTCTCGGCCGGGCTCGCGGCGCGCCGGGACGCCCCCGATCCCCCCGAGGAGCGCCGGTTCACCGTTCCCCGGGTCGGCTCACCCGACGAGGCACCCTCGCCGCGCGCCGGGCGCCGGGGCGCACCATCACGGCGGGGCTCGCGCTTGGGCGCGCCGGCGCCGCGGGCGTCGCGCTTGGGCGCGCCGGCACCGCGCTTGGGCGGACCGCCGTCACGTGACTGCCGTTTCGGCGG
>JAODBI010000395.1 GCA_025463875.1 Actinomycetes bacterium
ATGCTTGATCAAGAGTTCGGGAATGCCTTCCGGGGGTACCGGCCGGGCGAAGAGAAATCCTTAGCCGTATTGCAGCCCGCGTTGCGAAGCTCCTCGAGCTGGTTGGTTTCTTCGATGCCTTTGGCAATGACGTCGAGCTTGAGGTTCTATCCGATGCTGATGATGGCTCGGGCGAATGCATCGGGGCGCATCCCACCCAGCTGAAGATGCAACGTGAACCAGGCCACAGAGTGGCGCATATCTCTGCAAGACGTGAGTCCCTGGGCCGTGACCGACCGTGGGTTCGCCGTCCTCGCCGAGCAAGCTCGAAATGGAGCCTCGGCCGCGCAAGGACCGACTGAGCTATCGCTCGAGCGGCGCTGCCATCGACGAGCTCCATAGATCCCTCCTCGTTGCCATACAAACGAGAAGCCGGCTGCTCGACTTCCGGCGCGTCGTCGATCACGACCTCGGGTTGGTGCAATCGTGCGGTGCCGACAACCCGGTGACACTCGATAGGGATGCCCAGCGGTCGCGCGCGCCGGCGTCGCTGACCTACGACGGAAACAGTCGCTCGCCGCAACTAGCGTGGAGAGGATGACCACGGAGCTGGCCGCGTTTCCGGGCTCGTGATCAACGCGACGAACCTCGAGGTCGGCTGACGGTGGTCCCATTCCTCCAGACGGACTCCGGATCCAACGCGACACCCTCACCGACATCCCACGCGCGCCTCCGGTACCTGCTCGCTCTGGTAGTCGCCGGATTGTTGGTGTACGCGGTCGTCGTCGCGAGCGGTGGAATTCGCGACTCCGTACGCCAGCTGCGCCACGCTTCACCCGTATGGCTCATACCTGCGCTGGTGCTCGAGATCGCGAGCTACGGCGCCGCGGGCTGGCTGTTGTGGCTGCTGCGAGGAGACAACGATTCGATCCGCTGGGGAACGACCGTGCGAGTCGCGCTCGTCATGTGGGGTTTGGGCAGTCTGCTGCCGGCCGCGCCGGCAGAGGGCATCGCCTTGTCGGTTTCCGAACTCGGACGCCGCGGTGTCGGCCGGCACGGCGCCATCGCGATGTTGCTGGTCGCGGGCTGGTGTCAGTTCTGGGCGCTCGTGCTCACGACTGCCGTTGCAGCCGCGGTTGTCGACGCCATCGGACATCCCGACCCGGACGACGCAATCCGTCTCCTCGTCGTCGCTGCGGTTCTCATCGTCGTCACGCTGATCGTCGTGATGCTCGTGCGGCGACCGATCATTGGCAAGCTCGTTGCCGACGCGATGTGGTTGCTGCCCCGCCGCCGAAAGATGTCGCGCGCGGAGCTACGAGCCGCGGGTGTGGGAGAGCACGCGCGCCTCATGGCGCTCTTCGGGCGACCCACCCACGGCGTCGCTATCGCGATGGCTTCTACCGGTTGGTGGATCGCCGACGCCGGAGGTCTTTGGATCGCGTTGCACGCGACGCACGCGCACGTGGATTTCGGCGTCGTGGTGCTCGCCTACGTTGCCGGCACCGTCGCCTCATGGGTGCCGCTCCTGCCCGGTGGGTTGGGCGCGGTGGAAATCGCGGTCCCCGCGGTGCTGCACCACTTCGGTGTCCCGCTCAGCGTTGCGCTCGCCGGAACGTTGCTGTGGCGAGGGCTCTCGCTGTTCCTGCCCGCCGCTGCTGGTGCACTGGCCTACGCCAGCCTCCGAGCGGCGCGCCCTGTCGCAAGTGCGTAACCCTCATGGTCACGGCGCCGGATCTCGACAAGGGCTCGTCGCCAGGGCGACGGCCGCGACGTTCGGCTCGTTCATCATGTCAAAGTGCGCACCACGAACGCGTTCGACTTTGTGTTCGAGTTGATGTCGCTCGGACTGATGGTCTGCGCGTGGAGCGACGCGGCGAGCCCGCCGCCGATCGAGCTTGGTAACGCGCGAGGTCGCGCAGAATGTGGACGCGCAGGAGGACGGTCCGGACGCCTATGGCTGAGGCAGTGGCGGAGATGATCGTGTGCTCTGACGCTGTTCCGACAGTTGGTGGTCGTTGACGTCGGGGTGTCGGACAACCAGCACGGAGATCGGCGAGGATCGCACGAGCTTTTGTGCGACGGAGCCGAGGACCAGGCCGCCGAGCAGGCTGTGGCCGCGGCCGCCGACGATGATGAGCCACGCGGAGCGTGCCTTCGCGACGTCAACGAGCATGTGCGCGGCTTCGCCGCCGACGACGTCGAAGGTCCACTCGACAGGTCGATCGGCGAGAAGGTGGAACACACGTTCACGGCTGGTGGTTTCGAGTTCGGCCGCGGTCTGCTCGATGTATAGCTCGGCGCCGCCGTCGTAAGCAACGGCGAGCGCACCCGTTCTTGGATCGTGCACCAACACGACCGACAGCCGCGCATCCGTTTGCATCGCGAGATCGGCTGCGGTGTTGAGTGCTACGAAACTGTTGTCGGAACCGTCGACGCCCACCACGATGTTGTGGGTCATGGGTCATCTCCTCGGGTCGGTGCGGTGTGCATTGCTGTGAGCGCGGGCACCATCACGTCGGGCTCCCCGAGTGGTCCTTGTCCCCGTTCTGAGACCGACGCGTCGCCGTGCACGTATCGCTTCCCTCGCAACCAGGACGCCGCCGCCGCGACGAGACACATGATCAGCGATGCCGTGAACGCGATGACGAGTCCGTGTTTGAACGGGCCGGAAATGAGGTGCGGAAAGAACGTCTTCCCCGTGAGGTTCGCCGCCTGCGCCTTCGGGAGACGCGCCAAGACGCTCGGCGTACCGTTCGGTCCGGGCGCGCCCAACAGCTTCTGCATCGGGTTAAAGCCGAGGAACGCTGCGAACAGGCTGCCGACCGGCGGGAGGTGCGCGATGCGCGCCGCATCCGGCGCGGGCACACCGTTGGCTTGGAGTCCGGCGGACATCGTCGCCGGCAGCGAGGCTGCGAGCCCGACGATCATCAGCGAGAAGAACACGCCGATCGACAGCACCATCCCCGTGTTTTGGAACGTGGCCCGCATGCCCGACGCCGCGCCGCGCTCCTCGGGCGGTGCGCTGTTCATGATCCCGGTCATGTTCGGCGCCGAGAACATCCCGGTGCCGATCCCGTTCAACAGCAACAACAATGCGAATTCGGGAAACGCGAAATTGGCCGGCAGCGTCATGAGCAAACCGAATGTCGCCGCGGTGAGGAGCATGCCGCCGGTGGCGAAGGGGCGGGCGCCGTAACGATCCGAAAGCCAGCCGCTCACAGGCCCCGCGAGGAGGAAGCCGCCGGTGAGGGGCAACATATAGATGCCGGCCCACAGCGGTGTGCGCTCGAAGCTGTAGCCGTGCAGGGGCAGCCAGATGCCCTGCAACCAGATGATGAGCATGAACTGCAGCCCGCCGCGTCCGATGGCGGCGAGAAAGCCGGCGATGTTTCCGGCGGCGAAGGCGCGGATCCGGAAGAGCTTCAGGTCGAACATCGGGTCGCGCACGCGCGCCTCGATGACACAGAACATCGCAAGAATGATCGTGCCGCCGATGAGCTCGGCGAGCACCCAGGGACCGTTCCAGCCCATCGACTGCCTGCCGTGCGGCAAAATCCCGTAGGTGAGGCCGATCAAGACGAGGACGAGCCCTACGCCAAAGCTGACATTGCCCCACCAGTCGATCTGCGACTTCTTGGTAACACCGACCTCGCGCAGGCTCCGGTACGCCCACACCGTGCCGAACACTCCGATCGGCACGTTGATCCAGAACACCGCGCGCCAGTCGACATCGGCGAGGACGCCCCCGAGCACGAGCCCGATGAACGATCCCGCCATGCCCGCGATCACGTTCACGCCAATCGCGAAGCCGCGCTGGGCGGGCTCGAACGCGTCGGTCAGGATGGCGGCCGAGTTGGCCATGAGCAACGCGCCGCCGATTCCCTGTACGACGCGCCAGCCGATCAGCCACATCGCGCCGTGTCCGCCGGTCCACGGACAGAGCGACAACGCGAGCGACGCCCCGCTGAACACCGCGAAACCCGCGTTGTACATACGCACCCGGCCGTACATGTCACCGAGACGACCGAACGTCACGACCAACACCGCGGTGACGACGAGGTAGCCGGTCAGCATCCAGAGCAGGTAGCTGATGTTCGCCGGCTCCAGTGGATCCAGATGGATGCCCCGGAAGATGGCGGGCAGCGCGATCAGCACGATCGAAGCGTCGAGCGACGCCATGAACACACCCAAGGTCGTGTTCGACAGCGCTACCCACCGATAGGCGTCCCGCCGACCCTCGGCCGGTTCGTCGACATCCGGAACAACTCGCAAGACGCCGCCCCCTCCTGTCCGCCAAGCCCAAACTACCTGGGTCATACAGCTAAGTGCTGACTGTATGATACAGCCGATGACTCAGGAGGCAAACCTCGGCCCCCGCGCCGTCCGACCCACGGCGGACACGGACGACGCACTCGACCTGGTCGAGACCGAGATGGCCGTCCTCGCGCGGACCCTCGAACGACTGCACCGACGTTCAGAGATCTACCGAGACCTCGATCGCGCCAGCTACCTCATTGCCCGTACCCTCGAGACGACCGGACCCGTGAGCATCAACGGCCTCGCGAACGCACTCGGCCTCGACGCGACGACCGTCACGCGTCAGGTCGCGACCATGGAACAGGCGCGGCTAATCGTGCGGCGTGCCGACCCCAACGACGGGCGCGTCAGCATGATCAGCCTCAGCCAACACGGCCGTCGATTGATGCGAGCGGTTCAGCTGGCGCGCAAGGAGCGCATCGCAACACTGCTTCGAGACTGGACCGATGACGAGCGACGCGACCTCGGACGGCTCCTCGCCAGATTCAACGAGGAACTCACCCGCGACGTAATAACGCGCGTTCCTTGAACGGGCGAAGTACATCTAGGGGCGGCCGGCCTGGGGCACGTCGACGTGCACCATGCGCACCTCGCCGGTGCGCTTGGCGATCTGCTCATCAGTGAGCTTCCGCAAATGCGTCCGCCGGCCGATGCGCGTGCGTTTCATCACGCGTCGTGAGGCGGCGAAAGAGCCTGCTCGCGATGGTCAGGACGTGCGCTGTGAGCACGCCGATCACGATGGGTTCGAGCAGGACACGGAAGCGTTCGTTCTCGCCGTATTCTGTTGCGACCGAGATGACCGTGATGAAGATCGTGGTGAATCCGAGGTAGGCCCAGGTGAGGTTCGCGGGCGTGCGTTTCCGACGCAGGAGCGCGGACGCACCGTGCACACCTTGGATTGCAACGAGCAGTGTGGCGAGTGCGAGCACGATCGATACCCGGATTTTGTAGCGGGTGCCGTTGCTGAAGAGTGGGACAGTCCAGTTGTGGTCGTCGACGGTGGCGCTGACGGGCAGCAGCAGCCAATCAAAACCGCGGCCGAGCCCCTGGATCACGGTGTTGTGACGGAAGGGGTCGGCGCCGGGCGCAAGCTTGTCGAGAGTTGGGAGGGAGAAGTGCTGCGCCGCGGAGGGCCAACGGGTGGCCAGGTATGCGCCGGGGCGGGAAGCGATTGCGTTCAACGCGTTGTGTTGCGCGTCGTCGTAGACGCGTAGATAGCACTGGGCGTTGAAGTTGGATTGGCCATCGTGCTTCGTCGGGGACCGCACAACGTCTTGACGGAAACTGGACTTGCACTGGCCGAAGAAGGGCGCGTAAGTGTCGTACGACGAAAGGGGACGTAGGCGCGCCGCGGCCGACAATTCGCCCGAGCGGATCAGGGCGTCGACATCCTTGCGCGGTAACGGCGCGAGGACCCCGCGCGCGAGGTTCATGCCGAACCAGCTACTGAGCGTCGGCTGACGAAACAGCACCTCGTTTTTGACGATCCAGCCTCCGAGCAACACCAGCGGAATCGCGATTGCAGCCAGATACCGACGCGCCGGCGCTCGATCCTGCACGACAACGTAGACGAGCGCCATGCACAGGATCAGCCAGATCGGATGGAGAAGCGCGCGAGTCAACACGATGGTGGTCAACGTGATCGTGAACCATGTGAAGGTTGCCACCCGACGGTCCCGGGCATAACGCGCGCACAAGACTGCCGACACGACAAGTAGCGCCGCGACCGGGTACTCATACGTCGCAGTGTTCTCGTAGGCGAGAAGGATCGGGTTGACTGCGACGACGCATGCGGACGCCGTCGCAGCCCACGGGGCGAAACCGAGATCGCAGAGCAACAACCGGAGCGCAACAACGAGGACCAAACCACAGCCGAGGTACGCGAATTGGAGCGACACTGCGGTCGTCAGCGGACTCCATCGCTGCACTGACCCTACGAAGAGATTGAACAGCGGCGGCTGGATATGGAGCAGCGCGACGCTCTGGAAGGGATGCGCGGCGAGCTGCTTGTCGTCGAGGAGTTGCCACGAGGCGTGCAGCATGATCGTCGAGAACCCGCCGCCGGTCACCCAGTACACGATCCGCACGGCGAGGAAGACGCAGATCACGATGGACGTCCCACGCGCCCCCGCGCGGGAAAGGAGTCGCTTCACGAGCCTCTTCTCAGCTGCGGCCCCAACCAGAACGCGACCTGACGAGCCGAGGCCGCATTGAGGTGCACCCCGTCAGGGCGGAAGTTCGTGTCGAATTCGCCGCCGGGGGCGTTGCGGCAGAAGGCGGCGAAATCGACGATCGACGAACCTGGGACGTCGTGGACCGTCGTTTGGATCAAGTCGTCCAGACGATCAACGCGTGACGGATCGTTTTCCACGAATGGCAGTCGTCCGGTGGCGGCGACGTCGTGGTGCACGTTGACGTGAGGATAGGTAGCCCAGACCACATGTGCGCCCTGCGATGCCAGCGCGCGAGTCAATGCTCTTGCACGACCTGCCAGCCAACGGTCGAACGTCTCGTCGCCGATGCTGAGGAACTGGCCGTTCGGAAACTGTCTTGGAGAGAGGTCCGCGAGTCCCATCACGACCACGATGACGTCGGGTCTGTACAGCGCGACGACCCCAGGAACAGAAGCATCCCAGGTCGCGCAGTCCGCGTCCGTCGGGCGCCGGACCCCGAGATACTCGAGCGTGCCAGGACCGCCAACCCCGCATCCCACGACCGTGTAGTCACCGACGGCGACATGATGCAGCAGTCCCCATTCCTGTAGCCCTCGGAACACGGTCCAGCCGAGCGAGTCGCCCACAACGAGGACCCGGCGTGCGCCCGGTGACTTCTTGACCGCGAGCCCGTGAATCTCTGTGCGCAGGTTCGGGGCGCTCGCGAGATCGATAACGAGCCGCTGCGGCACGCTCGCGAACATCGCCGCGACCGCCACACTCACGGTCGTCGCGGCGGTCGCCGCACCGAACGCCCATCCACGGAAGCGAACGCCGGCGCGGATCGGATACTCAACGATCACAAACAGCGCGGCCGCGATAACAATCGTCGCCGTCGCTCGCGCCGCGAACAGAGTCGGTCCGTCTGTGCCCAGACGAGCGCGAGTCAGCCAGAGGAAGAT
>JAODBI010000035.1 GCA_025463875.1 Actinomycetes bacterium
GCGGTCGCCGACCGCCGCGGCGTGCCGTTCGACGCCGACTCCCGAGGCGAACTCCGTAACCGGTGTGATGTACGTACCGCCGCTGCTCGAACCCCTCGGACGGGCCGAGGTCGAACACAACAAGCGCGGGAGCCGCATGCGCGCTATCTAGCGCCACGCGGGTCTCGAACGCGGGCGGCTCAGGAGTCGAACTCGGGAGTCCCCGGTCGGTTTGCGCCGTATCGAACGTGTTCGCCGCGCTGGAACGACGCGATGTATCCCGCCTCGGGGTGGTCGGACCGTGCGCAGCGCTCCACGACCGCGTCGTGGTCGTACGCGACCCGACGATGGCCGACGCGATGGCCGTGCCGGTCACTGTCGACGACGACGTACGTGGCGCGCAGGTCGGAGGTCATCGGATTGCTGACGCTGCCGAGGTTGACGGCCTGCATCCCACCGACTCGCCGGTTCGTCGCCTGATGCGTGTGACCACCGCACACGATGTCGGCCTCACTGCCTTGCAACAGCACTTCGAGCTCGGCGTCGGCGATATCGGGCGTGATGCCCGGGCCGTCGTCGGAACCGGGCGACGCGTGCACGCCCAGCAGCCGGGTGCCGTCGTCGAGGACGAGCCGCTGTGAGGTCGGGAGTACGGCGAGCATCGGCGACCAGTCGCGCTCGACGTGCGCGCGCGTCCAACTGAATGAGGCTTCGACCGCGTCGAACAGTCCTTCGAGTGACGGATCGCGCTCGACGTCGGCGCGGTGGGGCGACGGGCGCGCGCCGGTCACGACGTAGCGATCGGTGTTGCCGCGCACGAAGCGCGCGCCGGGTAGGTTCGTGAGCAGCTCGAGGGTGGCGACGGGCTCGACACCGATCGCGACCAGATCGCCGAGCACCCACCACGCGTCGACGCCTTGTTGCACGCCGTCGGCGATCACGGCTTCGAGTGCGATCCGGTTGCCGTGCACGTCCGACATGATTCCCAGTCGCATGCGAGTGCCTGCGCTACGCGGGTAGGCCGTCGGCACTACCCGAATAGTCGAGTTGCTCGTCCCAGTCGATGCCGCGCCCTTCCGGAATGAGATCGAACAGGTTCCAGAGCGGTTCGATTGTGCACGACGGGCACGGACTGTCGGCCAGCGCCAGCTGCGCTGTTCTGCCCTCGGCCGGACTGGGCCGATCGTCGCCCGGGTCGCGCGGGAACATCATGTTGTAGACGATGAGTGAATCCCTTCCGGGCGCGAACAATTCGGAGAGGCGCACCTCGATCGACGGACCTCCATCCGCGCTCCGGAACATGTAGTCATCGGGGACGGCGCCGCCGCGCGGGAGTGCACGGCGCTCCTCGGCGACCGCTTCCATTGCCTGTCGCAATTCGATTTCGCGGGCGAGCAGTCGATCGCGTGCGCTGCGGCACTCGTCCGACTCGCCGGGAAAGGTGGTGCTCAACGGTCGGCCTCCTGCTCTTCGGGCCGCGGCGGCCCTACCGAGTCAGACCGACGACCGGAGTAGGACTCATCGTCGTGCGAGGAGCACGGGTCCGCGTCCACACGTACCTCACTACGACCGTGACCGTGAGGCAGGCCGCGACGACAACCGGCGCGACGATCCAGGTTGCGGCGGTCGCGACGGCGAGCTCGACCGCGATCACAGCCCGGCGCACCGGCTCGGCTCCGGCCGCGAAGCGTCGATGGAACGCGTAGAGCGCCGACGTCGTGCGCAGGCGCGCCCCGCTCAGCACCGCGAGTCCGCGCGTGAGCCCGAAGGCGGCACCCACTGCGACTCCCGCCCACGGGCGCGCGCTCAAGGCGCCGACGACGACAAGCAGCGGCACCGCCGCGGTCATCACGTAGGTGGTGATCCCGGCGCCGATCTGCCAGCCGAACCCACCGCCGTAGACCCAGGAGCGATAGTTCGACAGCCAGTCTTCGTTGACCTGGCGCCGAAGGAACGGCGGCCCGAAGCCGAACACGTGCGCATCGACGGCCGCGGCACCGAGGGCACCGACCGCGACCAGGGTGAGTGCGGCACTGTCGGTCAATCCGGAGGCTGCGACGGCGGCCCCGCCGAGCGCGATGATGCCGCCGAGGGTCAGACCGCCGACGACCGATCCGGCGATGAACCAGGCCGCGGTGCGACCGAACTTCTGGTGCCGGCCCGCCTCGGCGACGGGCGTGATCTGCGAGAGCATCGAGAGCCCGCAGGGAGACCAGGTCGAGCGCACCGCGGCGGTGAGCGCAATCACGAGCCCGAGCGTGACGACCACCACGTTGACCTCCATGATCGACTGCCATGATCGACTGCCATGATCGACTGCGGGACGAGTGGCGGCCGGCAACCCGCATCGACCCTGTCAGCCTAGGCAGCGCGACCCGCGCGCCGATGTCATTCGGCCGTGCGGCGTTTCGACCGATCGCCGGCCTGAGCAAACGCCGATGATTCGACGCTCGAAGCGCTACAGGCCACGCGCGCCGTACAACTCGCGCATGAACTCGGCGACGGGCGCGGGTGCCTTGTCGAGTGATCCTGAATCGAAGGGAGGCTGCGGGTCGTACTCGATGCCGAGTTGCACGCCCTGCGCGTATTCGTCTCCGGCGATGCGCGCGACGAGCGTGAGGCCCATGTCGATGCCCGACGAGACGCCGGCGGCCGTGATGATCTTGCCCTGCTCGACGACCCGGCGACCGGTCGGGATCGCGCCGTACTCCTTCAACCGGTCGAGGCTCGCCCAGTGCGTCGTCGCTTCCTTGCCGTCGAGCAGCCCCGCCGCCGCGAGCAACATCGAACCGGTGCACACCGACGTGGTCCACGTGGTCGTCGCGTCGACCGCGCTGATCCATTCGAGCAACCCGGTGTCACCTTCGAGGGCGCGGGTCGCGAATCCGCCCGGGATCACGAGTACGTCGGCACTCGTCACGTCGGCGAGCGCGTGGTCGGCAACCAGCGCGAGGAACTTGTTGTCGGTACGCACCTCGCCTGCGGTCTTCGCCACGAACTTGACGTTCGCTTCGGGCAGACGTTGCAGCACCTCGTAGGGCCCGACGATGTCGAGCGCGGTGATTCCTTCGAACAGGAGACAGACGATGTCCACGGAAGCTTCCTCTTTCCCGGAACGGCTAGGCCGGTTGGAACGAACGGAAACGATCTCGGTAGTCGGTCGGGCTCGCGCCGACGCGGCGTGCGAACGCCCGGCGCAGCGTCTCCGGGGTGCCGAAGCCGGCGGTCACCCCGACCTCGTCGACGCTGAACGAGGTGGTCTCGAGTAGCCGCCGTGCCACCTCGACGCGTACCTGTTCGACGTAGGCGGCGGGCGTACAACCGACCTCCGAGCGGAACACGCGTGCGAAATGCCGAGGGCTCATCGCAACGCGTCCCGCGAGTCGTTCGACACTGTGATCCTCGGCGGGGTGCTCGCCGATCCAGCCCTGCAAGTCGCGTAGCGGATCGCGGGCGGCGCGCTGCGCGCTCAGCTGCGCGCTGAACTGCGCCTGCCCACCGGGTCGTTGCACGTACATGACGAGCTGCCGGGCAACGGCGCGCGCCACGTCGTGGCCCAGATCGTCGGCCACGAGCGCGAGCGCAACGTCCATCCCGGCGGTCACTCCCGCCGAGGTCCACACGTTGCCGTCCTGCACGAAGATGCGATCGCCTTCCACCTCGACCTGCGGGTAGTGCGCGTCGAGCCGGTCGCAGGACGACCAGTGCGTGGTCGCCCGCTTGCCGTCGAGCAGGCCGGCGGCGGCGAGGACGAACGCACCGGTGCACACGGAGGCCACGCGGCGGCTGCGCCGCGCGAGGAGCGACACCGAGCGGACGAGCTTCGGGTCGCGCGCCGCGACGAACGCACCCTCGCCGCCGACGACAACGAGCGTGTCGATCGCGCCCCGCACCGAGGCAAACGACCGGTCGGCGACGATCCCGGGACCGCGCGTGCTCGTCACCGGTCCGGCCTCGGCGCCCGCGACCGCCAACTCGTACCCGCCCGACGCACCGAACACCTCGTGCGGCCCGACGAGATCAAGCGCGGTGATGCGCGGATAGACGACGAAGACGACACGGCGGCTCACGTCGTCCATTCTGGGCGCGGGCGCGCATGGCAGCAATGACATTGTTCGGACGATTTCTGCCACACGGCCCGGGCGCGGATGCCGGCCGTTCCCCGTCGGTGATCGACCGCCCGCCCGCCCGGGTGCTACAAGAAGCCGATGACGAGGGCACCGACCGAGCGGACCTACCGCCTCATTTCGGGCGACAGTCACGTGAACGAACCCGGCGACCTCTGGACTGCCCGGGTCCCGGCCGAGTTCCGTACGCGCGCGCCCCGCATCGACCATTTCGAGCCGGGCGATGCCTGGGTGCTCGAAGGCGTGCGCGACCCGATCAACTTCGGCATGAACGCGTGCGCCGGCCTCGCGCCGGCCGACATGCACGCGTGGTCGCGCTTCGACGACATGCGCGCCGGCGGCTACGACCCCGCGGCGCGGATCGCGGAGATGGACCGCGACGGTGTCGACGCCGAGGTGCTCTACCCCACTCCCCGCTTGGCGCAGGGCGTCGTCGGGACCAGGGACGTCGACTTCCATCTCGCGCTGGTGCGCGCGTACAACGACTGGCTCTCGGAGTACACCGCATTCGCGCCCGAGCGCTTCGCCGGCCTGCTGCTGCTCCCGAACCGCGGCGCCGCGACTGCGGTCGCCGAGATCGATCGGGTGCTCGACCGACCCGGGATCCGAGGCGTGTTGATGGGCTGCTACCCGAACGGCACCCTCGAGATCACCGAGGAGGACGACGCGGTCTGGACGCGAATCGTCGAGGCGGGTGTGCCGCTGAACATCCACGTGAGCCTGAGCCAGCACATGCCCGCCGCGCACCGCGCCGCGCTGCCCGGCTACGGCCGCTTCTTCGACGCGCCCAACCGGATCGTGCAGATGATCTTCGCGGGCGTGTTCGACCGCTTTCCGAACCTCGACGTCGTCGTCGCCGAGGTCGATTGTGGCTGGGTTCCGTATTTCAAGGAGCAGATCGACAACAACTACAAGCGTCTCGATGCGATCAGCGACTTTCGGATCACCGCCCTGCCGAGTGAGTACGTCGAACGACACCTGCACTTCACGTATCTCACCGACCCGTTCGGCATCGAGAACCGCGCGTCGATCGGCGTCGAGCGCATCCTCTGGTCGAGCGACTACCCCCACATCTCCAGCGACTGGCCGCATTCCTGGGACACCATCGACAAGACGTTCGCCGCCGTCGACCCGACCGAGCGCGATCTCATCCTGAGCGGCAACGCGCAACGTCTCTACGGGTTCGGAACCTGACGCGGAGCTCAGACGAGACCGAGCGCCCGGAGGTCTCGCTCGGGCTCCGCCGACTGCCCCTCGGTCAAAGGCAGGTAGGGCGGCCGCAAGCATCCGCCATTGCGACCGATGATCGCGAGCGCGGCCTTCAACGAGCGCGGGTTGCCGCCGCGCGCGAGCGCCGCGTTCAAGTGCAACAGTGGTTCGATCGCGACCGGGGCCTGCGCTTCGAGCTGCGCCCAGACCGCGGTTACAAGTCCGGCCGCGACGTTGGGCTCGAAGCACAAGACCCCCCGCACCCCGAGCGCGTGCATCGCAATCGCTTCTCGGACCATCCCGACCCGCACCTCGATCCGCGCGCCGAAGCGCGCGATCAACGCCGAGA
>JAODBI010000069.1 GCA_025463875.1 Actinomycetes bacterium
GAGCGACCCCGCTGGTGGGCCGAGGAGATCACGGCGCGAGCGGCCGCGTCGTCGGGGTCAGAGTCGGGGTCGGCGTCGGAGTCAGCGTCGGAGTCCGCGGCCGGCGACGTCGAGGCAGGCGGCGAGGAGCGGAGCGGCGAACCGCGCGCTCGCACAGGCGAGATGCCCGTCGGCGACTGAGTGCACGGTTGCATCGGGGATCGATTCGGCCAGCGCGTGCTGCATCGACGGCGCGACGCCGCGGTCCTCGGTCGTGCAGACGACTGCGGTCGGCACATCGACGTCGCCGATCCAACGCCGCGCGTTGTACGTGCTGATCGAATGGCCGGCCTCAATGATCATGCGCCAGTCGTGCCGGCGCATCTCGGACGCGGCCCAGGCGGGCATCGCCGAGGGATGCGCGTTGACCATGGGCACGCCGGGCAGCAACCGTGACGGCCACGCGAGGCGCGCCATCGCGGTCGCGCTGAGCATCGTCGCCTGGTAGAGGTTCCGGGTGAAGCGGTTGGGCATGAAATCGGCGCTGGTCGCGCAGAGCACGAGACCGTCGACGAGGTCGCGGTGGCGGCGCCAGAGCAGCTGGGCAACCGGCCCGCCCATCGAGTAGCCGACCGCGATGACGGGCCCGGTGTCGAGCGCCTCGAGCGTCGCCGCGCAATCATCGGCGCAGTCGGCGAGGCGGAAGATCTTGGGTGACTTGAGGCCCCGGGCGTGGCCGCGCAGGTCGGGCGCAATGACGTTGAAGTGCTCCCGCAGGGCGCCGAACGACTGGTACCAGTTGAGACCGGCGCTGGCGACCCAGCCGTGCAGCAAGAGCACCGTGGGTGCCCCCGGAGGGCCCGCGAGCCGGCGGACGAAGGTCGTGCCCCGGTCGGGCAACTCGATGCGTCGGCCGAAGGGCAGGCGGGGACCGAAGATTCGGTGATTCGGCAGCTCCATCGAGGCCGTCACCCGACTACTCCTTTCCTGCCGACCGCCGGGTATGGGTATCCATGCTGACACACTCGTCAGCTTCCCCGGCGCCCTGCAACCCATTCCTCGGGTCGTCCGGGCCGATCAGGAACGTTCGGTCCAGAAACAGTCGACCCGATAGGGGATTTCGACCGTCTCGCGGCCCCGGACGGCGGGGTGGGTCGCGAGGAGGTGCCGGACCTCGTCGAGCACCCGCTCCCGTTCCGGCTCGGGGAGCACCGCGACGTGACTGACCGACGCGACCCGTTGTACGACGCCTTCCGGGGTGATGCTCTGCAGGTGACGGAACTGGGTCGCGTGCAGCTCTCCTCCGAACCCGGGCATCGGCTTCGTCGCGCTGTCGCGCCAGTTCTCGTGATCGCGCCAAGGCGCTTTTTTCTCGACGCGATCCATGATCGACCACACCTCGTCGACCCACGGCTCGGAGCGGTCGCGGGCGTTCCAGACGAGTCCGAGCCGCCCGCCCGGCCGCAACACGCGCGCCATCTCGGCCGAAGCGCGCTCGTGGTCGAACCAGTGCCAGGCCTGCGCGACGGTGATGGCGTCGAACGTGGTCGCGGCGAACGGCATCATTTCGGCGGTACCCGCGACCAGCGGAACGCCGGGCAGGATGCGACGGAAGGTCTCGCGCATCCCCGGTACGGGCTCGACCGCGAAGAGGTCGGCGCCGATGGGCGCGAGCAGGCGGGTCAGCTTGCCCGTGCCCGCCGCGACGTCGGCGACGCGCCGGCCCGGCGCGATCCGCAGGTGCTCGACGAGCCACGCGACCGCATCGGGTGGATACGAGGGCCGCGCCGCTTCGTAGTCACCCGGATCGTTGAAGCCGGCCGCGGCGACGTTGTGGACCACGGCACCATTCTGTCTCTTAGACGATCATCCCCGCCGCGACGGTGTCGTTGCTCGCTTCGTCGACGAGGATGAACGAACCGGTCGCACGGTTGCGGCGATAGTCGTCCGAGAAGAGCGGCGCGGTGGTGCGCAGCGTGACCCGGCCGATCTCGTTCAACGAAAGCGAGGTTGCGTCCTCGTCGCGGTGCAGCGTGTTGACGTCGAGGCGGTAGTGGAGGTCCTTCACCAACGCGCGCGCCCACTTCGACGTTTGCTTCAGCGCGTACTTCACGCCCGGCTGCAGCTGCGCGCGCTCGCCGAACCAGCAGAGCATCGCCTCGACGTCCTGGGAGATGTGCGGCTGGTTGTTGGGGCGGCAGATCATGTCGCCCCGGCTCACGTCGAGATTGTCGGTGAGCCGGATCGTGACCGACATCGGCGGGACCGCCTCTTCGACCGGTCCGTCCGCGGTGTCGATCGACGCGATGGTCGACGTGAAGCCGGACGGCAGGACGACGACGTCGTCACCCACCTTGTACGACCCGCTCGCAACCTGGCCCGCGTACCCGCGGTAGTCGTGGTGCTTGTCGTCGCGGGGCCGGATCACGTACTGCACCGGGAAGCGGCAGTCGATCAGGTTGCGATCGGAGGCGATGTGCACCTCTTCGAGCAGGTGCAAGAGGCTCGTTCCCTCGTACCACGGCATGTTCGCGGAACGGTCGACGACGTTGTCGCCGTTGAGAGCCGACATCGGGATGAACTGGAGGTCGCGCACGTCGAGCTTGGCCGCGAACTCCTTGAACTCGGCCTTGATGCGCTCGAAGACTTCCTGGTCGTAGTCGACGAGGTCCATCTTGTTGATGCACAGCACCAGGTGGGGGACTCCGAGCAACGATGCGAGGAACGCGTGACGGCGCGACTGTTCGATGATGCCCTTGCGCGCGTCGACGAGGATCAGCGCCATGTCGGCGGTCGACGCGCCGGTCACCATGTTGCGCGTGTACTGCACGTGCCCGGGCGTGTCGGCGATGATGAATTTGCGCCGGGGCGTGGCGAAGTAGCGGTACGCCACGTCGATCGTGATGCCCTGTTCGCGCTCGGCCCGCAAACCGTCCGTGAGGAGGGCGAGGTTCATCCCTTCCTCGCCGCGCAGCATCGTGGTGTGTTCCAACGCCTCGAGCGTGTCCTCGAAGATCTGCTTCGAGTCGTAGAGCAGCCGGCCGATGAGCGTCGACTTCCCGTCGTCGACCGATCCGGCGGTCGCGAACCGCAACAGTTCCATCTACTTCCCTCCCGCTCTCTGCGGCGAGCGGTCTGCCGCGAGCGGCCTCCGGTGCGCTTCCCACCCCATCAGAAATACCCTTCTCGTTTGCGATCTTCCATGGCCGCTTCGGAGAACTTGTCGTCGGCGCGGGTCGCACCCCGTTCGGTGATGCGGGAAGCCGCGACCTCCGTGATCACGTCCTCGATCGAGGACGCGGTCGAGGCGACCGCCGCGGTGCAGGTGGCATCGCCGACCGTGCGGTAGCGCACCGTCGCTTCGAACACCTCTTCGCCGTCGCCGGGTTGGAGGAAGTCGGTGACTGCCATGAGCATGCCGTCGCGCCGGAACACCTCGCGGCGGTGCGCGTAGTAGATCGGCGGCAGCTCGATCTCCTCGTCGGCGATGTACTGCCAGATGTCGAGCTCGGTCCAGTTCGAGAGCGGGAACACGCGGATGTGCTCGCCCTTGCGGTGACGGCCGTTGTAGAGCGACCAGATTTCCGGCCGCTGATTCTTCGGGTCCCACTGTCCGAACTCGTCGCGGAAGGAGAAGAAGCGCTCCTTGGCGCGGGCCTTCTCCTCGTCGCGGCGGGCGCCGCCCATCACGGCGTCGAAGTTGTGCTGTTCGATCGCGTCGAGGAGCGTCGTGGTCTGGAGCCGGTTGCGCGACGCATTGGGGCCGGTCTCCTCGACGACGCGGCCGGCATCGATCGACTCCTGCACCGAGGCGACAACGAGGTTCACGTCGAGCCGCGCGACCGACGAATCACGGAAGGTGATGACCTCGGGGAAGTTGTGGCCGGTGTCGACGTGCATCACCGGAAAGGGCAGCCGGGCCGGCCAGAACGCCTTCTTGGCGAGGTGCAGCATCACGACGCTGTCCTTGCCGCCGGAGAACAGCAGCACCGGTCGTTCGAACTCGGCCGCTACCTCGCGCAGCAGATGAATCGACTCGGATTCGAGCGCGTCGAGATGAGAGATGATCCGTTGCATCGTTGCTTTTCCCGTCGCTTTCGTTTCCGGTCTCGGCTCGATCCCCAGGGCCTCAGGCCTGCGGCCATCCGTGCAGCCCGCACTCCATTTTGCCTTGTCCGGCCCAGCGACCGGAACGGGGGTCTTCGCCGTCGGCAACGGGACGGGTGCAAGGCCAGCACCCGATCGACGGGTAACCCTGGGCCACGAGGGGGTGCTCGAGAAGCTCGTGGTCCTGTTTGTACGCCGCGATGTCGGCGTCGGACCATGTCGCGAGCGGGTTGACCTTGACGATTCCGCGCCCGACGTCGAGGTGCGCGATCGGCGCGTTGGTGCGCGTCGGCGACTCGACCCGGCGCAAACCGGTCATCCAGGCTTGCTTGCCGCGCAGCGCCCGGGCGAGCGGCTCGACCTTGCGCATCGCGCAGCATTCGTCCGGGTCGGTCTGCCAGAGGTCGTCGGGCGACACGAGCGGCTGCATGACGGTGAGATTGAGGTCATACCGCTCCCGCACCCGCTCGACGTACCAGAGCGTCTCGGCGAAGTGGTACTGCGTGTCGAGGAACACGACCTCGATGCCGGGCGCGGCCTTCGCCGCGACGTCGACGAGGACGCAGTCCTGGAACGACGCGGCGAGCACGACGCCCGCTCCGAAGCGTTCCCACGCCCACTTGATCGCGCTCGACGCGGGCTTGCGCTCGAGCTCCGCCGAAACGGCCGCGAGCTCGCCAAGGTCGATGTCGACGAGTGGACGGTCGATGGTGACCGGATCGAGCAAGCTCATGCCTGCCCGCTCTCGGCGCGCTGACGGTTCGTCATGTCGCGGCGCACTCCCCGTCGCCGACCTCGGCGACGTAGGGACCGGTCTCGTCGTAGTCGACGTAGAACTCGGGACCGACATCCGGAGTGGGGAAGTGGTCGAGATCGCTGAGCGTGTCGCCCACACCCTTGGCGCCGCCGGATCGGGCGAGCCAGGTCTGGAACATCTCGCCCGGCTGGCGTTCCTCGTTGAACCGCCGCACGACCCGCACGACCGCTTCCGGCGCGGTCTTGGCCGGGATCTTGGTGGCCTTGTCGCCGAACTCGACCTCGGTCTCGCCGAGGTGCCCACCGAGGAGCATCTGGTAGCCGGGCGCGGCGCGTCCGTTGGCGCGGCGCTCGAGACCGAAGAATCCGATGTCGGAGACGTGGTGCTGGCCGCAGCTGTTCGTGCAACCGGAGATGTTGACGCGCACGCCCGGAACCTCGGCGAGGCCGGCATCTTCGAGCGCGTCGCCGACTGCCGCGGCGAGGCCGCGCGACTGCGTGACGGCGAGGTTGCAGGTGTCGGCGCCCGGGCACGACACGACGTCGCGTGCGAGCTCGGCGCCGGCCTCGGCCATCCCGATGTCGTTCAGCCGGTCGTAGACCGGGCGAACGTCGGCTTCGGTCAGATCGCGCAGCGCCAGGTTCTGGCGGTTCGTGATCCGGATGTCGAGATCGAAGTCGCGCTGGATGTCGGCGAGCGCACGGAACTGGTCGGCGGTGATGTCGCCGAGTCGTGAGTACGCGACTGCGCTCACCGTGCCGTTCGCGCGACCGCGGACGACGTTCGCTTCCTGCCAGCGGTCGTACGGATCGCTCGACAGCAGCTTCACCGGCACGAACGCCGGACCGACCTTCGTCGCCTCGGGCGTGCCGCCCGCCGGCGCGTCACCGGCTTCGAGCACGGCGGCGGGAATTCCCCACGGCCAGTCGCGCGCGCCGCGCAGGAACTTGCGCTCCTTGAAGATGCGCTCCCGCAACTCCTCGATGCCCATCGAGTCGACGAGCCACTTCATGCGGGCGCGGATCTTGTAGTCGCGGTTGCCGTAGTGATCGAACGTGCGCAGGCACGAGTAGATGGTCGGCAGAAGCTCTTCGCGGGACGTGAACTCCTCGAGCGCCTGCGCGGGGTGCGGGTTGGCGCCGAGTCCGCCGGCGATGAACACCCGGAAGCCCGCTTCGGTCGATCCGTCGGGCAGGGTGCGGGTCGTCGCGACGACGCCGACGTCGTTGAACATCGCCTGGCCGCAGTCGGTGGCGCAGCCCGAGAAGTTGATCTTGAACTTGCGGGGCAGGCGCTGTCCGTAGGGATGGCGGAGGAGGAAGTCGGTGGTGGCCTTCGCCCACGGCGTGATGTCGAGGACTTCCTGCGGGCACGCACCGGCGAGGTGGCAACCCATGACGTTGCGGACCGTGTCGCCGCACGCTTCCCGCGAGGTCAGGCCGACCGACGCCATCAGGCGCAGGATCTCGGGCGACTGCTCGAGCGGGATGAAGTGGAACTGCACGTTCTGGCGGGTGGTGAGGTGACCCCAGCCCCGGGAGTAGTTGTCGGCGATGTACGCGAAGGTGTCGAGCTGCTCGGCGGTGATGCGGCCGTGCGGGATCTTGATCCTCAGCATCTGGGCCCGGCCACCCTGTCGCTGGCCGTAGACGCCGTGATTCAGGCGAAAGACGCGAAAGGTGTCCTCGTCGACGCGCCCGTCGAGGTATTCGGCGACGGTGCGCTCGAAGATGTCGAGCTCTTCGGCGATGATCGGTTCGAGTTGACGGGTCGCGAGATCGCGGACGTCGATCGCCATGCGGCGGCTCCCTGACGGGCGGGGCGGAACGGACGGACGAGCGGGGGCTGGTGTTGCCGGGCTCGTCAGCGAGGGCGCGCGAGATCGAGCTCGTCGCGTACTTCGTGCGGCGTGCGGCCCATGAAGATGCTCGCAGCGCCTACGACTCGCAAAATCATGCTTTCACCCTACGCTCGTGGTCCCGGAAATACCAGCTCGAAGGTCGGGAATTTCTCCGACCGTCGTGGTCCACAATTCCAGTGGACATTCGCCCGGCGGCCCTCCGCCCGGCTTACTCGGTCAAAGCGGTACCAACCTGCGCCCGCGATCCCCGCATTCCCGGCCTGACCGCGTGTCTGCGGTCGAGAGGAGATGCGTCCACGACGCCGAAACCGAGCGATCGGTCCGCCGAGAGGGCGCCGGTAGCCTCGGCGCCCATGCGGATGACCTCCCTGTTCCTGCGCACCCTGCGTGACGACCCGGCCGACGCCGAGGTCGAGAGTCACCGCCTGCTCGTGCGCGCCGGATACATCCGCCGCATCAGCGCCGGGATCTACTCGTGGCTGCCCCTGGGCTACCGGGTGCTGCGCAAGGTCGAACAGATCGTCCGGGAAGAGATGGACGACGCCGGGGCCCAGGAAACGCTGCTCCCCATCGTCCAGCCCCTCGAGCTCTGGGAGCGCAGCGGCCGCGCCCAGGCGTACGGGCCGCTGATGTTCAAGCTCCTCGACCGGCGGGAGACGGCGTACTGCCTCTCGCCGACGGCCGAGGAGGTGGTGACGAGCCTGGTCGCCCAGGAGTACACGTCGTACCGCGACCTTCCGCTCAACCTGTACCAGATCAACTGGAAGTACCGCGACGAGCTGCGACCCCGGTTCGGTCTGCTCCGCGCCCGCGAGTTCCTGATGAAGGACGCGTACTCGTTCGACGTCGACGTCGACGCTTTCCGGACGAATTACCAACTCATGTACGACGCGTATCACCGCGTGTTCGATCGCTGCGGCCTCACGTTTCGCGCGGTCGAGGCCGACTCCGGCGAGATGGGCGGGTCCGAGAGTCGAGAGTTCATGGCGGTCGCGGCCGTGGGCGAGGACGACTTCGTGTGGTGCCCGAGTTGCGAGTACGCGGCGAACGTGGAGGCGGCGCGGCGGGGCGGGGGTGAGACCGCGCCCGTGGGTGCCCACGTGCCTGCCCTGGAGGAGGTCAACACACCGGACCTGCCCGGTATCGCGGGCGTCGCCGCGCACTTGGGGGTCGAGCCGAGGACGCTGTTGAAGTCGATCGCGTTCGACGTCGAAGGCAAGCTCGGCCTCGCGATCGTCCCGGGCGACCGCGATGTGAACGAGCTCGCGGTCGCGGCCGCGTTGAGGCCGAAGCCGGTGCGCCTGTACGGCGACGACGATTTCGCCGCGCATCCCGAGCTGCCCAAGGGCTACATCGGACCGAACTACGAAGGCGCGAGCGTCGTAGTCGCCGACCCCGGCGTGCGCGCCGGATCGGCGTGGGTCATCGGCGCGAACCGCACCGACCATCACGCGCGCAACGCCGTGGTGGGGCGCGACTTCGACGTCGACGTGTGGGCCGACATCGTCACCGTCGCGCCCGGCGATCCGTGCCCGCGCTGCGGGAATCCCTTGGCCGTCGATCGCGGCATCGAGGTCGGCCACGTCTTCCAGCTCGGGACCAAGTACAGCGAAGCGCTCGACGCGCACTACACCGACGAGAGGGGCGAGCAGCACCCGATGGTGATGGGCTGCTACGGCATCGGTGTGTCGCGCGTCGTTGCCGCCGTGGCCGAGGAGTACCACGACGAGCACGGTCTCTCGTGGCCGGCGGCGCTGGCGCCGTATGACGTGCACCTCATTGCCGTGCCGGGCCGCGGTGAGCAGGCGGCGAACGTCGTCGCCGAAGCCGACCGTGTCTATGCGTCGCTGCGCGCGCAGGGCAACGACGTGCTCTACGACGACCGCGACGTGAGCCCGGGCGTGAAGTTCGCCGACGCCGATCTCGTCGGTGTGCCGATACAACTCGTGGTGGGTGCGAAGGGCGTGGGGCGGGGTGTCATCGAGCGCAAGGTGCGGTCGACGGGCGAGCGCGACGAGCTCCCGTTGGCCGAGCCGGTCGATCCCCGGTCGAAGTAGGCCCGGTCGAAGTAAGCGCGGTCGCGTTCACGACTGCGGATCCTCGACCGGTTCGTCGACCGGAGTTGGGATGTCGAGCGCGGCTTCGTTGCGATGTTCGCGGCGCGGACCGCGAAGCAGGGTCACCGCGAGGAATGCGCAGCCGATGGTGACGAGCGCGATCGCCGCGATCCAGGCCGCGTCGAACGAGCTGTCGGTGGTCTGGTGCACGATGAAGCCGGCGCCGGCCGCCATGAAGGCGAGCCCGAACAGCAGCTCCACGAAGTCGGTGGGGTGGCGTTCCATCAGCCGTTTCCTCTCGCAGTGGTCGGCGTCGGGGGCGTGGTGGGTGTCGGGGGCATCGTCGGTGTCGGCGAGGTGATCGGGTCCGGGGGCGCGGTCGGTGCCGGCCCGCCCTTCGTGTTCTCGCCGAGAATCGTCTCCACGCCGCCCGGCTCGAAGCGGCGCACCTCGACCTGGCCGGCACCGACCCGCAGGTCGAGTCGCAGCACACCCGGACCGCTCCCGGCGACCGCGCGCTGGTCGTCTTCCGGCCAGCCGCCGTCGTCGTGTCCGTACAGCGTGATCGAACCCGCGCCCGCGTGAGCGTGGACGTCGACGCGTACCGAGCTCGGCACGAACACGACCAGGTGGCCGATGCCGGTCTGCGCGTCGACGGTCGTTGTCCGGCCGGC
Organism: Actinomycetes bacterium; assembly: GCA_025463875.1. Taxonomy (GTDB): domain Bacteria; phylum Actinomycetota; class Acidimicrobiia; order IMCC26256; family PALSA-610; genus PALSA-610. The sequence continues at coordinate 9,436 of JAODBI010000069.1, forward strand.
GAGCGGAACGTCGCGGAGGTCGAGCGACAGTTGACCGATGCCGAGCTCGTAGTGCGGTTTCAGCTCGGCCAACTGCAGCGGCCGGTAGTCGCGGCTGCCGATCCCGCCGCGCAGCGGTACGTCGATCGTGTTGGAGACCGCGGTCGCGCCGAGCAGCAACAGGCCGACGAGGATGAGCGCGTGGGCGCGGCCGGCGAAGGCGGCGACGACGAGTGCGGCGCCGACGACGGATGTCGCGATCGCGAGCACGACGGTCAGGTTCACGTCGAGCGCGCCCGTTGCTGCCAGCAGGCTCGCGATCCCGCCACCGATCAAGACGATGCTCAGTGTCAGCGGGGTGAGGAATGACCGCGGTCGCCGCGCGCGCCGCTCATCCCGACGGTCGATGCGCCATTGCCGGCGCTGCGCACGCTGCGACGGGGGCACGGGCCACGGGGCCGTTTGTGTCCAGGCGCTCGGGGGAACGTCGGCGGCCGGCGGAACCGCCGCGAACGTTTCGGTCGGCGGCTCACCGGTGAGGGGTGATTCGGTCGTCGCCTCCGCGTCGATCGGAGGCTCGGCTCCGGACGGTGTCGTCGCGGTCGGCTCGGTTGCCGGACCCGGCCCGGAGGTCGAGCCCGAGGGATCGCTGATGCCCGCCGCGGAAGAGCCGGGCGTCGGTTCGGGAGGGGCAGGGTCGTCGTCGGCATCCGCGTCGCGCCGCCGGATCAACCGAATTGCGAGTCCGCCGCCGATGAGCAGCAACGGGCCGCCGAAATGAGCGAAGCGGAAGCCATGCGGCAGGACGCGGTTGCCGGCGATGAGCGTGCCGATTCCGACGAGCGCAAGGCCGAGCATCATGCCGACGTCGCGTGAACGACCGGAGCGCTCGATGGGACCGTCGGCGGGCCGGAGCGCGATC